>JAABTG010000067.1 GCA_011389995.1 Thiotrichales bacterium
CCTCCGCCTCCTCCACCAGCGCCTTGACCGTCCGGGCATGGGTCTCCGAGATATAGAGCTTCACCAGCGCCGAGGTATCACAGTAAAGGATCACCCACGCTGCTCCAGCACCAGCGCCGACACCCCGCCCCCGGAGCCGTCGAGTTCGATATGGTCGCCCCGCGGCTTTCCCCCTTCCCAGGTGGCCGCACCCGAGGCGATGAGGTGGGCAAGGCCCGAACCGGCCCCCTCGGGCACGCCCGTCACCCGGGCCACCACCTTGCGGTGGGAACTGATCTCCACCGGCCGTCCTGCCCGTGCCTCGGCCAGGTAGCGCGACAAGTGCGCCTTGAACTCGCGTATGGAAACCGGCATGTATGACCCCTTTTACTTATTTTTAAATCAAATTGTGGTCACATTTCGGCCGGTAATCAAGGAGCAGGGTCGGGCTGGGGTCCTTGGGTCGGCTCAAGAGCCGGCGATCTGGCCCGGTGTTTGCGAGGGGTGAATAAAGAACTGAAGCCCAGCAACCCGAAGGAACCCATTATGACCACTATCTCCGTCGACATTTCCTCCATCCTGGCCCTGGTAGCCGGCATCGCGATCCTCATCGTTCCGCGCCTGCTCAGCTACATCGTCGCCTTCTACCTCATCGTCGTGGGTGTCGTGGGGCTGTTGAATCTTTGACCGGTTCCTTGCTGTGAAATCGGCTCATATGCACCAATCGGCGGGCAAATGCCCCTATCCAACCCTCATCGCCACACCTTTCTCCTGTCCGGGGTAGAAGGTGGCGGCGAGGCCATGGAGGAACGCAGGAGATCACCCGTGAACGCCCCGTGCGCTCGCCAATCAGAGGAGATGAACCATGCTTTCGTGGGCTTTGGTATTTCTTGTTGTTGCCCTCATCGCGGGGGCCCTGGGCCTCAGTGGGGTGGCGGGCGTCGCCACCGACATCGCCTGGATCCTGTTCGTGGTAGGGCTGGTGGTGGCCGTCGTGTTGTTCATCACCGGCCGCCGGCCACTATAGATGCGGACGCACCGCCTGGCAGGGCCCCCACGGCCTTCCCAGCAAGCCGGCGCGGGGCGGCGGCCTAGCCAACGCCGTCCCCGCCAACCGATTCACCGTCAAACCCGGGCATGAGCCCGCAGGAGTTCCATATGTTGTTCAAGCATTACGTCATCGCAGTCACCGGCGCCCTGCTCCTCACCCTCGCCGGTTGCGAGGAACAAGGCCCCGCCGAGGAGGCGGGCGAAGAGATCGATGAGATGGCCGAAGAGGCCCAGGAGGCCACCAGCGAGGCCGCCGAGGAGACCGCGGAGAAGGTGGAAGAGGCCGGCGACAAGCTGCGCGAGAAGGCCGAGTAAGAGCGTTCCAACTCATTCCCTGCGGACACAGGGGCCATCTGCTCGCCGCCGTGGATTATGTGGACGGCAATCCGGCAATTGGTCCGGGGTCATCGATATCCCGGGTCCCTCATCCATCCCTTGAGCATCGCCGGGTCGAGTGACCCGGCGATGCCGTCCCTGCTCGTCGACCCGACTTAACTCTGAACTGGCGGCGGGTTGAAGGCCGTCACCGCAGGCAGCTTGCCGGTGTATTTCTCCACATCCCCCACCACCGTATGGCCACAGTTGCCCTGAGCCAGCTTGGAAGTCCCCTTGTCTATGGCCAGCACGTTGATGTTGCCGTACTTGTCCAGGGCGCCGATGGCGCCCCGCTTCGCCGGGTCGTACCAACCACCCTCGCTGACCTGCAACACGCCCGGCCGAACGCTGTCAGAGACCCTCGCTCCGCAAAGAATCTCGCCCCGATCGTTGAATACGCGGACGATGTCGCCGTCTTTGATGCCGCGTGCCTTGGCGTCAGCCGGGTTGATAACCATGGGCTCGCGGCCACCGATGGCATACTTATCGCGCAGACCGGTGTTGTTGAGCTGGGAGTGCAGGCGATGCCGTGGGTGCGTCGTGGAGACATGCAGCGGGTACTTGGCGTCCTTCGCCCCGGTCCATTCTGCCGGCTCCATCCAGGTGGGGTGTGGCGGGCAATCATCGTAGCCCATCGCTTCGATGGTGCGGGAGTAAATCTCTATCTTGCCCGAAGGTGTGCCCAATGGTGACAACAAGGGCTCCTCACGGAAGTCGGCATAGCGCACGAAGTTTTTCCCCGCCTCGTCGGGCTCGAAAACGAGGGGCTCGTTGCCATTCCAGAAGTCATCGAACTCGGGCATGTCGACGCCCCGGGCGCGGCCCTGCTTCAGGGCTGCATCGTAGAACTGCTTGATCCAGTCCATCTCTGACTTGCCCTCATCGAAGCCGTCGCCGTAGCCCAACTTCCTGGAGATGTCGTTGAAGATATCGAAATCGCTGCGGGACTCGAACATCGGGTCGACGACCTTGTGCATGCCGGCCATCAGGCGCAGGGAATAGCTGCCGCCCTGCTCGATGTCGTTACGCTCGTAGGATGTGGTGGCCGGCAGGACGATATCGGCGAACTTGGCAGTGGGCGTCCAGCCGATCTCGTGCACGATGACCGTCTCGGGTTTTTGCCACGCCTTGATCAACTGGTTGGTGTCCTGGTGATGGCAGAACGGGTTGCCGCCGACCCAGTAAATCAGCTTGATATCGGGATAAGTGACTTTCGAGCCATTGAAGTCGATGGTCTTGCCCGGGTTGAGCAGCATATCGGAAATGCGGGCCAGCGGGATGGAGGCCAGGCCGCTCTTCTCCAGCCAGGCCGCGCCTTCGACGGCCTTGCCGGTGGCCGTGATGCCCGGCAATATGGGGGACACGGCGGTGGGTGTGCCACCGTTGGAGTAGTGGTAGGAGAGGCCGAAGCCTCCGCCCGGCAAGCCGATCTGGCCGAGCATGCTGGCCATGGCGACGAGGGTCCAGTGGGCCTGCTCACCGTGGTCCATGCGCTGCATGGCCCAGCCGCTCATGAGCATGGTGCGGTGCTTGGCGAAGTCACGGGCCAGGGCGCGGATGGTGTCGGCGGGGATCTCACAGATGGCGGCGGCCCAGTCAGCGGTCTTCTCGGTGCCGTCATCCTTGCCCATGAGGTAGGCCTCGAATGCCTCGTAACCCACCGTGTAGGCGTCAAGGAAATCGGCATCGTGCAGGCCCTCGGATGCCAGGGTATGGCAAATCCCCAGCATCATGGCGACATCGGTCTGCGGTCGCGGCGCCAGCCATTCGGCCTCCAGGTAGTCAGCAGAGTCGTTGCGTACGGGGTCGATGGCGATGACCCGCGTACCCTTCTTCTTCAGCGCGGCAAAGCCTTCGTAACCACCGTGATCTGCCAGGATCCAGTCTATCTTGTTTGTCACGGCGGGGTTGGCGCCCCACAGGACCACCAGTTCGCTGTTGTCCACCACCACCGGCCAGGCAGTCTGCTGCTCATAGACCTCCAGGCGACCGACCACATGGGGCATGATGACCTGGGAGGCACCGGTCGAATAGTCGCCGGTGTGGTTGATGTAGCTGCCATGCAGGTTCAGCATGCGACCGAGGAGGTTGCGGCAGTTGTGCAGCTTGCCCACGCTTTTCCAGCCGTAAGACCCGCCGAAGATGGCCTCGTTGCCGTCGGCCTTCTTGACCCGCTCCAGCTCCTCGGCGATCAGTTCTATGGCCTTTTCCCACGACACGCGGACAAATTCGTCCGCCCCGCGCATCTCATCATTGGCCTTGGGGCCGTGCTTCAGGTAGCCGGCCCGCACCATCGGATACTTGATGCGGCTGTCGTCGTAGAGCAGGTCGGGCAGACCGTTCAGCATATCCGTAGGGAATTTGTCGGCGGCGATGGGCTTGGCGGCGACGAACTTGCCCTGCTCCACCTGGGCCTTGAAGACGCCCCAGTGCGAACCCGACAGGATGCTTGCCGAGGCGTCCTTCGCGGCGACGCTGCGTGAACTCATCAGCAACGCCGGACCGCCGAACATCGCAAGACCCGCCAAGGCCGAAGAGCCCTTCAGAAAAGACCGCCGGGAGACCTGTTTGCCGGCGGTATTGGACTTGGAATCGGATTCCATGGTTTTCCTCCCCTTGAGTAACGAATAAGGCGGAGGCGCCTGAAACGGGCTCATCCGCGATTGGAGCGTCAGCATACTAAAGCGGAGTAAACGCCCTTGCTCTCGATTATGAACAGGCCGATGGATTTGTTATCGGGTTGTTAACGCGGACCGGACCCGTAGGCCGTCGTCAGGACCGTCCTCGTGATTCGGGCCGCCGCGGCGTAGTAACCGTCGGGGTCCTGGTCTTCGACGCGCTCACAGAAGGAGCCAACCCAGGGAATTAGCTCGGCGGCCACGAAGCCTTTCTGGGCCTTCAGGAGGGCTTCTTCGGCCCCTGCAGCGGCGGTGACCTCGCGGCGTGACAACTCGGCCAGGGCCGCGAGGGCGACCGCGATATGATCGGCCGGCTCCGGGATGCCGGTGTCGACGCCCAGATCGTGGGCGGCCAGGAAGGCGGCGACACGGTCTGTTGCCGCCCCATGGGTACGCTTCTCCAGATACACCGATGCGTAAGGGTGGGCACTGTCCGGCCCTCCGGCTCCGAGGAACAGGGTACCGAAGCGTGCGGCCAGAGCCAGGGCGGTATCGGAGTCGTTGCCTTCGCGATCATGAATGGCGTCCAGTGCCCTGCCCAATGCTACAGCATCCCCTCCAAGGCCCGGCACGGCCCCGACAGCAGCCAGGGAGGCCTTGCCCTCGGCCCCGCGCAACAGGGCGATGGTAGCGGCATCGGGCTCCCGCAGGAATACGGTGGCCAACCAGTCGAAGAGGAACGCCCGGTCTTGGGGGTCAAGCAGAGGAGCGGTCATGATGGGTTCCGGGAATTGAGTCTAAGGGTGGAATACGTAGCCGACGCCATGGACGGTGACCAAGTGGCGCGGTTCGCCCGTTGGCTCCCCGAGCTTATGACGCAGGCGGTTTAGCAGCACGTCCACCGTGCGGTCGTTGGGCGCCCGATCGCGGTCGCTGATGTGGTCCAGCAACTGATCACGCCGCATGACCCGCCCCTTTTGGGTGACCAGGGCGGCAAGCAGCTTGAATTCACCGGGGGTCAGATGGATATTCCGGCCGTCCTGATGCACCAGCTCCCTGCGGTCGAGGTCGAAGGTCCAATGGGCGAAGTTGATGACGCCCTGGGTCGTGCTCGCCTTCCGCAGGTCCGTCGCGCGCTGTATCAGGCGGCGGATTCGGGCGAGGATCTCGCGCGGGTCTCGGTTCCGACAGACTACGTCGTCTGCGCCCATCTCCAGCCCGACGATACAGTCTACCGAATCGGCATTGGCGCAGAGAATGATGAGGCCCGAAGTACACACATCCCGAAGCGCCTGCACCGTCGTCATTCCCCCCGCGGGGGGTACCGGGGTGTCGAAAATTACGACGGACGGCTGAGCACCATGGGCGAGGCGACCGGCCAGTTGGGACTGGCTGCTCCGCTGAACGGTGATATCCGCCTCCTGCAGTAATGTCTTCAGTTCCTCATGGTCGGCAGCACCGGACTGCACGAGAAGTACGCTCGGTCTATCGGACATGGTCAGGGCTCCACCGCGGCGGCTGGAGTTCAATGGCTTCCAGAAGGCTCGTTAACAAACTTAACATATGTCGCCTACGAGCGTTAAACTTTGGATGAATCTGGTTAACCCCTTCGGGCTATCCTCTTCCGTGTCCCGACCCATTAACCCAACCAATCGCTGACGGCCGACACGGCGTGGCGGCAAGGACTTAATCATGACTGAAAGATTCTGGTGCTGGACTAATCGACCAGCCGGCCTCGCATTGAGCCTCATCCTCGGCGCCGGCATCTTCATGGCCGATTTTGGCCTCGAAGATGTCCAGGCCGATGTGAAATCGGCCCCGGGTGACGCCCTCGAAGTACTCAAGGAGAATGCCGGATCGACGGACCTCGGTCAGGAAGGGGTGACCCTGCAGACCATGCCCTTCTTTCTGGACAAGGAAGTCAAAAAGGCCGCCGGCCAGCTGCTTCCAGCCACGCGCCTGCACATCAAGCTGCGCGAGGGCGACTGGCTGCTTGCCACCGTCGAAGGATGGCAGCAAGCGGGGCAAGGCAGTGTCATCTACGGCGCCAAGGGCCAGCGCATCCTGACTGCCATCATGGCCAAGCCGACCATTGAGCACGCCACCACCGGCGAACCAGAGGTGGAGGAGATCACCGGCCAGACCTGGATGCCCGTTGCCCTGGACATCTGGCTACCCGTGAAGAACGTTACAGGCGACATCGCTCCGGTCTGGCAGTACGCAAGCTCCCTCTATCAGAACGACTGCGCGAGTTGCCATACGGCCCATTCACCGGGCCACTTCACGGCCAACCAGTGGATCGGACAGCTCAAATCCATGGAGCGCTTCAGCCAGCTCGACAAGGAACAGAATCGCCTGGTCCTGAAGTTCCTGCAGTACCACGCCAAAGACGGCGTGAACGCCAGCGGCCACTAGGGAGACACCCGTCTAATCCTTCCTGGACCAGCAGTAGTGCCCGGCCCGGCTCACCCAGGGGCCGGGCTTTCGCATCCCGGGACCTTGCGCAACGAGTGGGGCGGTGCTCACTCCGCGGCCCTCTCCTGTGCCGCGGACGAGACCGGGGTGGGCGGGCCGTGGTTTGCCGGACCACCGGCGGCAAGGTTCACCGGACCCCGTCCGACCCATCGCCACCAGCCCCTCTACTCCCCCTTTCCCCCGACCGGCCTGGCTTGGCGGGGATTACCCGCTGCGCCAGGCGCCCTTCGCGGCGGCTGGACATCCGCGGGCGAAGACCCGCCACCGCCCCATCAAAGCCCGGGTCAGGCTTGAGTTGTTGCGTTATCGGAAGACGAGAGTCGTGGACCATTCGCGCCCAAGGGCGCTCCTACGGGGGCCATCCCCCGGCCTCGTAGGAGCGGGCTTGCCCGCGAACAAGCCCGGGTCAGGCTTGAGTTGTTGCGTTATCGGAAGACGAGAGTCGTGGACCGTTCGCGCCCAAGGGCGCTCCTACAGGGAGACCCTCCCCGGCCCCCGTAGGAGCGGGCTTGCCCGCGAACAGCCGGGCTTGAATACACCTCCTCAGGGACCGGCAGCGGGGGCATGGGCCTTACCCAGGCTCAACAGGCGGTCGTGGTCCCGCAGCACGAACAGGGCGAAGCAGGCCGCCAGCATGGGCCATGCCGCGAAGAACAGCAGGTGGTCGAAGGGCGCGAGATATTGCTTGAAGGAGGACAGGGTGGAGATACCGTGGAGCACCAGGACCGCGCCGTAGGTGTAGGTCTTGAGGACCCCGCTGACGAAGAGCGCCAGTAACACCATCTCCGCCGCGCCGATGCCGTATAACACCGCCGCCTCGAGGCCCGGGATGCGGTAGAAGCTCTCGAACACGGCCGCGGCATGGCCGGGGTTGACGAACTTGTCCAGGGTCCACATGAACATGACCAGGAACACGGTCAGGCGCAGAAAAAGCAGGGAGAGTTCCAGCCGCCGGCTGTGGTCATTCATGGGCACCTCCGTCAGGACGTCACGGGTATTTTCCCTGGGGACCGCATGCCCCGATCCACGCTTTCAGGCACCCACGTCATTCCCGGGGTCAGGCTTGCGTTGTTGCCCTGGTGGAATGGCCACCGGCCGTGAGTCCGTGGCGCCATGGACTCACCGCAGGATGGCCCGTCCCTGGAGGCCGCCGACCTCCACCAGCTTGCCATCCAGGCGGCGGCGCAGTTCCTCTTCGTCCGCGGGAATGCCGGTGACCCGCAGCGGCCTGCCATCCTGCCTCAGGAAGACGGCCACGCCGTTGTCGATGTTGTGGCGGTCGGCGAATGTCCGGCCCTGGGGCGTACCCAGATCGGCCACCAGAAAATCGACGTACTCTTCGTAATCGCCCTTGATGTGGCGAAGGCGTTCGAGGGCCGCCGCCCCGGCCGGCGAATAGTTCTCATAGGCGAGTACCAGCGCCGGCTTGCCCTGGCCCACTGCCGAAAGGTCGGTGGAGAGGGGCTTCACCGCCACCACCGTAAAGATGAAGGCGCCACCCAGCAGTGCCACCAGGACCCCGAAGGTAATCGCTATCTTTTTTGCCATCGCTGTCGCGTCTCCTGTCCGAGGCGGGACGTGGGCCGCCTCAACCCCCTATCCAAAGCCCTTACGACCGTCCCCGGGGTGCGGGCGTTCCCTCAGGGCCCCGCGGCCGGCTGCCGTGCCTGAACCGGCGAGGGGCCATGGGCGGCCACGATGTCCGCCACGGCCAGCTCGGCGGCCACCAGCGCGCCTTCGAGGAGCCCACCCTCCATGGGCGCCGCTTCGGTGGCGGCGAAGCCCAGCCCCAGGGCCGCCAGGGCGTCGCGGTAGGGCCCGAGGTCCAGTTCCGGATGCATGGACGGCTCCATGGCATCCCGCGGGGTGGCCACCCAGGGGTCCTGCGCCCAATCCTTGAGGTAGGTGTTCACCGTATCCAGGGCGTGGTCGCCGAAGAGCCCCGCCAGTTGATGCAGACAGAGGGCCTTGAAGTCCTCCTCGTCATGGCCCGCCCGTACCGCCGCCGGCAGCCCCACGAAACCGAACAGGGCGGGACCGGCCTCCCGGTCTGCCGAGGCGTCGTGGATCTGCACCAGGGGCCCCACCCGGCTGAAGGCATCACCGGCGAGGCCGGCGGCACGCCAGAAGGGCCGGCGGTAGGTGGCGACGAACTTCGCCTGGCCGGCCATCCACGTGGGGGTGGCGGCCAGCCGCTCCGACAGCCCGGCGGGCAGCCACCGGGCCAGGGGCAGGCGCTCCAGCAGCAAGCGGGGGGGAGCCGCCAGGATGAGATGGGGGGCCTCGAAGGTAAAATGGCCCGCCCCGTCTCCGACCCGCCACAGCCCGCCCTCGCGCTCCAGGATAGTCACGGGGTGACCGAGACGTACGGAGCCGGGATCCAGGCTGGCGGCGAGGGCGTCCACCAGGCGCTGGAGGCCTCCCCGCACCCGATAGGCCGCCATGGCCCCGGCACCCGGGAAGCGCTGGGTCGCCATCCCGGGCTCCATCTGGTAGAGGGCATCGCCCTCTATGTACTGCTCGAACCAGGGAATGCGGAGTTCCGCCAGCAGGTCCTGCATCCGCCGCTGATGAGGCCAGAACCAGGTGGGGCCGAGATCGACGCCGAGGGGGGCCGCGTCCGCGACGGGCAGGGACAGGATGCGGCCACCGAGGCGCTCCGTGGCCTCCAGCACGACGCAGGACAAGCCGGCCGCGGCCAGCCCATAGGCGCTGTAGAGGCCACCGAGGCCACCGCCCACCACCACCACGTCAACCTTTGTCATCGCCACCGGCCGCTTCCAAGGATTCGGCGGGCAGTATAACGGAGCCGAAGCAGAATCGGGCGGGGTGGCCGGGGTTTGCCGGCTGTGAATTACTCGCTGCGCTCGCTTTTCCGGCCGCCTTTACGGGCGTGCAACGTGCAACGCGCCCTTTTTGTTAAAAAAAGGTTCCTGACACCGTTTCCCGGTCCGGGCAGTATAACGGAGCCGGATGCTACGCGGGGGTCGTCGCCGGGCCTTCGCGGTGTTCGGCCCATCATCCACGGGGACGGAAGCCCTGGCGCCCGACCCGCCAGGGCGTCGTCGCCATCTGCCGGTCGTGCAGCCGGCCGAGAAGCGGCAGGGCGATGATGGCCCCCGCCAGGGCCAGGGCCATGTCCGACTGGGTATCCCAGAGGTAGCCCTGGGTGCCGAGGAAGGCGTCGGCGGCCTCGTCCGAGGCCAGGGCCACCCACCACTCGATGAGCTCATAGAAGGCACTGAAGGCGAGGCAGAAGCACACGATGAAGAAATTGCGCCAGGCGGCGGCGGGAATGACGGCGTTGCGCACCAGGATCTCCCGGGCGATGAGGGCCGGTACGAAGCCCTGGGCGAAATGCCCCAGCTTGTCGTAGTTGTTGCGC
This sequence comes from Thiotrichales bacterium, assembly GCA_011389995.1. GTDB lineage: Bacteria > Pseudomonadota > Gammaproteobacteria > JAABTG01 > JAABTG01 > JAABTG01. Next base: position 9,883 of record JAABTG010000067.1, read on the forward strand.
GTCGAGCCCGTCAGCTCCGCCAGGGTATCGAAGAGGGGGACCTCGGCGTAGGTGTAGTGCGCCCCCACCATGAGGATCACGCAGTGGACCAGGATGAGGCCGTAGACCAGCGGCGTCAGGGGATAACGCCGGTAGCTGAGGGCCAGCACCGCCGCCCCCATGACGGCGGGCGCGGCCTCCAGAAACCAGGTCAGCCTGTCCCTGGGCTCGATGGCGGACCAGGCGAGGACGGCGACAAAGATCCCGGCCCACAGCAGACGCCCGGTCAAGCGGGCACCTGGGGAGGGCGGCCCTGCCGCCCGGCAAGCTTGCGGAGCACATCCATGGCCCCAGATTACCCCATCCCACCTGCCCGGCGGGTGGGCAGTGCCCCCCGGCCCGCGCCTCAGATCTTCCCTTCCAGGCCCATCTGGTAGTACTTGTGGACCAGCTCGTCCTGGTGCTCCAGCAACCAGTCGATGGAAGGCTCGTGGGCCATGGCCTTGTGGATGGCCTTGGCGGTGGCCTCGCGGTGGATATCGAACAGGATCTTATGGTCCAGATCGTCGGTCTCCACCACGCTGGGGTTGAGCCACACCGAGACGATGATACCGAGGTCGTTGACCTTGTCCCGCGGGATGTCGCCGTTGCGCACGGCGTCCAGCACCCCGTTGGCGATGGCGCCCTGCACCGTGCCCATGAGGATATTGGTGTAGCGGCTGTCCTTGACGGTCACCTTGCTCACCATCAGGGTGGCCGGTCGCACCATGACGTCGGTGTTCATGATGGCCAGCACCCGGGAGTGGCCCTTCACCTGGTCGCCCAGCAGGTTGCCGAAGGCGGTGCCCATGGGGCCGTCCATCTCGCCGATGGCCACCTCGGGCTCCGCCGCCGTGCCGGGAGGCCCGCCGGCCACCAGGCACTCGCCGACCCGCATGATTATGCGATCACTCATGTCTTTCCCCTTCGTCAGTTCTGGTTGGGGACGGGAACCTAACCCAATCCACCCCGGGGCGACAGGCGTACTACTACGGCCAGGTCCCGGCGCACGGCCCCACCGGCCCGGAGCCGGCGGGCCTTCTAAGGAAATGCTGATTTAATCCGTCCAGGATTAAATCAGCCACGCTGAGCCCGGTACATGCCCGGGCTCAGCTCTCGCATTCAATCACTTGCGTGATTGATGCGATGGTCCTCGCCACGCGGCGCTGTCCTGCGCCGCGGGCGAGACCGGGGCAAGCCTTCCCTGGCTTGCCCGTTCGCCGGGGACAAGGTCCAACGGACCTCGCCCTGGAACCGGCTCACCCATTGACCATACGGAAAGCGCTGAATAAATCAGCGCTTTCCTAACCGCCGCTGCGCAGCAGCACGGCCGGACTGAGCCCCGAGCGGCGCAGCAGCACCCGGGCGCCCAGGGCCAGGCTGAGGCCGCTGACGGCGAGGGCGGTGACGGCGCCGAGCCACAGCAGGTCGGCGGCGGGCAGCTTGAGACGATAGGCGAGCAGAGGCAGGGCGATGGCGCCCCCCACCACCACGGCGAAGGCCGAGGTGATGCCGGCGAGGAGCAGGTACTCCAGGCGCAGGCTGCTGCGGATGACCCCGAGGCGCGCCCCCAGGGCATGGAGGATGGCGCCGTCGTAGACTTGGCGGGTGCGGGTGGTGGCCATGACGGCGGTGAGCACCAGGAGGCTCACCGCCAGGCTCACGCCGGCCACTACCGCCAGCCCCGCCAGGGCCCGGCCCAGCAGGTGGCGGGCGGTCTCCAGCAGGGCGGCGGTGCGCACGGTAACCACATTGGGCGCCACCGCGGCCACCCGCCCCTGGGCCGCCACGGCCGCCGCCGGGTCCATGTAGGCCGCCCCCACGTGACGGTGGATGAAGGGGTCGAGGGCGCCGTCGGAGAACAGGGCCTCGAACCAGAACCGCGTGCGCATCCCCTGCTGGGAGTAGATCCCCACCAGCTCCGCATCCAGGGTCTGGCCGGCGATGGCGAAGCGCAGGCGATCGCCCACCTCGAGGCCCAGCTGGTCGGCCTCCCGGTCCTCCATCACCACCCGCGCGCCGCCGCCGGCACTCCCGGACCACCAGGCGCCGCGCCGGATGGTCACGCCGTCCATGTTGGCGCCGCGGTAGCTCAGCTTGTGCTCGTCCCGGGCCTCCTGCCGCCGTTGGGTGTCGGCGCTGGCGGCGAGGGCCTCGCCGTTGACGTGGCTCAACCGGCCGAGGACCAGGGGCGCCGTCTCCACCCGGGCCGCTCCCGCGGCGTCCTCGATGGCCGCCGCCACCGCCGGCAGCTGGTGGCTGGAGACGTCGTAGAGCACCAGGGCCGGCGCCGTGCGGGGGATGGTGTCGTTGATGGCCCGCCCCAGGGCCCCCACCACCAGGGCACACACCACCACCAGGGTCAGGGCCGAGCCCAGGGACAGCAGGGAGGTGCGCAGGGGCGAGCCGGGGCGATGGAGGTTGGCCATGGCGAGGCGCAGGGCGAAACGCGGCCCCAGGGCCGGATGGTCCTGGAGGCCCAGGGCCAGGCGCCGCAGGCCCCGCACCATCAGCTCCAGCACCCCCAGCACCACGGCCGCCACCACCATGAAACCGAGGGCCAGCAGGGTATCCGGCAGGGCCAGCAGCACCAGGGCGGCCAGCACCAGGGCCGTCACCAGGGTCGCCAGCCACCACCCCCGGGGGGTCGCGGTGGCGGCGCCGGCGATGTCGCGGAACAGATCGGCGGCGCTGACGGACAGGGCCCGGCCGATGGCCGGCAGGGCGAAGGCGAAGGCGGTGAGCAGACCGAAGGCCAGGGCCATGGCCAGGGGTGCGGCGAGGCTGGCCGCGGCGGTGGCCAGGGACAGCTGGGCGGCCACCACCGCGGCCCCCGCCATGGCCAGGGCGAAGCCCGCCACGCCGCCCACCAGGCTGGAGCCACCGCTCAGGATGGCCACCTGCAGCAGATAGACCGCCGCCAGCCGGCGGTTACGCAGCCCGAGGGCGCGCAGGGTGGCGATGGTGACGAGCCTGCCCTGGAGGTAGGCGTGGATGCTGTTGAACACCCCGAGGCCGCCGATGAACAGGGTGGAGAGGCCGATGATGAGGAATGCGGACGCCAGCTGGTCCAGGCGCCGGGCGATGCGCTCACTGCGGTCCTCGAAGGTGCGCACCTCCCAGGGGCCGTCGGGGAAGGCCGTCAGGAAGCCCTCCCGCCACTCGTCGGGGGCCGCCTCGGTGCGGATGCGGTATTCGTACTCCACGCGGCTGGCCGGCTGCACCAGCCCGGAGGCATCCAGGGCCCCCGGGGCCACGAGGACGGGGGCGCCCCGCCAGTCGGCCCGCAGCTTGCGGTCCGGCTGCTCGCGGATGAGGGCCCGCAGGGTCAGGGTGAGGGTACCGATATGCACCTCGTCCCCCACCGCCAGCCCCAGGCGCCCGGCGAGGTCCCCATCCAGCGCCGCCCCCCACCGGCCGCGGACCAGGCCGGTGGCCGTGGCCAGGTCCGGCACGGGGTCCAGTTCCAGCTCGCCGTACAGGGGATAGGCCGCGTCCACCACCTGCAGCTCCACCCGCCGGAAGTCGCCCCCCGGGGTCCCCAGCATGGTATCCAGCTCGATGACGGTGGACACCGTGCCATGGTCATGGAGCCACGCCAGCACCTCCTCCGGCAACGGCCCACGGGCATCGATCTCCACATCCCCGCCCATGAGGGCCCGCACGTCCCGCTGCAGGGCATCGCCGATGAGCCCGTACAGGCCGCCGGTGGCCGCCACCAGGCAGACCCCCAGGGCGATGCAGGCGCAGAACACCCACAGGGCGCGGGACCCCGCCTTCAGGTCCCGCCACGCCAGGTCAATCAGGAAGGGCATGGGGAGTACCTTCCGTCAGCCGGCCCCCGGCGACGTGCAGCACCCGGGAACAGCGCCGGGCGATGTGGTGGTCGTGGGTGGCAAGGACCAGGGTGGTGGCGTGGTCGTCCGCCAGGCCGAACAGCAGCTCGATGATGCGCTCGCCGGTGCGGCCGTCCAGATTGCCCGTGGGCTCGTCCGCCAGCACCAGCCGGGGGCGGTGGACCAGCGCCCGGGCGATGGCCACCCGCTGTTGCTCGCCGCCCGACAGCTGCATGGGAAAGTGACGTCCCCGGTGGGCCAGCCCCACCCGCCCCAGCATGTCCCGCGCCCGCTCCCGGGCATGGTCGGCGCCGGCGATCTCCAGGGGCAGGGCCACGTTGCCCACGGCGGTGAGGCTGGGTACCAGGTGGAAGGACTGGAATATGATGCCCACGGCGGCGCTGCGCAGGTCCGCCAGGGCGTCGGCATCGAGGGACGCCAGGGCCACGCCATCCAGCTCGATGGTGCCCCCAAGGGGCTGTTCCAGGCCCGCCAGCAACAGCAGCAGGGTGGTCTTGCCGGAGCCCGACGGCCCCACCAGGGCGACGCGGTCGCCGGCGGCGATGGACAGGTGGACCCGGGAGAGCACCGTCACCGATTCTTCTTCCATGGCGTAGCCCATCTCCAGCCCGGTCACTTCTATCATGGAATTCACACTGGTGGCTTTCACACGGGCGGATTTCACGCCGGGGGCCTGCGGCCCGGCCTGGCGGCAAGGATCCCACCTTAGCAGCCCCGGCGGCGCGGGGCCCAATCCAGGCTCGATCAACCTGAGGGGAGCGTCATCACCCCCCAGGGCGGCCGGCAACCGTGCCTTTGCATCGGCCGGGGGCCGGCGGCATCATCGGTGCAGACCGGGCCCGGGCCATGGCGCCCGCCGGACGCCGGCACCACGGCCCTTCACGAGCGGGTACCCCTTTGCCATGCCTGGCCTGCCGGACATCACCATCGCCCTCTACCTGGCCCTGCTGGCTATCGTGCTGTTCGCCGGCCTGGTGCACGGCACCCTGGGCCTCGGCTTCCCCATGGTGGCCACTCCCCTGCTGGCCCTGCTGACGGACGTGCGCAGCGCCATCCTCATCACCCTGCTGCCCACGGTGGTGGTGAACGTGGTGAGCATCGCCCGGGGCGGGCGCTGGCGGGACAGCGTGGGGCGCTACTGGCCCCTGGCGGTCTTCGTGGCCCTGGGCAGCCTGGCGGGCTCCTCCCTCATCGTCACGGGCGATCCCGACCCCTTCCGGCTGGTGCTGGCCGGCCTGGTGCTCCTGTACCTCAACGCCGAGCGCTTCGCCGCCGTCGACCTGGGGTGGCTGGTGCGCCGGCCCTGGGCGGCCATGGCGGGGTTCGGCACCGTGGCCGGCTTCATGGGGGGCTCGGCGAATGTGATGGTACCGGTGCTCATCATCATGTTCCTGCAGCTCCAGGCCGATACCCGGGCCACCGTCCAGGTGTTCAACATGTGCTTCCTCACCGCCAAGCTGACCCAGATTGGCGTATTCGGCCAGGCGGGGCTCCTCACGGCGGGGGCCGCGGTCACCACCGCGCCCCTGGCCCTGGCGGCCCTCACGGCATTGCTGGCGGGCATGGCCCTGCGGGACCGCATCAGCGCCGCCACCTACCGGCGCTGGCTGCGCCGGCTGCTGGCGGTGATGGCGACGGTATTGATCCTCCAGTATCTGGCCTCGGTGTCCTGAAGGGCCCGGTCGAGGGGGCAGGCGGATGCCCTGAACGATGCAGCAAGGCGAAAACGGCGTCTTCGGCCTGCATGGCGATGGTTGGCCATGGATGGCCGACAAGCGATGTTTACTGCGGGCCTTCAGGGCCCTCGAGCCGGTCCTTCAGGGCCTCCACCTCGGCCTCCAGGCGCTCCACCCGCTCCACCAGCTCCGCCAGCTCTGTCCGCCGGGACCCGCCGGCGGACGGGGCCGTGGCCACCTCCCGGGCACGGGCCTCCACGTCCACCGGGCCGCCGAAGAGATGCATGTACTCCGAATCCTTGCGGCCCGCCGTGCGCGGCAGGCGCACCACCACGGCGGGGCCCTCGTCCTCCGCCATGAGCCCATTCAGGGCGTCCACCACCTCCTCGTTATGGGCGAAGGTGTGGAGACGCCCGCTGCGGGCCCGCAACTCCCCCGGGGTCTGGGGCCCGCGCAGCAGGAGCAGGCAGACGATGGCGAACTGGGCGGCATCGAATTGGAAATCGTTGTAGGTGGTGTTGCACAGGCGCTGCTTGTACTTCTCCTGCCCGGTCTTGAAGTTTTCCTCGATGTGCACGAGGTTCTTGTCCCGCAGGCCGCGGGCGGTATGCTGGACCACCCCCGGGTCCAGGGACATCACCGGGTCCCGCGCGGACTTCTGGTTGCAGGCGTTGGTGAGGGCATTGAGGGTCAGGGGGTACTGGTCCGGCGTGACCACGGATTTCTCCATCAGGCAGCCGATGACGCGGGCTTCGGTAGGGTCCAGATTCGGTAACACGGCGGTTCCTCTTGTCAGGGTATGGGGGGGAGTATAACCAGACCGCCCCCGGCCCCGCGCCGGCGCCGCGGTCCGCGACCACGAGGAATTCAGATGCAGGAACCCGACGTCCACCTTCAGCGGATCCCGGGGGCCGCCCTGCTGGAGCGCGCCGCACCCGAGTCCTGCGCCGGTTACCTCCGGGGGCTGCCGGTGCCCGTGCGCACCGCCGCGCGGCGCTTCAACGCCCGGGGGCTCCTGGCCGCCCTTCGAAGGGGGGCTGAAGGCCATGCTCGACCGACCGTGAGGAGGGATGGACGCACCGCCGGGGATGGCGCCTCCGGGTGTCTGGTACCGCGACGCGGCGCGAAGGCCGGCAACCGGGGGGCGGTCAGTGGTACTGGGTCTAGAACTCCCGGGCCTCCAGGTCGACGGCCCACTCCCCACGCATGACGTTGTGGGTGAGGATGGTCCGGCCCTTGGGGCCGCTGTGGGTCACCTCCTCGCTGCGGGGCCCGAGGATGAAAAGATAGTACTGGACCGCGGCATCGGGGAAATCGGCGCACTCGAAGGGCAGGTGGGCACGCACCTCGAAGTAGCGCTCCTCCGCCTCCTCCATGAACTCGATATCCGCCATCAGGTGGGAGTGGAAGCGGCCCAGGAACTCCACGTCGAACACCACCTTGGCCACCGGCCTGTAGTCGTGAACGGACTCGCGGACGTCGGGAAACAGGCCGTGGAATACGAAGCTTGCTTTATCCATGGTCCCTGACGGTGCCGTGGCGTTGGGGATAGCCTAACGGACATGGCGCGAGGCCACCCCGAAGGATGAAAGGTGCGCCATGTCCGTCCCTCACCCCGGCCCTCTCCCAGGGGGAGAGGGAGTCCAAAGGTGTCGCTGCGCGATTTTCACTTTAACCCTAGCCCACATGGGGTGCATATCAAGGATGGGGCGCCGACGGCCCGCGGGGCGGCGGGATGACCCGGATGGTTTCACCCACGCCGACGCGCAGCAGGTCCTGCCCCAGGTGGAGGGTGTCCGGGTGGTCCTCGAGCAGGGCGTCCAGGGCCCGGCGGGCACCCAGCCCGAGCTCCAGCACGTGGTTGAGCACCGTGGCCCGCGGCCGGGCATCGGCCAGCACCCGGCGCATCTGCTGCGGGTCGGTGTGGTAGGCCATGACCCGGCCCAGCCGGGGATTGCGGGCCAGCAGGTCGGCGTCCGCCGCCGCTATCTCGTGCACCAGCAGGTCCGCCCCCCGGGCATGCTCCACCAGGTTGGACGAGTAGGTGGTGTCGCCGGAGATCACCACCACGCGGTCGCGAAACTCCAGGCGATAACCGTAGGCGGGCTTCACCGGTCCGTGGTCCACGGTGAAGGCGACGATGCGCACGCCGTCCTCGTCGTAGACCACCCCCTCACCCTCCAGTTCCGTGGCCCCCATGGAGGCCGCCGCCCCGTCGAGGCCCGTATAGCCCGTGCGATAGCCGATATCCGCACCGTGGGCGGCCTCCAGGTGGCGCGCCAGCTCACCCACTCCGGCCGGCCCGTACAGTTCCAGGGGCCCCGGGCGCCCCCAGATCCAGCCCGTGAGCCACAGATCCGCCAGGCCCGTGATGTGGTCCGAGTGCAGATGGGTCAGGAAGACCCGGCGGACCCGCTCCAGGGGCACCCCTGCCTGGCGCAGGCGCACCGTGACCCCGCGGCCGGCGTCGAACAGGAAGTAGCGCCCACCCGCCTCCACCACGGTGGCCGCACCGAAACGTTGGGGATCCGGCCGCGGCGTGCCGGTGCCCAGCAGGGTCACCTCCACGTAGGCCGCCGCGGCCGGCCCCACGGAGAGGACGAACAGCAGGAACAACGGCAGCAGATTTCGCATCGTCAGGGCTCCCGTGCCGGCGGGGCCGGCGTATCTCCCTCGCGGGTGGGCCATGGAAGCTAACATGACGGGGTGGTGCCGAAGAACCGGGGCTTTGTGCTTTGTCCTTTGTCCTTGGTCCTTTGTGCTTTGTCCTTGGTCCTTTGTCCTTTGTCCTTTGTCCTTTGTCCTTTGTCCTTTGTCCTTTGTCCTTTGTCCTTTGTCCTTGGTCCCTGGCCCCTGTTCCCTGGCCCCTGGCCCTGATCCCCGGCCCCTGGCCCCTGGTCCCCGGCCCCTGGCCCCTGGTCCCTGGCCCCTGTTCCCTGGCCCCTGGCCCTGATCCCTGGCCCCTGGCCCCTGGCCCCTGGCCCCTGGTCCCTGGCCCCTGGTCCCTGGTCCCTGGCCCCTGGTCCCTGGCCCTGGTCCTTTGTCCTTGGTCCCTTGAGACTTCGGGGGGCGGGTTGGGTTTGTGTTGGGCGGGGGGGCGGGGATACTCTTTGGTGGCCCGTCGGCTGGCGCCCGCCCGGTGGTGGCGGCGGGCATCCAGGCCCCCATTCCATGGTCCTCCTATGAAGGCACAATACGCAGCGTCCCCATCCGGCCCGCGGGGCCGGGAAAAGGCCTTCGCGGAAGACGACCGCGAGCCCGACATCAATGGCGACTTCACCCGCCCCGTGGCCCTCGCCACCGCCACCATGGCGTGGCAGCCGTCGCCGGCGGCCGGGGTGTGGCGCAAGCGCCTCGAGCTCGTGGACGGCGACCCTCCCCGCCTCACCACCATCGTGCGTTTCGACGCCGGCAGCGCCTTCGATGAGCACGGCCATCCCCGGGGAGAGGAATTCCTGGTCCTCCGGGGTATCTTCTCCGATGCCTCGGGCGACTTCCCCGCCGGCAGCTACGTGCGCAACCCGCCGGGCTGGCGCCATGCGCCCTACACGGAAACGGGTTGTGAGCTGTTCGTGAAGCTGTGCCAGTTCCAGCCGGACGACACCGCGCGGGTGGTGGTGGACAGCCACACCGCGCCGGCCCGGCAGACCACCAGCCCGGCCCTCACCCGGCGCCCCCTCCACGACCATGGCGGCGAGGCCGTGGCCCTCTTTGATCTGGCCCCCGGGGCCCGGGCCGTCCCCTTCGACTGCCCCCATGGGGCGGAGATCCTGGTGCTGGAAGGCGGCCTGGACAACGACACCACCCGCCACCCCGAAGGCAGCTGGCTCAGATACCCGCCGGGCACCCGGCTGCGCCTCGGCAGCAGCGCGGGCTGCCGCTTCTACGGCAAGACGGGGGGGTTTTGAAGGCAACACCCACGACAGGGCGTTTTGGCCCGCAGCGCGGGACGGCTATGATATGCAGGGTATGAAACGGCGCGGCATCAATCTGAAGTTCCTGGAGGACGGGGATCCCGGCCTGGAGGAGCTGTTCACTTCCGACCTGTGCCACCCGGAGGCGGAGGACGACGAACTCTTCGACCCCTACGAGGAGGACCTGGAGCCGGCCCTCGGCGACCTGGTGGACGAGGTCCAGGAGGCCCTGGAAGACGCCCTGAAGTTTCTCGACGAGGGGCTGGGGGCCGTGCGCACCGACATCACTGGGGATGAGGACGCGCCGCCCCCGGACGATAACCAGCTTTCCCTCAAACTCGACCGGTAGTATTTCCCTCTAGGGCAGGGGTCGGGGGCCAGGGACCGGGGGGCGGCGGGAGCCGTTTCAGTCCGTGAATATCTCGGCGAAGAAGGTCTTCATCGCCGCCCACGAGCGGTCATCGGCGGTGGCATCGTACTTGAGGGCGTCCATGCCGCGCTCGTCGGCGCCGGGGTTGGTGAAACTGTGGCGCACGCCGCCGTAGATGTGGAGCTGCCAGTCCACGCCGCCCGCCTCCAGGGTCTCCCGCAACTGGTCCACCATGGCATCCGCCACGAAGGGGTCGGCGTTGCCGTGGAGCACCAGGATGCTGGCCTCGATGGCGGCCAGGGATTCCTCGTCGGGGGCCGGCAGGGAGCCGTGAAAGCTCACCACCCCCTCCACATCGGCACCGCTGTAGGCCAGCTGCAGGACGGTGCCGCCGCCGAAGCAGTAGCCGATGGCGGCGACGTTATCTGCGTCGACGAGGGGGTCGGCCCGCAACACCTCCAGGCCCTTGAGAGCCCGCTCCCGCCACCACTCCACGTCGATGGTCACCGCCTGCATCCAGGCCTTGGCCTGCTCCGGGTCGGCGGTATGCCTGCCGGTGCCGTACATGTCGACGGCCAGGGCCACGTAGCCCAGTTCCGCCAGCATGCGGGCGCGGGCACGCTCGTAGTCCGACAACCCCCACCACTCCGGGAACACCAGCACCCCGGGCCGCGGGCCGCCGAGGGCGTCGTCCCAGGCCAGGTAGCCGGTGAACTCCTCGCCGTCGATATGGTAGACCACGTCCCGGGTACGGACCTCGGCGTGGCTGGTCAGGGTGAATGCCGCTAACAACAGTACGGCCACGATGGACTTCATGGGATCACTCCACAGTGATTAAGTAACCGGTGATTCTACGACCTGCGGCGTCGTTGCAGATAGCATTTTCGGCCGTGGTGGCGCGGGCATCTGGCAGGGCTACTCCGAAAGGCGCCGGCGCCCCGGCAGCATCAGGACGGCCGGCAGCATCAGGATCCAGGCGGGCGGCAGAGGCACTACGGCCACCTCATAGCCTATGAGGTCCAGGGCCCGCAGATCGGCCGCCGTCACCTCGAAGGCCTGTCCCAGGGTCAGGGTGGGGTCGAGGATGCCGATGTGCTCGACGCCGGCGAAGGCATCGTCCTTGAAATGGCTCGCCTGGCGGCCGTCGCCCCCGTTGACCCCCGTGGACATGGGGAAATCAGACACGGTGTCGCTGGTCACCGCCGCCCGCCCCGGACGCAACTCCCGGGGGGCGGTGGTGAACTCCACGGCGTCCCGGGGAATGTCGCCATCGGGGAAGCGAAACAGGTCCAGGATACGGGGCGAGACGGCCCCGCCCGCCGCCCCATCCACCGCGTCCACGATGGAGACGAAGCCCAGGGCGTGGCCCAGCTCATGGGCGGCCACGGTCTCGAAGTCCATGACGCCCGGGCTCACGCCGTCCCTGTTGTCATAGTCGAAACCGAACAGGGTGTTGAAATTGATGAATGCATCGGTGGCCCCGAACACGGTGTCGAGGCGGCTGAAACCGAGGGCCTTGAAGTTGGCCTTGGTACCCGAGATTTCGTTGTTGAAGCTGAAGCCGTCGGGCAGCCGTGGGTTGAACTGGCTGAGGGTGGGCAGGGCCGCCACGATGCCGTCGTCCGGCTCCCCCGCCCCATCGGCCACCAGCCGGTCGCGCACCAGGTCGAAGCCATCATTGGTGGTGGTGAGAGTCAGGGAGGATGCGTTGCCGATAACCCTGGGGTCGCCGAGGTCCTTGAAGTCCGTATTGATGGTGACCGTCACCGGATCGGCAAGCGCCGAACTCCACTGGGCCGCGGCCCGTTCCAGGGCGGCGGCGGCCTCCGGCACGAAGCCCCCGCCGTGGATGAAGTCGATAGTCAGGGCCGGGGCCGGGGTCGACCAGGCCAGCACCGCCAGCACGGCGGGCAGCGACCAGGATCTATCGCGAATCGGGAAACAATCTCCGTTGGATATCATGGGTGCTACACCTCTACCGGCCGTCGCAGGGCGCTACAGACCCATCTGAAAAGCGTAGCCGACCGGCGTGGCAACCGCACGCAGGGGCGTTGCTGCGGCGCGGCGACGGGTCTCATCCGCCGCCGCCCCGCGGTGGTGGCCACGGCCTCGGTTCAGGGCTTACACGTTGGGAATGGGGAAGAGAACTGATGAACGTCGCCCTTAAACGGTTTGGCGGTGTCGCTGACGAAGTTGTAGAGGATGTTGAGGGTGCTATTAAGGGATATGACCGACTTGTTTTATTGCGGCCCCTGGGGCCCAGACCCAAAGGCGGCAGGGGCCACCCAGCAGGACGCGGACGGATGCCCCCACAGGACGGCATCAATCGAGGTTCGCGAGGCGCTCCCTGGCCTTGGCCACCGACACCCGGTGGCGGCTCATGTCCCGCCATGGATCCCGCTTCTGGCCGAGGCGCTGGCGGAGGTTGCCCAGGTGGTAACGGCGGGGCCCCAGCTCCGAGCGGTCCAGCTCGTCCCAGTCCAGGGGCGTGGCCACCGGCGCCCCCGGCAGGGCCCGCAGGGCGTAGGGCACCACGGCGGTCTGGCCGTAGGCGTTGCGCATCACGTCCAGGTAGAGGCGGCCTTCCCGCTTGTCCTTGCGCTGCTCGGTGGTGAGGTCATCGGGGTACTCCTCGGCCAGCCGCGCGGCCATGGCCTGGGCGCAGGCCCGGGTGGCATCGAAGTCGGCGCCACCATCCACGGCCGCCACCACATGGAGGCCCCGGGAGCCGGTGGTCATGAGGTAGGGGGTCATGCCGAGGTCGGTCATGAGGGCGGCCACCCGCCGGGCCGCGGTCTTGACGGGGGTGAAATCATCGCCGACGGGGTCGAGGTCGAACACCAGCCGGTCGGGCTGGCGGGGCTGCCCGGCGCGCGCCAGCCAGCCGTGGAAGGTGATGACGCCCTGGTTGGCGAGGTAGACCAGACTCGCGGCGTCCTCACACACCACATGGCGGACCCGGTCGCCGTCGTCGCCACTGCGGGGCAGGGACGCCTCCCCCACGAAGGCCGGGAAGTAATCGGGCCGCTGCTGCTGATAGAAGCCCTCGCCGTCGATGCCATCGGGGAAACGCTGCAGGGTGAGGGGACGCTCCGACAGGTGCAT
>JAABTG010000010.1 GCA_011389995.1 Thiotrichales bacterium
GGACTCGTCCCCAGGACTCACGAATCGGGAACCAGTGTGCGCAAGCGACCCCGCCTGACCAAGACCGGTGACGCCCGCTGGCGGGCCCGCCTGTACATGCCCGCGCTGGCCGCCCTTCGCTGCAATGCCTCTATCCGCGACCTGGCCGCACGAATGACCGCCGCTGGCAAGCCCACCATGGCCGCTGTCGGGGCGGCCATGCGCAAGCTCGTGCAGATCGCCTTCGGCGTCTTCAAACACCAGCAACCTTACTGCCAACAGACCGCCTGAAGGTGCACGGCACCCTCCTGAACAGCCCTAAAGGGGTTGACGCGGTACACGGTATCTACAGGGGAGGGATCAGCCAGCCCTCAGGTGGCGACCTCGAGGATCTCCACCCGGAAGGTGAGGTTGCGGCTGCACAGGGGATGGTTGAAATCCATCTCCACGGCATCGGGTCCGAGGCGCTGCACGGTGCCCGCCAGCTCGTCCCCCGCCGGCGTGGTGAAGCCCACCACGTGGCCTTCCTCCAGGGCCATGTCGGCGGGGAAGTCGGAGCGTGGCATGGTGTGGACGTTGGCGGGGTCGTAGGCGCCGAAGACCTCGGCGCCGCTGAGATAGAACACCGCCCTTGCCCCGGTCGCCAGGCCCTCGATGACGTTCTCGAAACGCTCATGGAGGGTGCCGTCCCCCAGGGTGATGGTCATGGGCTCCTCCCCTTCCGTGGAATCCACCACGGGCCCGCCCTCGATGGCGAGGGTCCAGTGGAGGGTGACCCGCCGTCCCGGCGCCACCACGGTCACGGGCGGTCCTCCCGCCGTTCCGGCACCTCGCCGCCCCGGAACACGTCCACCACCAGCATCACGGCCCCCACGGAGATGGCGGCATCGGCCACATTGAAGGCCGGCCAGGGGTTGAACAGCCGCCACGGCAGGAAGGGCAGATAGACCTGCACGAAGTCGATGACGTAACCGTAGATCAGGCGATCCACCACGTTGCCCAGGGCTCCCCCCAGCACCAGGGCCAGGGCCAGGGGCTGCCACACCCACTCCCGGGGCATGCGCAGGATCCAGAAGCTGATGGCCGCCGCCACCACCGCCCCCAGGGTCACGAAGAACCAGCGCTGCCAGCCCCCGGCATCGGCCAGGATGCTGAAGGCAGCGCCCGGATTGTGGGCCAGGGTGAAGTAGAGATAATCCGCCACCACCGTCACCGGGCGCCCGAATTCCAGGCCCTCGGCGGCCGCCACCTTGGTGATCTGGTCGGCCAGCAACACCACGGCGGAGACGGCGTACCAGCGCAGGGTGCGGTTCATGCGATGTGCCGCGCCTCGCCCGCGCCGTCCACGTTGTCCACGCAGCGCCCGCATAGTTCGGGGTGGCTGGCGTGGCTGCCCACGTCCTCCCGGCGGTGCCAGCAGCGCGCGCACTTGCGGTGGTCCGACGGATAGGCGGACACCCACACCTCGCCCCGGCCCGCCAGGGTGTGGAGCATGGCGTCCTCGGGGCGCTCCTCCAGGGGGTAGACGTGGGCATAGGAGGTGATGAGCACGAAACGCAGCTCGTCGCCGAGGCGTTCCAGGCCCTCGCGGATGGGGCCCTCACAGTAGAGGTCCACCTCGGCCTCCAGGGAGGCGCCGATGACGCCGTCGGCACGCAGGGGCTCGAGGGCGCGATACACGCAGTCGCGCACCTCGATGACCGTGTTCCAGTAGGCCCCGTTCATGGTCGGGTCATCGAGGGCGAACAGGCCGTCGTACCAGGTGGCGAGAAACACCGAGTCATGGCCACGCGCCCCCGGCAGGTTGTGCCAGATCTCCTCGGCGGTGAAGCTCAGCACCGGTGCCAGCCAGCGGGCGAAGGCCTGGGCGAGGTGGTACAGGGCCGTCTGGCCCGAGCGGCGCGCCCGGCTGTCGGGACGGCTGGTGTAGAGGCGGTCCTTGATGACGTCCAGGTAGAAGCCCCCCAGGTCCACCGCCGCGAAGTTGTGCAGCAGCTGGTAGATGACGTGGAACTGGTTATCGGTGTAGGCCTGACGGATGCGCCCCTGGTGCCCCAGGGCGAGGTCCACCGCCCAGCGGTCCAGGGCCAGCATGTCGCCGGGGGCCACGATATGGCGGGCGGGGTCGAAACCGTTGAGATTGGATAGCAGGAAGCGCGCCGTGTTGCGCAGGCGCCGGTAGGTGTCGGCCATGCGCTTGAGGATCTCGTCCGACACCCCCATCTCGGCGCGATAGTCCGTGGCCGCCACCCACAGGCGCAGGATGTCGGCCCCCAGGGTGTTCATCACCTGCTGGGGGGCCACCACGTTGCCCCGGGACTTGGACATCTTCATGCCCTGGGAATCCACCGTGAAGCCGTGGGTTAGCACGCCGCGGTAGGGGGCCGAACCGTTGATGGCCACCGCCGACAGCAGGGAGGACTGGAACCAGCCGCGGTGCTGGTCCGAACCCTCCAGATACAGATCCGCCGGGTAGGCCAGATCCGGGCGCCGGCGCAGCACGGCATCGTGGGTGACGCCGGAATCGAACCACACGTCCAGGGTGTCGTTGACCTTCTCGTAAGCGGCGGCCTGCTCCCCGAGCAGTTCCTCGGGGGCCATCTCGAACCACGCCGAGACGCCGCCCTCCTCCACCCGCAGGGCCACCGCCTCCAGCAGGGCCGCGGTGTCGGGATGGAGTTCGCCGCTGTCGCGGTGGACGAACAGGGGGATGGGCACGCCCCAGGTGCGCTGGCGGGATACGCACCAGTCGGGGCGCCCCGCCACCATGCCCTCGATGCGGGCCTGGCCCCATTCCGGCGTCCACGCCACCTCGCGGATGGCCTCCAGGGCCTTGCCCCGCAGCCCCTGACGGTCCATGGCGATGAACCACTGGGGGGTGGCGCGGAAGATGATGGGGCGCTTGTGGCGCCAGCAATGGGGATAGCTGTGGTGGAGCTTCTCCTCGTGGATGAGGGCGCCGCGCTCCCCCAACACCTCCAGCACCCGGGGATTGGCGGCAAACACCTCGTCGCCGCCGAACAGGGGGGTCGCGGGCAGGAAGCGGCCGTCCGGTCCCACCGGGTTGTCCACCTCGAGGCCGTAGCGCCGGCCCACCGCGTAGTCGTCCTGGCCATGGCCGGGGGCCGTGTGCACCGCACCGGTGCCGGCCTCCAGGGTGACGTGGTCACCGAGGATGACGGGCACGGTGCGCTCGTAGAAGGGATGGTGCAGCAGCAGGCCCTCCAGGGCTCCGCCGCGGCAGCGTCCCAGCACCCGGTGGTCGTCGGCCCCATAGCGATGCATCACGTCGGTCAGCAGGCCGTCGGCCACCAGCAGCCGCTCGGGGCCACCGCCCACATCCACCTGCACCAGGGCATACTCCAACTCGGGGTTGAGGGCCACCGCCCGGTTGGCCGGCAGGGTCCAGGGGGTGGTGGTCCAGATGACCACGGATACCGGCCCCTCCCCCTCGGCCCCGGCCCCCGCCCCCGCCCGCGCCAGGAAATCGGCGTCGTCCACGGGCCGGAAGCGCACGTCGATGGCGGGAGAGGTCTTGTCCTCGTACTCCACCTCCGCCTCGGCCAGGGCCGAGCGGCAGTCGGCGCACCAGTGGACGGGCTTGAAGCCCTTGGTGAGATACCCCCCCGCCACGATGCGGCCGAGGGCGCGGATGATGGCGGCCTCGGTGTGATAGTCCATGGTGAGGTAGGGGTGGTCCCAGTCCCCCAGCACGCCGAGGCGGATGAAATCCGCACGCTGCCGGTCCACCTGTTTGGCGGCATACTCCCGGCACTTCTGCCGGAAGGTGGCGGCGTCCACCTTGCCGCCGGGCTTGCCCACCTTCTTCTCCACCTGCAGCTCGATGGGCAGGCCGTGGCAGTCCCAGCCCGGCACGTAGGGAGCGTCCATGCCGTCCATGCTACGGGCCTTGACGATGATGTCCTTGAGGATCTTGTTCACCGCGTGGCCGATGTGGATGTCGCCGTTGGCGTAGGGCGGGCCGTCGTGGAGGACGTATTTCGGGCACTCCCGGCGCGCCTCCCGCAGGCGGGCGTAGAGCCCCATCTCCTGCCAGCGCTTCACCATGGCGGGCTCGCGCTGGGGGAGATTGGCCCGCATGGGGAACTCGGTGGAGGGGAGATTCAGGGTCTCTTTGTAATCGCTCAAGGTCACTCTCTATGGCTGGGCGGCCGGCGCCGTGGGCAGAACCGGGGGGGGCATGGCAAAAAAATGGCGGGCCGCGGTTACGTCGTCTTGAATCTGGGCCTTCAGGGCGTCGAAGGAGTCGAAGCGCTGCTCGTCCCGCAGGCGCCTCAGGAAATCCACCCGCACCTGGCGCCCGTAGAGGTCGCCGTCGTAGTCCAGCAGATGAACCTCCAGCAGAGGCACCGGATCGCCTCCCCTGACGGTGGGACGATGCCCCAGGTTGGCCACCCCCGGCAAGGCGCCCTCTTGGGCACAGTGCAGGTGCACCGCGAATACCCCCCTCACCGGTACCTTGAGGCGGTGCAGGTGGACGTTGGCGGTGGGAAAGCCGATGGTGCGGCCGCGCTTGTCGCCGTGGGCCACCCGGCCGTACATGTTGTAGTCATACCCCAGCAGGCGCCGGGCCGTTTCCAGATCCCCCACCTCCAGCGCCGCCCTCACCCGCGTGCTGCTGACCCGCTCGCCGTCCACCGTGAAGGTGTCGCGACAACTCACCGAGAAGCCGAGCTCGCCGGCCATTTCCTGCAGGAAGCCGAGGTCCCCCGCGCGCCCCTTGCCGAAGCGGAAGTCGTCGCCCACCAGCACGTGGCGCGCCCCCAGGCGGCGGTGAATGATGTCCCGCACGAAGTCCCCGGCGGTGATGCGGGAGAAGGCGGCATCGAAACGCACGCACAGCACCTGATCCACGGCGTCCACGTCCAGCGCCCTGAGCTTCTCCCGCAGCCGCGTGAGCCGCGCGGGGGCCCGCTCCGGGGCGAAATATTCCGCCGGCTGGGGCTCGAACAGCATCACCAGGGCCGGCACGCCGAGCTCCGCGGCGCGGGCCGCCAGCTGGTCCAGCACCGCCTTGTGGCCGAGGTGCACGCCATCGAAATTGCCGATGCTGACGGCACAACCCCGGTGTCGTTCCTTCAGGTTGTGCAGGCCCCTTATGAGTTCCACGTGGCGGTCTTGGTTGGGAAAGGGCGGATTATACGGTGGCGGGGTCCCTTCACGCACCCGCCACGGGACGCAGGAGTTCCCTGAAGCGCAGCCCGCTGGCCAACAGGGTGGCCCCATAGACCGCCAGGGCCGCCGTCACCCACAGGGTCAGATGGCCGGCACGGGCGAACACGTCCATGGCCGCCCAATGATCGACTCCCGGCACCCCCAGCCACAGCAGCACCGCCATGGCCGTCACCGCCAGGGCCACCCGCGCCCCGAACAGGGGCCAGCCGGCCCCCGGCTTGTAGGTGCCGTCGCGGCGCAACATGCCGTAGAGCAGCCCGCCGTTGATCCACGCCGCCAGGGCGGTGGCCAGGGCCAGGCCGACGTGGGCGAGGGTGAAGATGAGCATCACGTTCATCACCATGTTCGCCACCATGGCGATCACCGCGATGCGCACCGGCGTGCGGAGGTCCTGGCGGGCATAGAAGCCCGGCGCCAGCACCTTCACCAGGATGAATCCCACCAGCCCCACCGCATAGGCCATCAGGGCGAGGCCCGCCATGCGCACGTCGCTCATGGCGAAGGCGCCGTAGTTGAACAGGGTGACGAGGATGGGCTCGGCCAGGAGCATCAGCCCGGCGGTGGAGGGGACCCCGATGAGCACCACCCAGCGCAGGGCCCAGTCCAGGTTGTTGGACACCACGTCCCGCGAGCCCCGGGAGTAGGCCCGGGACAGGGCCGGCAGGATCACCACCCCCAGAGATATGCCGAAGACCCCCAGGGGGAATTCCACCAGCCGGTCGGCGTAGTACAGCCACGACACGCTGCCGGTGGTGAGAAAGGAGGCCAGCAGGGTATCGAGCAACAGGTTTATCTGGCCCACCGAGACCCCGAACAGGGCCGGAACCATGAGGGTGAGGATACGCCGCAGCCCTGGGTGGCGGGGCTCCAGGCGCGGCCGGGTGAGGAGGCCGAGGCGCGCCAGGAAGGGCAGCTGCAGCAGCAACTGGGCGGCGCCGCCGAAGAACACGCCCCAGGCCAGGGCGTAGACCGGCTGGGCGGTGTGGGGCGCCACCCACACCGCCATGGCGATGATGGCGAGGTTCAGCAGCACCGGCGTGAAGGCCGGCACGGCGAAACGCCCGTAGGTATTCAGCACGCCTCCGGCCAGCGCGGTGAGGGAGATGAACAGCAGGTAGGGGAAGGTGATGCGCAAAAGCTCCACCGCCAGGTCGTACTTCTCCTCCTGATGGATGAAGCCGGGAGCGAACAGGGCGACCAGCACGGGGGCGGCCACCACCCCCACCACCGTCACCACCGCCAGTACGCCCCCCAGCATGCCGCTCACCGCGGCCACCAGCGCCCGCACGTCGCCATGGCCGTACTTCACCCGATATTCGGAGATGACCGGCACGAAGGCCTGGGCAAAGGCCCCTTCGGCGAACAGCCGGCGCAGGAAATTGGGTATCTTGAAGGCGACCAGGAAGGCATCCGCGCCCACCCCGGCGCTGGCCCCGATGAGCACGGCATAGAGGACGTCGCGCACGTATCCCAACACCCGGGACAGGGTGGTGAGGACGCTGACGACGAGAGTGGAGCGGAAAAGGCGACTGGACAGGGTCGTCTCCTGAGGCGACAGGGGCGGGTGGACGGTCCCCATGATGCGTCAAAGTTCCTTGACCGGCAAAGGACAAATCGTACAAAATGGGCGTTTTACTGATTACGGTTTTTCCGACTCACGAGAGGTAGCGACTTGGCCAACTCCCCCCAAGCCATCAAGAGAGCACGCCAGGCGTTGAAGCGCCGGGCCAGGAACCAGGGACAGCGTTCCATGGTGCGTACATCCATCAAGAAGGTGGTGACCGCCATCGAATCCGGCGACCGTGAGACGGCCGTCCAGGCCTATAAGACGGCGGTGCCCGTCATCGACCGCATGGCGGACAAGGATCTCATCCACCGCAACAAGGCGGCGCGCCACAAGAGCAGGCTCAACGCCCGCATCAAGGCCATGGCCTGACGCCACCCACCGCCCCCCTGAAAAGCCGGCCCCGCGCCGGCTTTTTTACGCCCCCAGCCCCATCGAATCACCATCCCCTGCCCCCTATCCCTATTCCCTATTCCCTATTCCCTATTCCCTATTCCCTATTCCCCAATAGCCTGGCTCACACCAACACCAGATTATCCCGATGAATGAGTTCGGGCTCGTCCACGTAGCCGAGGATGCCTTCGATACGGTCGCTGGGCTGGCCCTTGATACGGTCCGTCTCCGCCGCATCGTAGTTCACCAGCCCGCGGGCCACCTCCCTGCCGTCGGGACCCACGCAGCTCACCACCTCGCCGCGCCGGAAGGTGCCGGCCACCGCGCTGACACCCACCGCCAGCAGGCTGCGTCCCGAACGACGCAGCACCTCCACCGCGCCGGCATCCAGGGTGAGGATCCCCCGGGGGCGAAGCTGCCCGGCCAACCACTGCTTGCGCGCCGCCAGGGGCGGCTGAGGGGGTTTGAACAGGGTGCCGATGGAGTCGCCCCCGGCCACCCGTCCCAGCACATCGGGGGTCCGGCCCGAGGCGATGATGGTGGCGGTGCCCGAGCGGGCCGCCAGCTTGGCGGCGGCCAGCTTGGTCTGCATGCCACCGCGACCGAAGGCCCCGCTGCCGCCGGCAAGGCCTTCCAGGGCGACATCGCCGGCCTCGGCCAGAGTGATCAGTTCGGCCCCGCTATCGAGTCGGGGATCGGCGCTGAAGAAGCCTTCCTGATCCGTCAGGATAACCAGCAGTTCGGCCTCCACCAGATTGCACACCAGCCCCGCCAGGGTATCGTTGTCTCCCAGGCGGATCTCGTCCGTGGCCACCGTATCGTTCTCGTTGACGATGGGCACCACCCCGAGGCGCAGCAGGGTGCACAGGGTGGTGCGGGCGTTGAGATAGCGTTCCCGGCTGGCCAGGTCCTCCCGGGTCAGGAGGATCTGGGCGGTGTGGGTACCGTAGCCCTGGAAGGCCTGCTCGTAGACCTGCACCAGCCCCATCTGGCCCACGGCGGCCGCGGCCTGGAGCTTGTGCACCTCATGGGGCCGCCGGGTCCAGCCGAGCCGGGTCATGCCCTCGGCCACCGCCCCCGAAGACACCAGAACGATCTCGATGGAACGCCGGTGCAGACCGGCCATCTGGCGTACCCATCCCTCGATGGCCTGGCGGTCCACCCCCCGCCCGTCATTGGTGAGCAGGGCACTGCCAATCTTTACCACCCAGCGGCGGGCGGCGGCGAAGCGGGCGCGCTCAGGATTCGTGCCAGGGGTCATCATCCACCGTGAAGGGCTGGTCGAAATCGCCGGCGGGGCTATCGGCCGCCGGGGGCGGCTCGCGGGTGAGGTGAAAGATACGGGCCATGGCCTCGTTCACCAGGGCATCCAGCCCCACACCCGCCAGGGCGGATACCCGGTACACCGGCCCGTCCCACTCCAGGGCCGCCACGATGGCGTCGCATACCTCGTCCTGCCGTCCCTGTTCGATGAGGTCCACCTTGTTCAGCACCAGCCAGCGCTCCAGCCCGGCCAGCCGGGGGCTGAACTCCTGTAGTTCGTGGGCCACCGCCCGCACGCCCGCCACCGGGTCCTGGCTGGCGTCCGGCGGCGCCACGTCCACCAGGTGAAACAGCAGGCGGGTGCGGGCGAGATGCCTGAGGAAGCGGATCCCCAGTCCCGCGCCTTCGGAGGCGCCCTCGATGAGGCCGGGGATGTCGGCGATGACGAAGCTCTGCTCCGGCCCCACCCTGACTACGCCGAGCTGGGGATGCAGGGTGGTGAAGGGGTAGTCGGCCACCTTGGGGCGGGCCGCGGACACCGCGCGCAGGAGGGTGGACTTGCCCGCGTTGGGCAGGCCCAGCAGGCCCACGTCGGCGAGCAGGCGCAGTTCCAGACGCAGGTCCCGCTGCTCCCCCGGGGTACCGGACGTGGTGCGCCGGGGGGCCCGATTGGTGCTGCTCTTGAAGTGGATATTGCCGAGGCCATGGTGGCCGCCACGGGCCACGCACAGTCGCTGGCCCTCCACGGTGAGGTCACCCATGAGCTCGCCGGTATCGGCGACGGACACTACGGTACCGGGCGGCACGCGGATGACCAGGTCCTCACCGCTCTTGCCGGTCATCTGGCGGCCCCTGCCATCCTCGCCCCGCGGGGCCTTGAAACGCCGCGTATAGCGGAAATCCGCCAGGGTGTTGAGGTTGGGATCGGCCTCGAGGTAGATGCTGCCACCGTCGCCGCCGTCACCGCCATCGGGACCGCCCCGGGGGATGTACTTCTCACGTCGGAAGCTGAGACAGCCATTGCCGCCGTTCCCCGCCTCCACCCGGATGGTGGCCTCATCGACGAATTTCATCGTGCCGTACCAAAAAGGCCCCGTAAGAACGGGGCCTTTCCCTCATCAATCTTCAAGGGCGCCTAATCCGGGCGCACGCTCACGGTCTTGCGCTGGCTGGGGCCCCTGACCTCGAACACCACCCTGCCGTCGGCCTTCGCGAACAGGGTATGGTCGCGTCCCAGCCCGACGTTGAAACCGGGATGAAAGCGGGTGCCCCGCTGGCGCACGATGATGCTGCCGGCACTCACCGTCTCGCCGCCGAAGCGTTTCACGCCGAGGCGCTTGGACTCTGAATCGCGGCCGTTTCGGGTACTGCCACCTGCCTTCTTATGTGCCATCTGATACGCTCCTCAAGCTCTTCAAACTGCGGTGATGCCCGTGATCTCGACTTCGGTGTAGGCCTGCCGATGTCCCATGCGCTTCATGTGGTGCTTGCGACGCCGGAACTTGATGATGTTCACCTTCTTGCCCCGGCCCTGGCCCTTGACAGTGGCCGTTACCTTGCCACCGGCTACGTAGGGCGCGCCGATCTTGACGTCATCCCCCTCACCCATCATGAGGACTTGGTCGAAATCCACGCTGGCACCCTCGTCGCCCACCAGCTTCTCGACACGGATCCGGTCTCCTTCCTTGACCCGATACTGTTTACCACCCGTAATAAATACCGCGTACATCTTGAAGTGCTCCGCATGCTGGTTGTCGCCCGTTGCCGGGACGTCGGAAAAGCGCGGAATTTTAATCGGTTTCGCCGCCACAAACAAGCTGGCGCATACCATGGAGGTCCGGCCATTTCCCGCGAGCACTGAATGAATCGGTGCTTGCCGGGGGGACCCGCGACAGGGTCCCTCCATCCTTCGCCCCGGCGATGGAAATGCGGGGCCCGCCTCCGGGGTGTGTGGCGGGACAGTCGATCCCGGTTCGTACCACAGGGGACCAGGGCCCGCGTTTCTCCGGCAGCGGCTGGACGGTCGGTGCCCCGCTGCCCGTCCAGGGCCTTGGGGGCCGGGAGAACCTTGGCATTCTGGGTATTCCAGAAAGAATGTGGGAACATGGGGGGTGTCAGGCGATGGCCTCCCGGCTGGATGACGACCGCCGCGCCATACCGGTCAACAGGCTGGCTTACCGCCTGGGGACGCCGCCCGGCACCGCCGGTTTCGAACCATCTATTTTTTAAAGGCCACCTCATCATTCAACCGCCATGCTAGAGAAGGGTCAATCCATATCCCCTGCCTATTCAGGTTCAGGCACATTTCCCCGGCCATCCCTCGGTCTGGATCAGATCCGGGCGCTGGTGGAGGAAGATGCGGGGGCCGTCGATGTCACCATCCGCGAGCGCCTCAGCTCCGAGGTGGTGCTCATCGACCAACTCAGCCACTACATCATCAACAGCGGCGGCAAGCGGCTGCGGCCGTTGCTGGTGCTGCTGAGTGCCGGCGCCTGCCACTATCGCGGCAGGCATCACATCACCCTGGCGGCCGTCATCGAGTTCATCCACACGGCCACCCTCCTCCACGACGATGTGGTGGACGCCTCCAACCTGCGCCGTGGCCGGGAAACCGCCAACGCCATCTGGGGCAACGAGGCCAGCGTGCTGGTCGGGGATTTCCTCTATTCACGCTCCTTCCAGATGATGGTCTCCGTGGGCAAGCCCCGGGTCATGGAGATCCTCGCCGATACCACCAACGTCATCGCCGAGGGCGAGGTTCAGCAATTGTTGAACTGCCATGAGCCTGACACCACGGAAGAGCAGTACCGGCAGGTGATCCAGGCCAAGACCGCCAAGCTGTTCGAGGCCGGCAGCCAGCTGGGCGCCGTGCTGGCGGGGCGCCCGCGGCGGGAGGAGACGGCGCTGGCCCTGTACGGCCTGCACCTGGGTACCGCCTTCCAACTGGTGGATGATGCCCTGGACTACAATTCCTCCGCCGCCGCCCTGGGCAAGAACATCGGCGACGACCTGGCGGAGGGCAAACCCACCCTGCCCCTCATCCATGCCATGCGGGAGTCGGCACCGGAGCAACGCGAGGTGCTGCGGGAGGCGGTGCGTAACGGCGGCCTGGCGGATATCGACGCCGTGGTGTCCGCGATTGAATCCACCGGGTCCATCGCATACACTGCGCACGCCGCGCGCATCGAGGCCGGAAAGGCCATCGCGGCGCTGGCGGATATTCCCGATTCGTCCTACAAGGATGCCCTGGTCTCCCTGGCGGAATTCGCCGTGGAGCGTGACTATTGAAGTCCGCCTGATTACCTACCGCTCGGGGTGTAGCTCAGCTTGGTAGAGCACCGTCTTCGGGAGGCGGTGGTCGGAGGTTCAAATCCTCTCACCCCGACCATATTCCTATTTCCCTGTCTTCGACCCACTTCCCGGGCCCCGCTTCAACCGGCGGCCTTCGGCGAACGTGCCGCCACCGGTTCACGACCCGGCGATGCGGAGAGCGCCGCCTGGGGGCAGGGGGCCCCTGCCACCGCAGTGGATGGGGCATCCGCGGATGGATCAGCCCGCCGAGAAGTGACAGCCGCGGGACTGGGGTTTGCAGCCGCGGGTGACCACGCACAGCAGTTTGACCACACCGGTGAGATAAACCGACATGGCCGCGACGGCCAGCAGGAACACGAACAAGGTACCCAGGATCTCCCACATCTCACACCTCTCTATTCGCTCTATTCGCAAGACGCGCCAAGTGTCCCTGCGCATGATGACTCCTTCTATAGTATTTCAGACTATTCTGATATTAAGGAGTTCAGGGACATGCTCCACCTGTCGTGGCGCTCGCGATCCCTTCAAGGGTGAGGGATAGCGGTGAAGGTGGGGACCACCGGGTGGTGGCCGGATGGCTGGCCAGGGTCACCGGCGCGATCCACCAGGCAGGTGGCCATGCCGGCGCTGCGGGCGGCATCCAGTTCCGCCATCACGTCGGAGAGAAAGAGGATCCCCGCCGGCGCCCTGCCCATGGCGCGGGCGATGGCGTGATAGGAGTCGGGGTTCTGCTTGGGGCCGGTGGTGGTATCGAAGTAGCCGCTGAACAGGGGCGTCAGGTCCCCGGCGGTGGTGTGGGCGAAGAATAGCCGCTGGGCCAGCGCCGAGCCCGAAGAGTAGACGAACAGCGGCACGCCGTCCTCGTGCCAGCGGCGCAGGCGCGCCACCGCGTCGTCGTAGACATGGGCCCGGTAGTCCCCCCGCTCGTAACCCTCCCGCCAGATCATGCCCTGCAGGGCCTTCAGGGGCGTGGCCTTGCGGTCCTCATCGATCCAGCCACATAGCACCCGGGCCACCTCGTCATCCCCCAGGGGCGCCCCCACGGCCTCCCGCACGGCGTCGAGCTGACGGCGCACGGGCTCCTCGGCGCCATGGCGGGCGATGAAGTCCTCCATGCGATGCCGGGCGTAGGGGAACAGGACCTCTTTGACAAAGCTGATGGATGAGGTGGTGCCCTCGATATCCGTGACGACCGCCTCCACGTCCCGGGCAGCGGCCTCATTCACGGTAACGGGGGAAACGGGAGGCCACGGTATCGCCGGTGAACTCGGCGACCCAGCCGTCGGGCACGGTGAAGAAACGGATGCACTTGAAGTCGGGCTCCGGCCCCATGTCGAACCAGTGGCGGGTGCCGGCGGGCACGCTGATGAAGTCGCCCTCGGTGCACTCCAGGCCATAGACGCCATCGTCGAGGCGGAAATAGAACAGGCCCGAACCATCCACGAAGAACCTGACCTCGAAGTCGGCGTGGCTGTGCTCGTCGAGGAACTTTTGCCGCATGGCCTCGCGCTCGGGATGGTCCGGGCGCAGGGCCACCACGTCCACGGAGCGGAAGCCGTATTCCTTCTCCAGCGCCTTCACCTCGGCTTCGTAGGCAGCCAGCACCTCATCCTGCCCGGCAGCGGCGGCCAGGGGGCGGGTGGGCCAGCGCTCCAGGCGGATACCCGCATCCTTCAACAATTCCGCGATACGGGCGTGGTCATGATGGGTTTCCCGCAGCGCGCTTTCTTCGTCGTATACCCTGAGTTCGGTCATGGCTGGCTTGCCCCCAGTTGCAGTTGACAGTTGAAGAGAAAATCGAAGGCCTCGAGGTAGTGCATGGTGCGCGCGACGTCGGGGCCCCAGGCGTATAGACCGTGGCCGCGGATCAGATATCCCGGCACCGCGGGCGTACCGCCCGCACGGGCATTTACGGCCTCCACCAGGCGGGGTATGTGCTGGTCGTTGTCGAAGATGGGGACCTCCAGCACCTCGTCATGGCTGGTGTGGCCGGGGAAGGCCTTGATGAGTTCGAAACCCGAGAGCCTGACGCGCTCGCCAGGGGTGGCCAGGGACAGTACCGTGGCGCTGGGGGAATGGACGTGCAGCACCGCTCCCACCTCGGGATCGGCCAGGTACAGGGCCACATGGAGCAGGGTCTCCGCCGAGGGCCGCATGCCCGGCTCGAGGGCATGGCCCTTCTCGTTGACGGCCATGATGTCCTGGTCCGTGAGGGTGCCCTTATGGGTTCCTGACACCGTAATGGCGAAGCGGCGGTGGTCCAGCCGGGCGGACAGGTTGCCGCTGGTGGCCGGCAGCCAACCGCGCTGGTAAAGCCGATGCCCCGCGGCGATGAGTTCCGCCGTGCGCTCGAAGAAGACCCCCTGCAGATGTTCCATGGATTCTCCGCCCCTTGCGAATGGTCGGGCCGATGGCCGGGCCGATGCCCCCATCAGGCGCCCAGCCAGCCGAAGAGGCGCTGGTACCAGCTTTTTCTGCGCGGTGCCGGTGGCGGCGCCTCGGCGGGCATGATGCGGATGACGGCCTCCACCGCCGACTTCTCGGCCTCCCTCATGATGGCCTCGATGGACATGTCCAGTTGCTCCTCCTCCTTGGCCATGACGCGGGTCAGCACCAGCTTGTTGTCCTCCTTGCAGGCCCGCAGGATCTTGCGGATCTCGTTGCGGATGCGCAGGGTGACCCGTTGCCGGTCCACCCCCGAGTTGGCCTTGAAGAGCTGATAGATCTGGTGTTTTCCATAATAGGCGTAGAACGACACCACCTCGATGAGCACGTTGCGGGCGGCCAGCAGCAGCACGCCGTCGATATTGTTGACCAGATGGGGGTTACCCACACCGCGGAATATCATGTTGATGGATGCGGCGAGTTCCTCCTCCGGGATATACATCACCTCGTCGTCCACCAGGAAGATGCCGGATACGGAGCGCTCCACGCCGAGGGCCTTGAGACGGATGACGTTGAGGCGGTCCACGGCCTGACGGATCTGCTTGATGAGGTTCTCGCCGATGATGAGATTCACCTCGTCGGCCATGTCCCGTGCCCGGCTCACCAGGGCATGGAGTTCTTTGATCTCCTCCGTGGTGAGGCCCTCGAAATGGGTCTCCCGATAGCGTTGACGGGTACGCTCCACGGCCTGCTTGAGCTGGTGGTGGATCTCCTCCAGACGCCCGATCTCGTCGCTCGTGAGGTCCCGTTCCCTGACCACCTCACGAAAGGTGGAGATGAGCCGAATGGTGGGGGAATTGCTGCGGGTGAGGTCGTTGAAGGCGTCGTATCCGCCGAGGATGCTGGCGAACTTGTAGACGGTACGCAGGTCCCCGTCCCGCGGCGCCGCCAGGGCCTCCGCGTCCTCGGGGCCCGCCACCTCGCCGTGCTCGGCCCTGAGGTCGATGATGGCCAGGGTCTGGTCGAAGGCCTCACTGGTGGCGTCGGGGATGGGCATCACCCGCACCGTCTCGTTGCGGCCCAGCTGGGCCAGGGCCTCGACGTTCAGCACCTTATCCGACCGGTCGGCGACGTCCGGGGGAGCGGATGACGGGGAGGTCATGGGCGGGTGGATGGGCTTGACATGGGCCTATTCTAAAGCCATGAGGCGGGATTTGCCGCGCCCGGCGTCATGGACCGCGGCGCATGAGGGGCCGCCACGCCGGGACCGGGGACCGTCATGGCCTCCGGCACCATACCAGGGTGCGGTTGTTGGCGGGCATGGCGTGGTCATCTGCCAACTCCATGCCGGCCGCCGCCGCGAGCACCTCCAGATCCTCGAAGGCCTTGATGCCCATGGCGGGGTCCCGCGCCTTCAACAATTGGTCGAAACGGGCGTTGCTGTCGCTGGTGTAATGCCCGCCGTAGTTGAACGGGCCGTAGAGTACGAAGGTGCCGCCGCCTTCCAGCAGGCGGCCCACCCCCGCGAACATGGCGGCCACGCTCGTCTCATCCATGATATGGACCGTATTGGCGCTGAACACCCCGTCGACCCGTTGCACCGGCCACGGTGCGACGTTGACATCCAGTTCCACGGGGGCAGCCACATTGGCCAGTCGCGCCTCCTTCACCCACAGGCGGATACCCTCGAGGTTCTCCGCCCGATCCGACGGCAACCACTGCAGGTGGGGTAACGCGGCGGGGAAAAAGGCGGCGTGCTGTCCCGTGCCGCTGCCGATCTCCAGTACCCGGCTCCCCTGGTGAAAGGCCTCCCGCAACACCTCCAGGATGGCTCCCTTGTTCTGCTCGCAGGCCTCGGAGAAGGGTTTCACGGCTCCGCCCCCCCGCCGAGCCAGGCCCGCCGCCGCCCGCGACCCGCTCCGTCATCCTCGTCCACCACCAGATAGACGGTATCCTCGGGGGCCGCCTGCAACACCACGCTGAAGACCATGAGCTCATCGTTCCTGAACAGATGCACCGTCACCTCCGCCCCCGGAGCGTGGTCGGCGACCTGGGCCTCCAGGGTGTCGGCAGTGACCCGCAGGCCATCCACCGCGATGATGATGTCGCCGGCGGCCACACCCGCCCGCTGCGCCGCCTGACCGGCGAATACGTGGCTGACCCTGGCCCCCAGAGGGTCCGTCACCGCCCTTACCCCGGCGCTCGCCCGCAACGGCGCCGCCTCATCGCCGACGGTGCCGCCACGATCCGTCTGGGAGGCGGCGGGACGGGTGTGGAAGGTGATGCCCATGGGGGCCAGCAATTCGGCCAGGGGGGGATCCTCGGTGCCGTAGACGTAACGCGAGAAGAAATCCCCCAGGTCCCTGCCCGCCACTTCGGCGACCAGGGACTCCAGGCCATCCTCCGCCAAGCCCAGCGCCGGCCGACCGTGTCGCTGCCACAGCAGGGCCATGACATCATCGAGGCTGCGGGCGCCGCCGCTGTCGCGGCGCAGCATCAGGTCCAGGGCCAGGGCCACCAGGGCCCCCTTGGTGTAGTAGCTGACGATGGCGTTGGGGGCGTTCTCGTCCTGCTTGTAGAAACGGGTCCAGGCGTCGAAGCTGGACTCGGCCACGCTTTGCAGAAAGCGCCCCTGGCCCCGCCATACCCGGGTGGCGGTGCGCCCCAGCACTTCGAGATAACGGGCCTCGTCGATGAGGCCGCTGCGCACCAGGGCGAGGTCGTCGTAATAAGATGTGAAGCCCTCGAACACCCATAGCAGCCGCGTATGGACCTCGCGGCTGAGGTCGGGGGGGGCGAAGACGGCCGGGCGGATACGCTTGACGTTCCACGAATGAAAATACTCGTGGCTCGCCAGGCCCAGAAACTCCAGGTAGTCGTCGTTCACCCCCACCGCACCGGGCGCGGGCAGGCTGCGCCGCCGGCACAGCAGGCTGGTGGAATTGCGGTGCTCCAGGCCGCCATAGCCCTCTCCCACCACGGTGACGAGAAACAGGTAGTCCGCCATGGGGGGCGGCGCACCGAAGAAGTCCATGTGGTGTTCGCAGATGGTCCGCAGGTCCTGACGCAGGCGCGCCTCGTCCAGCCGGTGGCGACCGGTGATGGCCACGCGATGGGGCACACCCCGGGCCTCGAAGCGCAGCAGCCGGAACTCCCCCATCTCCACCGGACAATCCACCAGCTCCTCGTAGTGGGCGGCGGAAAAGCGTCCGAAACACTCCCGCTCACCCTCAAGGCGCGCCAGGCCGGTGGCCACCCGCCAGCGGGCACAGGCGGGATGGTCACCGGCCTCGATGTCCACGGTGCAGGCCGCGGCCTCCCGGCCACCCACCGCCATGAAGACGCTGGTGCCGTTGAAATAACCGTGGGTGGTATCGAGATGGGCGGACCGCACCGTCAGCTCCCAGGCATAGACCCGGTAGCGCACCGTCAGTTCGCCCTCCACCGCATCGCATCTCCAGGTCTGCTTGTCCAGCTTGGTCACCCCTACGGGGCCGTGGGCCGAAGCGGCGGTGAAACTGACCACGTTGCGGGCGAAATCCCGGATCATGTAGCTGCCCGGGATCCACGCCGGCAGGCTGAACTCCTGTCCCGCGGGGGCCGGATCGGCCACCCGGCACTCCACTTCGAAGAGGTGTGCCGCCGGGTCGGCGGGGTGGATGCGGTAATGGACGGGGGCAGACGAGGGGATCATGGGAGACACCGATGGCCGGAGGCAGCGGGACCGGACTCCGGCAGTTCAAGGACCTGATTGATGGCAACGGCGACCCATCCATGGGTCGGACTGGGGACGGTATGGCAGCGTTTCCCCGC
Source organism: Thiotrichales bacterium (assembly GCA_011389995.1). Taxonomy (GTDB): domain Bacteria; phylum Pseudomonadota; class Gammaproteobacteria; order JAABTG01; family JAABTG01; genus JAABTG01. Next base: position 17,906 of record JAABTG010000010.1, read on the forward strand.
AGGACAAAGGGGCGATATCAGAGACCGGCGCGAATGAGATCCAGCATCTTGAGGGCATGACCCTTGGGCGAGACGCCGTATTCGGCGTGCCTGATGATGCCGTCGCGGTCGATGACGAAGGTGGAGCGCACCAGGCCCATCTTGCGCACCCCGTCCTTCTCCTTCTCCTGAATGACGTCATAGGCGCTGCACACCTCTCCATCCACGTCGGCGAGCAACTGGATCTTGAGGCCGTATTTGTCGCGAAAGGCCTGATGGCTGAAACAGTCGTCACGACTGACACCCACGACTTTCGCCCCCGCCTCCTCGAAGTCATCCACGAGGTCGGTGAAGTCGTTGGCCTGGATGGTGCAGCCGGGGGTATCGTCCTTGGGGTAGAAATACAACACCAGATATCCGTCCAGGAAATCCTTGAGGCCCTGCAGCTCCATATCCGTATCTGGCACGGAGATGTCAGGCGCTTCGTCACCTACTTTCAGCATGTCGTCTCCCTCGGATACCCCTCATGAAGCCTTGGGACGGCGTGGTGGTCACGTCCTCCGGACGGGCTTCAATCATGGCGGTTCGGTGTCCCACGGGACGGCCCCGTGATAACCGTTTGGATCGAACGGGCGGTAATGATGGTTTCAAACATACGCGGAAGCAAGCACCACATGGCCGCCGGCCGGCGCCTCCCCGGGTTTCCACCCCAAGGCCACGACCACGGCTCCATGTGGCGCGCGGGCCGCGTTTTCGCCACAATGCCCGGGCCCCGCGGTAATGGGCGTTGGGTGGGTAAATGGCCCGCCCGGCCGGGGTCTGTCCCTGCGCCTCCCCGGGAGGAACCCGCGCCTGCCCAGGAGTCTGACCAGCCAGTGCATACACGACGACCACGCCCCCCGGGGACCTGCCGGTGAGTCCCACCGGACTCTGTGCGGCCGGTCATGCCGAGACCGCCGAGGCGGCCTGCGCCATCCTGCGTGCCGGCGGCAACGCCTTCGACGCGGTGGTGGCGGCCAACCTCGCCGCCGCGGTGGCAGAGCCGGTGTTGTGCTCTCTGGGCGGCGGCGGTTTCATGCTCGCCCGGGTGGCACGGGATGGCTCGAACCGCTGCTACGATTTCTTCACCCAGACGCCGCGCCGCCCACCGCCGCCGGACGCGGTGGATTTCCATCCCGTGACCGTGGACTTCGGCACCACCACCCAGGACTTCCACATCGGCCTCGGTGCGGTGGCCACCCCCGGAATGGTGAGGGGGCTCTTTCACATCCATCGGGAGCTGGGGCGCCTGCCCATGGCCGAGGTGGTGGCACCCGCGGTGGCCCTCGCCCGCGACGGCGTGAGGATAAACGCCCTCCAGGCCTACATCCATCAGGTGGTGTCACCCATTTACCTGGCGTCAGCCGAGACAGCCCGGCTGTTCGCAAGCCCGGGGCAGCCCGGACGGGCGGTGAGGGAAGGCGAGGTCGTGCGCTTTCCCGAACTCGCCGACACCCTCGAGACCCTCGCCATCGAGAAGGAGGACCTCTTCTACCGCGGTGAGATCGCCGAGGCCATCGCCGCGGCCTGTGCCGACGGCGGCGGCAGCCTCACCATGGACGACCTCGGCGCCTATCGCGTGGAGGAACGCCGCCCTCTGTCCTTTCAGCTCAACGGCGCGCGGGTATTCATCAATCCGCCGCCCTCCTGCGGCGGCATGCTCATCGCCTTCGCCACGGATCTGCTGGCCCGACTGCCATCCGCCGACCGGGGCCCCGACGATGGCGCCGAGCTCATAAACCTGGCGACGGCCATGGCCCTCACCAACAAAGCCCGCATGGATGCCCTGGCGGCGGGTCGCGGTGGCCATGACGCCCGGGACTATCTGTTCGATGCCCGACGGCTGGCGCGCTATGGGGCGGAGATCCTCGGACGCGCCCACGCCCCGCGGGGCACCACTCATATCAGCGTCGCGGATGCGGCGGGCAACATCGCCAGCATGACGGTCTCAAATGGCGAGGGATGCGGCTACGTGGTCCCCGGCACCGGCATCATGTTGAACAACATGCTGGGTGAAGAGGACCTCAATCCCGGGGGCTTTCATCGCTGGCAGCCCGACCAGCGCCTGTCCTCCATGATGGCGCCAGCCCTGGTCTACGAGACCGGGGGACCCATCCATGCCCTCGGCTCCGGCGGCTCCAACCGCATCCGCAGCGCCATGTTGCAGGTGATGCGGAACATGGTGCGCCATCGCCTTCATCTCGCCCCCGCCATCGAGCGCCCCCGCATCCATTTCGAGAACGGCATCCTCAACGTGGAAGACGGCTTTCCGGAAGCGGCCATCGCAGCCCTCGGCGAGACCTTCGACGACGTGCGGGTATGGCCGGACCGCAACCTGTTCTTCGGCGGCGCCCACGGGGTCAGTTTCCATCAGGCCGACGGGCGCATGTCCGGCGCCGGCGACCCCCGCCGCGGCGGGGTATGCCTGAAGGCCTGAGGGCCCGCCGGGAGCGCCCTCAACCCTTCGGCACTTCCCTTGCACCCCTTGGGTGGGCGGCCGCAGTCATGGCGCAAGGGGCTGCGATGGGCTATCCGGAACCGGGCCCGCTGCGGCCCGGGCCGCGCTGATGGGGTCCGGGACAGGGAGTATGGGCATTTCCGCGCAAGGGCCTGCCGGCAGCGGCCAACCCGCGTTTTTCTGCCCCCAGCCAGGTGCTATGCTTTGCTTTGACCACTCGCGGGACGGCCCCCTTGCTCACATACCCTGGGGTATCCGGGGCCACCCTGGGCCCGCGTGCGGCTCACGTAACGGAAATCGCCCTGTGGGTCGGTGTAGCGCCACCGTTCCCCGGCGCCGCAACACAGGGCATGCCTGCGGACACACCGGAGCCCTCCGGTGCTTTTTGACAGAGACTCGCTTATGGCTGCTGAACTTCAAACGGGCGTCGTCAAGTGGTTCAACGACAAGAAGGGTTACGGTTTCATCGAGCAGGAGAGTGGTCCGGACGTATTCGTTCACTTCCGAGCCGTCAACGGCGAGGGGCACCGTACCCTGCGGGACGGCCAGAAGGTCACCTTCGAGGTGGTGGACGGTCAGAAGGGGTTACAGGCCAACAACGTCACGCCTGTATAAATTAAGCTGATTATTGGCCATCCATGGCCAAAATCAGCACGGAAGAGAAAACGCGGTTTTCTTCTTCCCTCATTTGTGACGGCCAACGCCTCGCGTCCCCTCAGGGCGCGGTGTCCGGCGGGCGGGAGAAGGGCCGTGCCAGGGGTTCGCCGATGAAGATCCCCTGCCCCGGCCACGCCACGCTCTTCCAATAGGCCTCCAGCAGGGTGTCGCCGTCCAGGTAGCGGTCCATGGCCACCAGGGGTGAGGGGAACTTTGGGGGAAAGTTGCAGGGCTCCACCACGGTGCCATAACTGCCCGTGGCACCGGCACGGATCCACGCCAGGGCGGACATCTGGCGCCCGCCCTCAAGCCGCCCCCCGGCGGAGGTGAGATGGTCGGCCAGGGCACCCGGCAGGAAGCGGTTGCTGTCGATGTCCCGCACCCATTTGCTGCCGGTGAAATAGAACAACACGTCCTCGCGGTCGCGGATGGCATCCTGCTCCAGCACCCTCACCTTCAGCAGATCACCGAACAGCTCCGCCACCCGGGCGTACTCCGTGGCACGCACGTTGCGCCGCTTATCAGAGGTGCGGAGGAGATAGGCCCCACCGAAGGGAAAGGTGGCGTCGGCGGCGATGCCCCGCTCCACCAGGTCCCGGGCGAGATGAAAATCCTCCGCCGGCAACAACATGGCGGGACGCCAGCGGAAATCGTCATAGGGCCGGTGGCTGCGGCTGTTGAAGAGGGGGCTCTCCCGGGTGGGCTCGCAACCCCGGGCGCAGAAGGCCGGGTCATAGCCCGCCGCCACCGCCGTGGTGATGGACATGCACCCCACCCGGGTCACCTTGCTCCAGGCCAGGGCGTAGCCCTGGACCGCCGGCGGTGTGAGCTCGTCCAGACGCGCCTTGATGGCGGCGAACTCGCGGGGCTTGAGCACGGGGTCGCCGGGGTCGAAACTCACGCGGATGAAGTTCTCCGCCGGTAAACCGCGACGGCGCTGGAAGTAACGTCCGGTGCGCACGCTGTCTGCATCCCTGACGTTGACCACCACGGCGATGTCCCGCGGCCCCAGGGGCTGTGCCGCCACCGCCGGGGCCAGCAGGGCCATCACCGAGGCCAGTAATCCACCCAAATGGCAGAACCATTTACCCCGGCCCTGGTCGGTTATAATCTGCGCGCCCATATAAAAACGCCGTACTTGAGGAGCGGATACTATGCCAGAGAGAGAGATCCATTTGAGCGTGAGCGGCATGAAGTGCGGGGGCTGCGAGGCGGCCGCCCGCCAGGCCGCCCTGGAGGTCCCCGGGGTCACCGATGCCCACTTCAACCACGCGGGGAGCAGCGGCGTGGTGACCGGGGATGCCGACCCCCAGGCGGTGGCCGCGGCCGTGAGTGCCGCGGGCTACCCCGCCGCCGTGACAGACGCATGACGGATACCCCCGGCGAATACACCCTGTCCATCTCCGGCATGGCCTGCGCGGGCTGCGTGGGTGCCGTGGAACGCGCGCTGACCGGCGTCGACGGCGTGCGCAGCGCCACCGTCAACTTCGCCGAGCATACCGCCCGGGTGGAGGGCGACGTGCAGCCCGTGGCCCTGGTGAGGGCCGTCAAGGACGCCGGCTACGATGCCGCCGAGATGGTGAGCATCGAGGACGACGTGGAGAAGGAGCGCCGGGAGAAGGCCCACCAGGAGACCCTCCTCATCCAGGCCGCGGTGGCCGGCGCCTGGGGGACCCAACTCATGATCTCGGGCATGGCGGGTCTGCTGCCCGCCGTCACGGGCGATCCCGGCAACCGCCTCTTCTGGGTCCTGGTGGGCCTGGTCACCGCCGCCGCCATGTACTATGGCGGACGTCACTACTACGTGGGTGCCTGGAAGGCCTTCCGCCACCACAACGCCAACATGGACACCCTCATCGCGCTGGGCACCGGCACCGCCTGGGTCTACTCCATGCTGGTGGCCATGTGGCCCGACACCGTGCCTTCCCTGGCGCGCCATGCCTACTTCGAGGCGGCGGTCTTCATCCTCGCCTTCATCAACTTCGGCACCGCCATGGATGCCCGCAGCCGCATGCGCACCTCCACGGCCATCCGCCGCCTCCTCGACCTGCAGCCCAAGAAGGCGCGGGTGATCCGGGACGGCCGGGAGCTGGACGTGGCGGTGGAGCAGGTGGGTCTCGGCGAGACCCTGCGCATCCGTCCCGGCGAGCGCATCCCGGTGGATGGCGAGTTGCTGGAGGGTCAGTCGGACGTGGACGAGTCCATGCTCACCGGCGAGCCCATGCCCGTGGGACGCCGGCCCGGCGACGAGGTGGTGGGCGGAACGGTGAACGGGCGCGGCAGCTTCCTCATGAAGGCCACCCGCATCGGTCGCGACATGGTGCTGTCCCAGATCGTCAACGAGGTGCGCCGCGCCCAGTCGGCCAAGCCCGCCATCGGTCGGCTCGCCGACCGGGTGTCCGCCATCTTCGTGCCGGCGGTGCTCATGTTCTCCGTGTTCACCGCCCTGGTGTGGTTCAACTTCGGGCCCGCGCCCGTCACCGGCTACATGGTGGTCACCGCCATGACCGTGCTGGTGATCGCCTGTCCCTGCGCCCTGGGGCTGGCTACCCCCATCTCGGTGATGATCGGCACCGGCCTGGCGGCCGCCCATGGCATCCTCATCCGCACCGGAGATGCCCTTCAGGCGGCGGGGGAGCTCACCACCATCGTCCTCGACAAGACGGGCACCGTCACCGAAGGCAAGCCCACCGTCACCGCCATACTCCCCACCCGGGGCCACAGCGAGGAACAGGTGATGGGCCTGGCCGCCGGTCTGGAGACGGGTTCCGAGCACCCCCTCGGCGCCGCCATCGTCAAGGCCGCCACCGAGGGGGACATGACGCCGGTGGCGGTGACGGACTTCGAGTCCCTCACCGGGCGCGGCGTGCGGGGACGGGTCGACGGCGAAGAGGTCATCGCCGGCAGCCGCCGGCTCATGGAGGAGCAGGGAATCTCCACGAAGAAGGTGGATACCACCGCCCTGGTGGGGGCGAGCATCGTCTACGTGGCCACCGGGCATACCCTGGTGGGCGCGGTGGCGGTGTCCGACCCCCCCAAGGCCGACGCGGCGGCGGCGGTGGCGCGCCTCAAGGCCGCCGGGCTCCACGTCATCATGGCCACCGGCGACGCCCGGGGTACGGCCGAGGCCATCGCCGCGGAGCTCGGTATCGAGGAAGTCCACGCCGAGTTGCTGCCGGCGGACAAGACCGAGCTCATCCGCGAGCTCCAGGCCAGGGGCCAGAAGGTGGGGATGGTGGGCGACGGCATCAACGATGCCCCGGCCCTGGCCCTGGCGGACGTGGGCATGGCCATCGGCACCGGCACCGACGTGGCGGTGGAGAGCGCCGACGTGGCCCTCATGGGCGGCTCCCTGATGGCGGTGGCCGACACCATTGAGGTGTCCCGGGCCACCGTGCGCAACATCCGCCAGAACCTGTTCGGGGCCTTCGCCTATAACACCGTGAGCATCCCGGTGGCGGCGGGTCTGCTGTTCCCCGCCTTCGGACTGCTGCTCAACCCCATGGTGGCGGGCGCGGCCATGGCCGCGTCGTCGGTCACCGTGGTGAGCAACGCCAGCCGCCTGCTTCGATTCAAGACGGAGACCCTGCGATGACTGACTTCCTGGTCAACCTGGTGGGCGTGGGACTCATGTATCTCATCGTCTGGTGGTTCTGGCTGAGCCCCAGGAACTGAGGACCCCCATGACCATGAACGAGCAAACCAAGACCTCTTCCAAGTCCCTGGTGCCCTGGGTGATAGTGGCCCTGGTGGTGGTGCTGGCCGCCTTCGCCAACCGTCACGTGGTGACCGACCAGGACCCCCGCATCGCCCCTGCGGACTTGAAGGCCGCCATGGCCGGCGACGATCCGCCCTTGCTGCTCGACATCCGCACACCCCAGGAGTACGTGGCCGGCCACATCCCCGGGGCACGACTGGTGGAAGGCCGCCGCATCGGACAGCTGGCCGAGAGCCTGACGGATCCCGGGCGCCCCATCGTCCTTTACTGTGAGACGGGCAGCCGCTCCCGCGCCGCCCGCGCCACCCTGCGGGAACTCGGCTTCACCAACCTCACCCAACTGGAGGGCGACATGCGCACCTGGCGCAGCCTCGATCTGCCGGTGCGGCGCGGCCCGCCCCTCCGGCCCAACCCGGGCTGAGGCCCGCCCCGCGCCGCCGCGGCCTCACGCCGTCGCCACCGGGATGCCGGCGATACGGCTCCTCCAGGCGGCGGGACCACTCTGGTGCACCGACTCGCCACGGCTGTCCACGGCGACGGTGACGGGCATGTCCGTCACCGTGAATTCGTAGATGGCCTCCATGCCGAGCTCGGGAAAGGCCAGCACCCGGGCCTCGCGGATGGCCCTGGACACCAGATAGGCGGCCCCTCCCACCGCCATCAGGTACACCGCGCCGTGGTCCTTGATGGAGGCCACGGCCCCGGGGCCGCGCTCGGCCTTGCCCACCATGCCCAACAGGCCGAGCTCCCCCAGCATCATGTCGGTATAACGGTCCATGCGGGTCGCGGTGGTGGGCCCCGCCGGCCCCACCACCTCATCGCCCACGGGGTCCACGGGGCCCACGTAGTAGATGAAGCGGCCGCGGAAATCCACGCCCTTGGGCAAACCCTGGCCCGCCGCCAGGAGTTCCTCGATGCGCCGGTGGGCAGCGTCCCGCCCGGTGAGCAGGCGGCCGTTGAGCAGCAGCCGGTCGCCGGGCCGCCAGCTGGCCGCCTCGGCGGGGCTCACGGTATCCAGGTCCACCCGGCGGGCCTCCGCCCCGGCCGTCCAGGTCACCGCCGGCCAGTCTTCGAGACGCGGCGGCTCCAGGCGCGCCGGGCCGGAGCCATCCAGCACGAAATGGGCATGGCGGGTGGCCGCACAGTTGGGGATGAGGGCCACCGGCAGGGACGCCGCGTGGGTGGCGTGGGTCCTGATCTTCACGTCCAGCACCGTGGTGAGCCCCCCCAGGCCCTGGGCGCCGATGCCCAGGGCATTCACCCGTTCGTAGATCTCGAGGCGCAGGGCCTCGACCTGGTCCCGCGGCCCCCTGGCCTTTATATCGTGCAGGTCGATGGGCTCCATGAGGGCCTCCTTGGCCATCAGCATGGCCTTCTCGGCGGTACCGCCGATGCCGATGCCGAGCATGCCGGGGGGACACCAGCCGGCCCCCAGGGTGGGCACCACCTCCTCCACCCAGTCGGCGACGCTGGCGGCGGGGTTGAGGATGGCGAAGCGGGACTTGTTCTCCGAACCACCGCCCTTGGCGGCCAGGCGCACCTCCACCCGGTCCCCCGGCACCAGGCGCATGTGCACCACCGCAGGGGTGTTGTCGCCGGTGTTGCGGCGCCCCCCCATGGGCGGGTCCACCACGGAGGCCCGCAACACGTTGGCGGGATCGGTGTAGGCGCGGCGCACCCCCGCGTTCACCATCTCCTCGATGCCCATGGCGCCTTCCCAGCGCACGTCCATGCCCACCTCCACGAACACCACCGCGATGCCGGTATCCTGGCACACCGGCCGGTGACCCTCGGCACACATGCGGGAATTCACCAGGATCTGGGCCATGGCATCCCGCGCCGCCGGCGATTCCTCGCGCTCGTGGGCCGCCCCCAGGGCGCGGATGAAATCGGGCGGATGGTAGTAGGAGATGTACTGGAAGGCATCGGCGATGCTGGTGATGAAATCGGCCCCACGGATGGTGGTCATGACCGGCCCTCGGCATTGGGAAACAGCTAGCACCCTAGGTCATGGCCGTTCCCGGAACAAGGCCCGCCCGCGGGCAAATCCGCCCCGGATTACGCCCTGCGCACTCTTGTCCGGTTTACACTGGAACGATGAAAACGAACAACAAAAGCAGGAACTACGAAAGGCGCGAAACACGCGAAAGGTTGCCGGGCGGCAATGCGGGAAACTACCGGGGCCGGAGGTACCCCGGGACGGGGAGGTTGCGCTGGAAGGACTATGGCTGCCGTTCCTTTTTACTTTCGTCTCTTTGGCGTCTTTCGTGGGTTAAAAAAAATCAAACGCGGTAACCGGGAGCTATTGCTGCCAAAGCAGCACCAGGTCCATCACATTGGTACCCGTGGGCCCCGTATACAGCAGGTCGCCACTGGCTTCGAGGAAGGTGCCGGCGTCGGCGGCGGCCAGGGATACCTCGGCGTCGAGGCCGGCCGACTCGCCGCGGGCCACGGTGCAGCCGTCCACCAGGGCCCCGGCATCCCCGCCGGGGCCGTCGGTGCCATCGGTGCCGGCCGCCAGCAGGCACCAGCCGCGGCGGCCCGCGCCGGCGCGGGCCGCCGCCAGGGCCAGGGCCTGACAGCGGCCGCCGCGCCCCGGTCGCGGCGGGAGGCGAACCGTGGTCTCGCCGCCCCACAGGTGAAGGCCCCGGGCGGCCGGTGGCGCCGACAGCAGGTCGTGACCCACCCTCACGGCATCGCCGGCCAGGAATTCCGTGTGCGGATGCACCTTAAGGCCCGACGCCACGGCCCGGTCCCGGGCCCCGGCCAGGGCCCCGGCGTTGTCCGCAATGATGAGATGAGGGATGGAGACGGCCCCGGCCGGGGCGGCCCCTTCCCCGCCGGCCACGGCGTCCCGCAACCAGGACGGCAGGGCCAGATCGTCCAGGGTGTCCGGGGGCGCCCCATGGAGCAGCCCGGAGCCGATGCTGCCGATGCGGTTGCCGGGGACATCCGAGATGAGCAGCACCCGGGCCGGGCGCCCCCGCAGGTGACGCACCAGCCCCCCGCCCTTGATGTCCGACAGGGCGCGGCGCACCCGGTTGATGTGGTGGATATCGAGGCCCGAGGCGAGGAGCCAGCTGTTGGCCCGTTCCAGCAGAACCAGGTCCAGCCCCGGGCGCAGGCGCTCCACCAGACTCGATGTGCCCCCGGAGACGAGAAACATCACGGCCCGCTCCATGGGTCCCGTGGCCAGGAACTCCACCAGGGCGGCGCCGGCGGCGAGGCTGCTGCCGTCGGGCACGGGATGGGCGGCCTCCAGGCCCGTCACCCACGGCCGGGCGAAGAGTTCCTCGTCGCCGTGTCCCCGTTTGGTGACGATGAACAGGCGGCGGATGCCCTCCCCCAGGGCCGCCTGCGCCCCGCGGGCCATGGCCACCGCGGCCTTGCCCAGGGCCACGACGTCCACGCCGGAGGACAGCTCCGCAGATGCCAGGGCGCGACGGGTGGCCGTTGTCCCGTCCACCGTCTCCAGGGCCCCGGCATAGGCGGCGAGCAACCGCTGGCGTGCCGCGGCGACATCCATGCCCCGTCAGTCCAGGCCGCGGGCGAGGTCCGCCGTGATGTCCGCCGGGTCTTCCAGGCCCACCGCCACCCGCAGCAGACCGTCGCCGATACCGGCCCGCACCCGCTCCTCGGCCGTCAGCCGGCTGTGGGTGGTGGTGGCGGGATGGGTGATGGTGGTGCGGGTATCGCCGAGGTTGGCGGTGATGGAGAGCATGCGGGTGGCGTCCACCACCCGCCATGCCGCTTCCTGCCCGCCCGCCACCTCGAAGGCCACGATGCCGCCGTAACCGGACTGCTGGTGCCGTGCCAGCTCGTGCTGGGGATGGGACGCCAGCCCCGGGTAGAACACCCGCCGCACTCCCGGCCGGGCCTCCAGCCAGCGGGCCACGGTAAGGGCCCGCTCGCAGTGGGCCGCCATGCGCACCGACAGGGTCTCCAGCCCCTTGAGAAACACCCAGGCGTTGAAGGGGCTCATGGAGGGCCCGGCGGTGCGCAGCACGCCGTAGACCGGCTCCCACAGGTGGGCGTCGGGGAACACCACGGCACCGCCGATACAACGTCCCTGGCCGTCCAGATACTTGGTGGCCGAATGGATGACCAGGTGGGCCCCCAGCTCCAGGGGCCGTTGCAGTACCGGGGTGCAGAAGCAGTTGTCCACCGCCAGCAGCACCCCCTTGTCCCGCGCCAGGGCGGCGAGGCGGGGGATGTCGGCCACCGTGGTGAGGGGATTGGTGGGGGTCTCCAGGAACAGCAACCGGGTGGCGGGGCCGATGGCCCGTTCCCAGGCCCCGTAGTCCCCCATGTCCACGAAGGTGGTGGCGATGCCGAAGGGGGCCAGGATCTTGTTGAAGAGCTGCACCGTGGAACCGAAGATGCTGCGGGAGGCCACCACGTGGTCGCCGCTTTTCAGCAGGCCGAGGCAGGTGGCCAGGATGGCGGCCATGCCGGAGGCCGTGGCCACGGCGTGGGTCCCCCCTTCGAGGCGGGCCAGGCGCTGCTCGAAGGTGCGCACGGTGGGGTTGGTGAAGCGGGAGTAGATATTTCCCGGCTCATCGCCGGCGAAGCGGGCGGCCGCCTCGGCGGCGGACGCGAAGGCGAAGCTGGAGGTGGCGAAGATGGGCTCGCTGTGCTCCTGCTCGGCGGTCCGCACCTGCCCGCCCCTCACGGCCCAGGTATCGAAACCCCAGGGCTCCCCGTCCCGGGTTCCGTCGTCATCTGCGATCATGGTCAGGCCTCCTGGTAGCCATGAAAAGGGCCGGTTCGCGATACCGCCCCAAGCAGGTCCGGACGACGCCTCGCTTTAGCGGCATTTGTAGGGCGCCCGCAAGCTGTGGCTCAAATCGGCGCGTCGGCAAGGCCAGGAAACGGCCATGGAGGGCGTCAAGAGGCGTTGTGGAGCTCGAGCACATCCCCGGGGGCGTCCGCCCGCTGGGCCTTGGCGCCGTCGCTGCGCATGAGGCCGAGGCGCAGCAGATAGGCCTCGTCCACGTCACCGGTGATGTAGTCGCCGTCGAATACGGAGGAATCGAAATGCCCCAGGTTGTCGTTGCCCTTGCGCACGGCGGCCTCCAGATCGGCCAGGTCCTGGAAGATGATGCGGTCCGCATTGATGGCCACCCCCACCTCCTGCTCGCTGCGGCCGTGGGCGATGAGTTCATGGGCGGTGGGCATATCGATGCCGTAGACATTGGGGCAGCGCACCGGCGGCGCGGCGGAGGCGAAATAGACCTTCCTGGCCCCCGCATCCCGCGCCATCTGGATGATCTGCTTGGAGGTGGTGCCGCGGACGATGGAATCGTCCACCAGCAGCACGGTCTTGCCCCTGAATTCCAGATCGATGGCGTTGAGCTTCTGGCGCACGGACTTCTTGCGCTGCTTCTGTCCCGGCATAATGAAGGTGCGACCGATGTAACGGTTCTTCACGAAGCCCTCGCGATACTTCACTCCGAGCTCATATGCCAGGGGCAGGGCCGCCGTGCGGCTGGAATCGGGGATGGGTATGACCACGTCGATGCCGTGGTCCGTCCCCCACTCCCGCAGGATTTTCTTGGCCAGCCGCGTACCCATACGCAGCCGCGCCTTGTGCACCGATACGTCGTCGATGATGGAGTCGGGCCGCGCCAGATAGACGAACTCGAAGATGCAGGGGGCGTAGCTGGAGGCCTCGGCGCACTGGGCGGAATGGAATTCCCCCTCGTCCGTGACGTAGATGGCCTCGCCGGGGCGGATGCTGCCCGCCAGTTCGAAGCCCAGCACGTCCAGGGCCACGCTTTCCGAGGCCACCATGTACTCCACCCCGGCCGGTGTCTGGCGGGTGCCGTAGACGATGGGCCGGATGGCGTGGGGGTCGCGGAAGGCCACCAGGCCGTGGCCCACGATCATGGCCACTACCGCGTAACCACCGGTGCAACGGGTATGGACCCGGGATACGGCGTGGAAGATGTCCGCGGGCTGCAGCCGCGGCCCACCCTGGGCGGCGAGTTCGTGGGCGAACACGTTGAGCAGCACCTCGGAGTCGGAATCCGTGTTGATATGGCGAAGATCCTCCGCGAACAGTTCGCGCTTGAGGTCTTCCACGTTGGTGAGGTTGCCGTTGTGGGCGAGGATGATGCCGTAGGGGGAATTGACGTAGAACGGCTGGGCCTCGGCCGAGGTGGTGCAGCCGGCGGTGGGATAGCGACAGTGCCCCACCCCCACGTTGCCGGGCAGGTTGAGCATGTGGTGGGCCTGGAAGACGTCCCTCACCAGACCGCGGTCCTTGCGCAGATAGACCCTGTTGCCGTCGCAGGTGACGATGCCCGCGGCGTCCTGGCCGCGGTGCTGGAGCACCATCAGGGCGTCGTAGAGCGCCTGATTGACGGGTTCTCTGGCAACCATTCCGACGATACCGCACATGGCCGGACCCTCTTCAGTTAGTTTGAAATCAATAGGATATCGCGCTCGCGATATCCTGTGGCAGGAACCCGCGCAACCACACAGCCACGGCCTGAAAGTGTCCCACCAGCAACGAATCCCGCCACCACGGGCTGTCGGGGAAGGTGGTCAACCCCCCCAACAAAACCAGGATGGCGACGATGAACACCCCTCTCGCCATGCCAAAGCTCAAGCCCAGCATGCGGTCCGTGCCTCCGAGTCCGGTGCCGTTCACCAGCCGTCCCACGAGCAGGTTCACCAGGGCGGTGGCCACCAGGGTGGCCACCAGGATGACCACGAAACCAATGGCCAGCCGCACCTCCGGGATGGATACGTAGGGCACCAGATGCCCCGCCAGTCGCGGTGCGAAGGCCAGGGCCAGCCAGATGGCGATGACCCAGCCCGCCAGGGACAACGCCTCCCGGGTGAACCCCCGGAGCAGGCTGATGGCGCCGGACAACAGCACCACGCCGAGAATGAAATAGTCCACCCAATTCACGGGTTTTCTTTAATGGATTCGCTGCAAACGCCAAACGGTGATATTAACAGACCCGCCACCCCTGGTGTCCTGTCCGCGAGAATCATCGGGTTCAAGATGGTTCGGGGCCCGCCATCCTCCGGCGCGGCTCCTTTCCAGGACATTCTCAAGGAAACATTACTTCAGGGCCAGGACACCGGCTGGGGCCCGCGCCGGGTCCTGGAGACTAAAGTTTGCAACACCCGCACCGCTAGTATTCCCGTGGGCGACTCTTCGGAGGCCCTCCCTCGTGGGTCCGCCGCGAGCCCACGGTTCACGTTGCCGCGCCCCCGCCACGGATAACGGCGCCAGAGCAAACCCCCCAGAGGGATGGTCGCAGGGCGCGCGGCAATGGTCGCCTCAACCGACAGGTTTCGGCACCACCAGCGATTCGCCCGGCGGCGCCGGGCTAACAGTTCCGGGGAGTACATGCAGTGGATCTCGCGACCCTGATCGGGCTTATCGGCGGCTTCGGCGTCATCGTGGGCGCCATCGCCACCGGCGGTGACGTCATATTGTTCATAAATCCCGCCTCCATCCTCATCGTCATGGGCGGGACCATCGCCGCCACCCTGATGCAATTCCCCCTGGCCCACTTCCTCACCGCCTTCAAGGTGGCCGCCCATGCCTTCACGGGCAAGACGGAGGCCCCCGCCACCCTCATTCAGGAGGCCATGGAACTGTCTCAGGTGGCCCGCAAGAGCGGTCTGCTGGCCCTGGAGAACGTGGAGATAAGGAACGACTTCCTGCGCCAGGGCATACAACTGGCCATCGACGGCCATCCGCCGGAGTTCGTGCGTCGCACCCTGGCCCAGGACATCAACCTCGGCATCGAACGCCACGAGCGGGGCCAGGCCATATTCCGCGCCATGGGTGACGTCGCGCCCGCCATGGGCATGATCGGCACTCTCATCGGCCTGGTGCAGATGCTGTCCAACATGGACGACCCCAAGGCCATCGGTCCGGCCATGGCCATCGCCCTGCTCACCACCCTCTACGGCGCCATCATCGCCAACCTGTTCGCCCTTCCCATCGCCAACAAGCTGGCCCACCGCAGCGACGAGGAACGCATCAACAAGTCCCTGATCCTGGAGACCATCAACGCCATCCAGGAGGGCCTCAATCCCCGGGTCATGGAGACCCTGTTGAACACCTACCTGCCGGACAGCCAGCGCCCCACCGGCGAAGAGCAGGAGGCGGCGGCCTGAGGATGGACGGGTGAGCGACACCGCACCGGCCAGGAAATGCCCCACCGGCCTGCCCCCGTGGCTGGCCACCTTCGCCGATCTCATGGCGCTGCTGCTGTGCTTCTTCGTACTGCTGCTGTCCTTCTCGGAGATGGATGTCATCAAGTACAAGGAGGTGGCGGGCTCCATGAAGGCGGCCTTCGGCGTGCAACGGCAGGTCGAGTCCAGGATCATGCCCAAGGGCACCTCCATCATCGCCCGGGAGTTCAGCCCCGGTAAGCCCCAGCCCACCATCATCAACGAGATGCGCCAACAGACCACGGACGAGACCCGGGACAACCTCGACTGGAGTCAGTCCGACCTGAAGGAAAAGGGCGAGGGGGAGCATGAGAAGGAGGACGAGCCGGCGCCGGACCGGCAACAGATCTTCATCCAGGAGAACCTCAAGGAAGAGGTGGCCGAGGGTCTCATCGAGATCGATACGGAGCCGGGCATAACCCTCATCCGCATCCAGGAGAAAGGCAGCTTCCCCTCGGGCCGTGCCGACGTCACCCCCGGATTCGTACCCATCATGGAGAAGATCGCCGCCGTGCTGGCCGAGACCCGGGGCAACATCTACGTCGCCGGCCACACCGATGACATCCCCATAGCCACCGCCCGTTTCCGCTCCAACTGGGAGCTCTCGGCGGCCCGTTCCGTCACCGTGGTCCACAATCTCATCGAGTATGGCAACATGACGCCTGAACGCTTCCTGGTGGAGGGCCATGCCGACGCCGCGCCCCTGGCCTCCAATGCCACGCCCGAAGGGCGTGCCCTCAACCGGCGCGTGGAGATCATCGTGCGCACGGACGCCGATGATGCCGTCATCGACGCCGGTATGCTGCCCGTGCCGGGAACCAGCGAATCGCGAGAACCCGTACCGTAATGGAAGAGGACAACGACCGCCGCCGCTACTTCCGCATCACTGACCAGGTCCCCCTGACCCTGGAGCCCCTGGACGCCGCGGGGGTCGAACGGCTGATGGAGGAGATGGAGAGCCGCGCGGAGACCCGCTTCGGGCTGGCGGCCAAGTTCTCCGCCACCACCAGCCAGATGGACCATGTGCTCAACCGCATCCGGGATCGTGACGCGGACGTGGCCCTCTACCTTCATTCCATCAACCAGAAACTGGACGCCGTGGCCAGGGTCCTGCTGCTGGAGGAGCAGGCCATCGCCGGCATGGAGGTGGTGGACGTGGATCTGTCGGCCTCGGGACTCTGCGTGGTCTGGCCCACGGCCATGACGCCCGGTCAGCCGGTGCGGGTGGAACTGATCACCACGGCCGCCAATGCCCGGGTACTGGCCCTGGGACGGGTCATCCGTTGCCGGCCCGCCCGGGAAACCGGCCTGGAACGTCCGGGTTACCGGCTGGCCATCGATTTCGACCACATCGGTGACCACGAGGAGGACCTCATCATGCAGGAGGTGATGCGCCGTCAGGCCGCCCTGCTGCGGGAACGGCGCATCCGCGAGGAGGATTAGGAAAGCCCGGAAGCATTCGGCGCTTTCCGAGGTGCGGGAGGATGGGACGCCCCATCCATCGCGCCGGCGGTGGGATGCACCGGGTGGGCGGCGGCGGTTTAATGGGGGACGGCTTGAATCGACGCGTCGGGAGGGCCCACGCCGGGGGCCCTCTCAGCCCTGGGGATGGCGGACCACCCGGCCCTTCAGGTCGAAGGCCTTCTCCAGGCGTTCGAGCTTGTCCTGGGCATTGGAACGCAGCAGTTCCGGACCGACGAAGACCCGCGTCATCTCCCGCCCATCCACCGTGACCCGGCGATCGAAGGCGGTGAAACCCTGGCTGCGCAGGGTATCCCGCAGGCCGAGGGCGTTGGCACGATCGGCGAAGCTGCCGAGTTGTATGGACCACGCCTTGGGGGCATCCACCCCTTCCGTCGCCGCGGGCGGGGACGACGTTACGGGTGCCGGCGTCGGCCTTGGTCCCGGCGGTGGTTCCGGCGCCGCAGATGGCGCGGGAGGAGACCCTGCCTGCGGTTCCAGGGGCGCCACTTGGGGGGCGACCGGCGGCCCCGCCGCCAGCTCGTCCCGGGTCTCCTCGTCCAGGGGCACGATGCGCGACTGAAAGCGCTCATCATCCGGCCACTCGGGTATCGCCTCGGCGGCGGGCGGGGTGTCGTCGGAGGATCGGTCGTCCAGGACCAGGGGCACGAACACCACCAGCACCACACTGATCACGGCGGCCCCGACCAACCGTTGTTTCAACCGTTCATCCATGGCCCCGAGTTTCCGGTGTGGCCCTCCAAGATTCAAGCCGCTTAACCTCGGCCACGGTGATGAAGGAACCGAACACCACCACCGTGTCGCCCTCCCGCAACCGCGGCCGCAGGTCCTCCAGGGCCGCCCGCGGGGACTCGAAGGCGGTCACCGGCGCCCCCGGACAGGCCGCGGCCACCAGGCCCGTGAGCTCCGCCACCGGAACGGCCCGCGGGTTATCCAGCTGGGGCAGCCACCAGCCATCCACGAGGGCGGCCACGGCGGCCACCGTGGCCGGGATGTCCTTGTCCCTGAACATGGAGAAGATGGCAAAGTTGCGCCCTTCACCGGGATGGCTCTCGAGGAAGGCCGCCAGGGCGCGGGCGGCCTCGGGATTGTGGGCCACATCGTAAAGCCAACGCACGGGCCCGGCCCGCAGTTCCAGGCGCCCTTCCAGGCGGACCCGTGACAGGCCGTCGTGGAGGGCCCGGGGCGGCACGGCCACGGCCCCCCCACGGCATGGAGCAGGGCGATGGCGCCGGCGGCGTTGCGGAGCTGGTGTTCGCCGGGCAGGGCCGGCAGGGGCAAATGCTCCAATATCAGCCCGTCACCCCTCCACCACCAGGAGTCGCCGGTTCGTTCCCAGCGATAGTCCCGGCCGGCCAGGAGGAAATGGGCGCCGATGGTTGCGGCGGTGGCGGCCACGGTGTCGGGGGCCAGGGGATCGGCGCATACCGCCGGGCGCTGGGCCCGGAAGACCCCCGCCTTCTCGCGACCGATGATCCTGACGTCGTCCCCCAGCCAGTCCCGGTGGTCCAGATCCACGGATGTCATGAGGGCACCGTCGCCATCGAACATGTTCACCGCGTCCAGCCGCCCGCCCAGGCCGACTTCCAGGATCACCACATCGGGGGCCGCCTTCAGAAACACCGCCATGGCGCCCAGGGTGCCGGTCTCGAAGTAGGTCAGGGGTGTATCCCCCCGGGCCGCCTCCACCTGCTCGAAGGCGGCACACAGGTCGGCATCCGTCACTGCCTCACCGTCCACCCGCACGCGCTCGTTGTAGCGGTGCAGGTGGGGGGAGGTATAGGCGCCGGTGCGGTAACCGGCGGCGCGCAGACAGGCCTCCAGGAGGGCCACCGCCGAGCCCTTGCCGTTGGTGCCGGATACAATCAACAGGGCGAAGGGCAGACGGTGCCAGCCAAGGCGGTCCCGCACCCGGCCGCAGCGCCCGAGCCCCAGCTCGATGGAGCGGGGGTGGCGCTGTTCCAGCAGGCGCAGCCAGGCCGGCAGGTCGAGGGGCATGGGTTGGCTCACCGCGGCGCTACGGACCGCACGGGGGACGGGCCAGACCGCTCAGGTGGTGGCCGGCTGGCTCACCGGCGCCTCCTGGTGGGTAAGGATGGCCAGCACGCTGGCGATACGGGCCCGCATGTCGCGGCGGTCGACGATCATATCCACCGCGCCGTGCTCGAGCAGGAACTCGCTGCGCTGGAAGCCGTCGGGCAGGGTCTCGCGCACGGTCTGTTCGATGACCCGCGGGCCGGCAAAGCCGATGAGGGCCTTGGGCTCGGCCATGTTGATGTCCCCGAGCATGGCGAGGCTGGCGGACACGCCGCCCATGGTGGGATCCGTGAGCACGGAGACGAAGGGGACGCCGTTGCGGGACAATTCCGCCAGGGCGGCACTGGTCTTGGCCATCTGCATAAGAGAGAACAACGCCTCCTGCATGCGTGCCCCGCCGCTGGCGGAAAAGCACACCAGGGGGATCTCACGGGCCAGGGCCTCGTCCGCCGCGATGGCGAAGCGCTCCCCCACCACCGAGCCCATGGATCCCCCCATGAAACGGAACTCGAAGGCCACCGCCACCAGGGACAGCCCCTTGACGCGACCGCGCATGGCCACCAGGGCATCCTTCTCCCCGGTCCCCTTCTGGGCCTGGGACAGCCGGTCCTTGTAGCGCTTACTGTCCCGGAACTTCAGCATGTCCACGGGGGCCAGGTCGCCCCCCAGTTCTTCCCGGTCGTCCTCGTCCAGAAAGCTGTCCAGGCGCCGCCGCGCCGGTATACGCATGTGGAAGCCGCACTTGGGACAGACCTCCAGGTTGCGCTCCAGTTCCGCGCGGTAGAGGACGGAATCACAGGAGGCGCACTTGGTCCACAGCCCCTCGGGGACGTTGCGCTTGTTGCCGCCCTCGGTGCGTATGCGGGTGGGCAGCAGGCGCTGGAACCAGCTCATGGTGGTCATCCAGCCGCCACGCTGACCGCTGCGTCCATGCCCTCGCGCAGGGACCGCACCAGGGCCTCGGCGTCGGCGACGCCGCGCGCCGTGTCCCCGAGGCTGGCCTCCAGGCAACCGATGATGGCACTGCCCACCACCACGGCATCCGCCACCTCCGCCACCCGGGCGGCGCTCGCGGCATCGCGGATACCGAAACCCACTCCCACCGGCAGGGTGGTGTGCTCGCGGATCTCCGTGACCTTGCGGGCGACCGAATCCACGTCCAGGGCGGCACTGCCCGTGACCCCCTTCAGGGAGACGTAATAGACGAAGCCGCTGGCCTGGCCGGCGATGGCCCCCATGCGCCGGGGCGAGGTGGTGGGGGCCACCAGGAAGATGGGGTCCAGGGCGTGGCTCCTGAGGGCCCCCACCAGTTCGGCGGACTCCTCCGGCGGCACGTCCACCGTCAGTACGCCATCACAGCCGGCGGCGGCCGCCGCGGCGGCGAAGACCTCGCAGCCCATGGCCTCCATGGGATTGAGATAGCCCATGAGCACCACGGGGGTGTCGGCGTCCCGGCGACGGAACTCCTGCACCATGGCGAAGATCTCCACCAGCCCCACACCATGGGCCAGGGCGCGCTCGCTGGCGCGCTGGATGACGGGACCGTCGGCCATGGGGTCGGAGAACGGGACCCCCAGCTCGATGATGTCCGCACCGGCCTTCACCATGCCGTGCATCAGTCCCACGGTGACCCCGGGTTCGGGGTCGCCGGCGGTGATGAAGGTGACCAGGGCCTTGCGTGGCCCGAGGGCGGAGAATTTCGCGGCGATGCGGCTCATAGGGTTATCCCGTCCAGGCGTGCCACGGTCTGGATGTCCTTGTCGCCGCGCCCCGACAGGTTGATCACCAGGGTCTGGTCCCGCCCCATGGTGGGGGCCAGCTTGGTGGCATAGGCCAGGGCATGGCTGGTTTCCAGGGCGGGGATGATGCCCTCGATGCGGGTCAGGTCATGGAAGGCCTGCAGGGCCTCGTCGTCGTTGACGGCCACATAGGTGGCACGGCCGCTGTCCTTGAGCCAGGAGTGCTCCGGTCCCACGCCGGGGTAGTCGAGACCCGCGGAGATGGAATGGGTCGCGGCAATCTGGCCACGGTCGTCCTCCATCAGGTAGGTGCGATTGCCGTGGAGGACGCCGGGACGCCCGGCGCACAGGGGCGCGGCGTGGCGCCCGGTCTCGACGCCGCTGCCTCCGGCCTCCACGCCGAAGATGGCGACGTCGGGATCATCGAGGAAGGGATAGAACAGGCCGATGGCGTTGGAGCCGCCGCCCACGCAGGCCACCAGGGCATCGGGCAGTCCGCCCTCCTGGGCCAGCATCTGTTCCCGCACCTCGCGACCGATGACCGACTGGAAGTCCCGCACCATGGCGGGATAGGGGTGAGGACCCGCCACGGTGCCGATGATGTAGAAGGTGTCATCCACATTGGCCACCCAGTCGCGCATGGCCTCGTTGAGGGCGTCCTTGAGGGTCCGGGAGCCCGATTCCACCGCCACCACCCGGGCCCCCAGCAGCCGCATGCGGTATACGTTGGCGGACTGGCGCTCGATATCCTCGGCCCCCATGTAGACCACGCACTCGAGGCCGAGACGCGCGGCCACCGTGGCGCTGGCCACCCCGTGCTGGCCGGCTCCCGTCTCGGCTATGATACGGGTCTTGCCCATGCGGCGGGCCAGCAGGGCCTGACCCACGGTATTGTTCACCTTGTGGGCGCCGGTATGATTCAGGTCCTCGCGCTTCAACAGGATGCGTGCGCCCCCCAGACGCTCGGACCAGCGCCGGGCATGGTAGAGGGGCGACGGCCGCCCCACGTAGTGCCGCAGGTCGTCGTCGAGCTCGGCCAGGAACTCCGGATCCTCGAGATAGTGGTGGTAAGCGGCCGCGAGCTCTTCCAGGGGCTCCATCAGCGTCTCCGAGACGAACAGGCCGCCATAGGGGCCAAAGTGGCCGCGGGCGTCGGGAAACTGCCCGATCAGGTGTTCGGTAACTGCCGGATTATGCACTTCTGACACCTCTCATGAATTGGGCAATCTTGATGGGGTCCTTGATGCCTTTGGAGGCCTCGACACCACCGCTTACATCCACCGCCGCCGGTCTGAAACGGCGAATGGCGTCCACTACGTTGGCCGCGTCGAGGCCGCCCGCCAGCATCACCCGCTGCCATAGCGCTGACGGCACCAGGGACCAGTCGAAGGTCCGGCCCGTACCGCCCGGGAGATCGGGATGGTAGCTGTCGAGCAGCAGGCCACGGGCATCGGCATAGGCGGCCAGGGCCCCCGCCACATCCACCTCCGGCCTCACCCGCAGCGCCTTGATATATGGCCGGTTGAAGCTGCGGCAGAAGGCCGGTGGCTCATCGCCGTGGAACTGGATGACATCCACCGGCACCTCGGCCAGGACCTGTTCCACGAACGACCGCTGGGCATCCACGAACAGGGCTACCGCCCCCACCAGGGGCGGCAGGGCCGCCACCACGGCGCGGGCGGTGGCGGGAGTGACAGCCCGCGGGCTGGGTGGATAGAACACCAGCCCGATGGCGTCCGCCCCGGCGGCCGCGGCCGCCTGTCCGTCCGCGGGCCGCGTGATGCCGCATATCTTGACCCGGGTCGCCGGGTTCAGGCTCTTCATTATCGTGATTCTGTCCTAAACGCTCAACGCTACCAGACCAGGGGCGACGGCTGAACCCTGGGTAAGTGGTATTTTTCCGGGTACCGCACGGCGTACAGATAGAGGCCGGTAGGGGGGGCGGTGACGCCACCCAGGCGACGATCCTGACCTTCGAGTACCTGCCGTGCCCAATCGGGGGGAAACCTGCCGATGCCCACCGCCATGAGCACCCCGGCGATGTTACGCACCATGTGATGCAGAAAGGCGTTGGCCTCCACGTCCAGGGACACCACCTCACCCGTCCGCTCCACATCGAGTCGGTTCACGGTGCGCACCGGCGTCCGGGCCTGACAGCCACTGGCGCGAAAGGCGGAGAAATCGTGTTCCCCCAGCAGGTGAACGGCGGCGCGGCGCATGGCCTCCACGTCCAGGGGACGGCGCCACCAGGTCATGCGGTGCCGCAGATTGGCCAGCCGGATGGGGCGGTTATAGATGAGATAACGATAACGCCGGGAGAGGGCGCTGAAACGGGCGTTGAAGTCGTCCGGCACCTGCCGCGCCCATAACACGGATACACCCGCGGGCAGATTGGCATTGGCACCCAGGGCCCAGGAACGCGGCGACCTGGAGACCACGGTGTCGAAGTGAATCACCTGCTCCCAGGCGTGGACGCCCGAGTCCGTGCGCCCGGCGCACACCGTGGCGACGGGATGAGCGGCCACCCTGGCCAGGGCCTGTTCCACCGCCGCCTGAACGCTGGGCCCGTTACGCTGGGTCTCCCAGCCGACGAACCCGCTGCCGTCGTACTCCACACCAAGGGCCCAGCGCATCAGACGCCCCGGAATGGCTTACACCGTGGCCGACCGCTGTCCGTGGCCCCCGCAGGGGCTGCCGCGAGGCGGCGAGGCCTCATCAATCCAGCTTGTCGAGGAGGGCCTGGGCCTCCGTCTTCTGAGCCTCGTCACCTTCGCTCAGAACCTCCGAGAGGATGGTGCGCGCGCCATCGGCGTTGCCCATGTCGATGTAGGCCTGGGCGAGATCGAGCTTGGTGCCCACCTCATCCGGTTCACCCCCCATCTCACCGCCGAGGCCGAGGGTCTGCGCCGGCTCCTCGTCTTCATCGAAGCCCAGATCCAGGTCGAAGTCGATCTCGGGGCCCTCGTCGTCGGGCCTCTGTGCCGTGATTCCCTCGCCCGTGTCCGACTTGGCGGCGTCGTCCTCGGGCAGGTCGAAATCGCTGAAATCGAAGTCGAGGTCCTCTTCGCCCTCGCCGGACTCGGACGGCGTCGCGGTATCGCCCCCCCCGGTTCCCAGGTCGAGGTCCAGGCCGCCGCCTTCCGCGGCGGGCTTGTCCGCCTCCGTGCCGGCGTCCAGGTCCATATCGAGGTTATCCAGGGCTACGGTGTCGAGGCGCCCGCTGTCGGCTTCGCCCGCTTTGCCGCCGGCTCCCGCGATGTCCTCACCGGTGTCCAGGTCGAAGTCCAGCCCCGAATCTTCAGGGGTCCCGGCCTCACCGCCGGCGGCGGGCCGTTCTGCCGTACTCGCCTGCTCCTCGTCGACCTCACCCAGGTCGAAGTCGAGGCCCATGCCTTCATCGCCCGCCGGCGTCTGCGGCTCACCGCTGCCTTCACTGCGCCCGACCTCCGGAACGCCCGAGGAGGCAGGAGGCGCCGGCTCCTCGTCCCCCAACCCCAGATCGAAGTCCAGACCACCTTCGGCCTTGTCCTCATCCCCTTCACCGAGGTCGAAGTCCAGTTCCATACCGGCCCCGGCGGCCCCATCGTCTTCCTTGCCGGAGGCATCGCTGAGGTCCAGATCCAACCCGCCCCCGGTGCCGGACGTCTCATCACCCTCGCCGAGGTCGAAATCCAGGTCCAGTACTTCGTCCCCGGTGGTCTGCCCGGCTTTCTCGGTCTCTTCATCGAATTCCAGATCGAGGCCCTCCATGGCGCGTTCGCCAGTGACCACCTCATCTTCACCCTCTTCCAGACCGAGATCGAAGTCGAGTTCCATGTCATCGGCCTGATCACCGGCCGCGACGCCCTCCGCCGCCGCCTGGGCGGTCTCATCCCCCGACAGATCGAAATCGAGATCGCCCGGGGACCCCGCCATATCCGCCTGCTCGCCTTCCAGGGTCTTCTCGAACTCACTATCCAGGTCGTCGGCTTCCGCGCTGCCCGGGGTGGCCCCTCCTTCCATCTCATCGCTGTCCCCGAACAGCGGGCTATCGGGTGCCAGTTCTTCCCACCAGGTCATGGCCTGCACCATTGCAGGGGCGCCGGCCCCGACGAGGGCCTGCAGGGCAGCGGCATCCTTCCTGAAACCTTCGGTGTTCTTGGCGGTGTGATGGATCTCCAGCAGCTTGAGGTGGTAGGCCTCGCGCTCGGGGTCGGCGGCGATGGCCTTGCGCACCAACTGCTCGGCCTGGTCATAGCGCTCGTAGGCCAGGTATACGTTGACCTCGTCCAGGGCATCGTCGTCGCGGCTCGCGGCCTCCTGCACGAGGGTGTCACTGAAGGCCTCGGGGGAGGTCTGCTCATCCTTGGTGGACTCTTCGGCGGCGAATGCGGCCGTGGACTCGGTATCCTGCGCCGGCGGCGGCTCTACCGCCGCGGGGGGAGGCGTAACAGGTGTCACTTCCGCCTGCGGCTCCTCCGACTCGGGAGATTCACCAGCGGCGCGTTTCTTGCGCAGGAACAGACCGCCCAGCAACAGCAGCAGGATGCCGCCCAATCCGGCGCCCAGGATAGCGGGGCTGACGGGCAGGGAATCCAGCGGACCGGCCGGCTCGGACGCCGGCGGTGGCGGCAGTATGGGCGCCCGTTTGGGTGGCGTGGCGGGCTCGGCCGCAGGGGCTGGCTGTTGGGCAACGGGCTCCTCGACGATGGGGGACTCGGCCACGGCCTCCCCGGCCGGCTCCTCGGTCACGGCGGCCGCGGTTTCCCCCTCATCGGGCCCCATCCCAGGCTCCCCGGCCTCATCCCCCGCGGCGGGCTCGTCCATGGGACCCAACAGATCCTCCAACGGCAACGGCTCTTCGGTGAACGCAGGGTCGTCAAAGGAAGGCGGCGCCACCTCGGGTTCCGCCACCTCTTCGGGTTCGGCGCCGGAGGCGTCGAACTGTTCCTGGCGCAGGCGGCGCTGGAGTTCGGCGATGTTCTCGTTTTTCAGCTGCAGGAGGCGCTCGAAATCCTCCAGCATGGCCTCCGTCTCGGCGAGGCGCGACTTGATCTCGGCATTCTCGGCCTTGGCGGAATCCAACTCCTCCTCCGCCAGCATCAGGCTTTCCCGCAGGGCGTCGTCCCCTCCCGCACCGGCCCCCTGCTCGCCACGGCCGGGGCTCACCAACTCCAGGCGGGCGTCTTCGTCCACCGTCGACCCGGCGGCGCCGGCCTGTCCGCTGCCGGCCTGACGGGTATCCCCGGCGGGGGCCAACCCGGCGGTGCCTTCCAGCCGCTGCTGCTGCCAGCGCGCGTACTGGCGTTTCACCTCCGCCAGGGCCTCCCGCTGGGTACGCGCGGTCATCTCCTCCCGCCCGGGGATGCGCAGCACCTGGCCCTCCTTGAGGGCGTTGACATTGCCGGCGATAAAGGCATCGGGATTGGCGTCCACCAGCGCGAGCATGGCCTGCTGCACGCTGACGCCCACATCGGGACGTACGGCAGAAGCGATGGACCACAGGGTCTCGCTACGCTGCACCGGCCCGTAACGGCCGTCTCTCACCATGCCGCTGGCACCGGAAGGAGGCGGGGTGGTGGCGCTCGCCGGGGCGCGCTGAGGTGCCCGGGAGGCCGCCGCGGCCCCGGCATCCGCCGTCACCGTGGGCTGCACGGTGGTCTTCATGGCGTCGGCGTAGACGGGAGGGTCCAGCAGCACCGTGTACTCCCGCAACAACCGCCCCGTGGGCCAGTTCACCTCGAGCAGGAAATTGAGAAAGGGTTCCCTTACGGGCTTCTGGGAGGTAACGCTGATGTAGGGTTTGCCGTCAGGCCCCGTACTGACGTTGAAACGGAGTTGCGAGAGGTTGCTGGACCACTCCAGCCCGGCCTTCTGGAAGTCCGCCACGGAGGCGAGTTCCGCCTTGATGTCCTCCAGCTCCGAGCTCCTCACCGAGTACAGATCGATGCGGGCCTGCAGCGGCTCGTTCAGCGCCGATGAAAGCTGAGCATTTCCGAGGCCGAGTGCGAGAACATTGACGGGAAGCGCGGCCACGGTGGCCGACAACAGGACCTTTCTCAGTTTCATCACGGATCCCTATACCTGTTTCTTTTGCTGGCCCAGAATTCTGGTGGGTCGCCTGAATTCAAACACACTCCCAACCCCTTCCCCAGCCGGTCAGGAAAGCTCTTTATGTCCCTTACATCTACCCGACAACTATAGCTTACGAATTAGCTTTTACCAGAATTTCAACGATTTGAACACCTTTTCTTCATAATCTCTCAAGTGTGTTCAACCCCTGATCGGCGACCAAAATCCAGCCTGCGCAACCAGCCGAACGAGCGGCGGCAGGTGGCATTCGCGGCGGGTCATTCCAGGATGATCCGCAACATCCGCCGCAGGGGCTCTGCGGCCCCCCACAGCAACTGATCACCCACGGTAAAGGCAGAGAGATACTCGCTGCCCATGGTCATCTTCCGCAGGCGGCCCACCGGGATATCCAGACGGCCGGTGACCGCCGCCGGGCTGAGTTCCCGCATGGAGATTTCGCGCTCGTTGGGGACCACCCGCACCCAGTCATTGGCCTTTTCGATGAGCGTCTCGATATCTGACAGCGGCAGATTGCGCGTGAGCTTGATGGTCAGGGCCTGACTGTGGCAGCGCATGGCCCCCACCCGCACGCATATGCCATCGATGGGCACCGGGTCGGCACCACGACCCAGGATCTTGTTGGTCTCCGCCTGGCCCTTCCATTCCTCCCGGCTCTGGCCATTCTCCATCGCCCGATCGATCCAGGGGATGAGACTGCCCGCCAGGGGAACGCCGAATTCCCGGCGCGGGAAGGCATCCCCCCGCAGGGCGTCGGCCACGCCACGGTCGATATCCAGGATGGCGCTCGCCGGGTCCCCAAGCCGGGCTTCCGAGGCCTGCCACAGGGCGCCCATCTGGGCGATGAGTTCCCGCATATGGCGGGCCCCCGCACCGGATGCCGCCTGATAGGTCATGGAGCTCACCCATTCCACCAGCCCCTCCTCGAACAGGCCGCCCAGGGCCATGAGCATGAGGCTCACCGTGCAGTTGCCGCCCACGAAGGTCTTGACGCCGGCCTTCAGGGCATCGTCCACGACGCGCCGATTGACGGGGTCCAGCACGATGACGCTGTCATCGGCCATACGCAGACTGGAGGCGGCATCTATCCAGTAACCCTGCCAGCCGGCGGCCCTCAGGCCACGATAGACGGTATTCGTATAATCGCCGCCCTGACAGCTCACCACCACATCCAGGGTCAGCAGAACCTCGAGGTCCGTGGCGTCCTGGAGGGGGGCGATGGACCTGCCGATGGCCGGGCCGGCCTGCCCCACCTGGGAGGTGGTCAGAAAGACGGGCTCTTCGATGCCGGCGAAATCATCCTCCGCCAGCATGCGTTCCATCAGCACGGAGCCCACCATCCCCCGCCAACCCACAAAACCGATGCGTTTCATCTCCATCACCCGACTCGCGACCAAAGTTGTATAGGGAAGCCCTTATTGAATCAGTGCTTGCCGTGTGGTCCAGGATTGGACCGTCGCATCAATCGCGTAAACGATTGAAATGCGTGAGCTTGGTCCGGACATGTAGCGGGCCAAGCGGGGTAAGCAAAGCCAAGAAAGGCCTTGTTCAGGGCGTCTCTAAAGCGCCGCCACCACGGCGTCCCCCATCGCGGCAGTGCCGACAGCCGCGGCGCCTGCCGTGATATCTGCGGTGCGCAGGCCCTGATCGAGCACCCGACTTACCGCCTCTTCCACCCGTGCCGCCAGTTCGGGGCGCCCTAGGGTATAGCGCAACATCATGGCCACCGAAAGGATGGTGGCGAGGGGATTCGCCACCCCCTGGCCGGCGATGTCCGGCGCCGAACCGTGAATGGGCTCGTACAGGCCCTTGGCCCCGGCGTCGAGGGAGGCCGACGGCAGCATGCCGATGGAGCCCGTCAGCATGGCCGCCTGGTCAGACAGGATGTCGCCGAACATGTTGGTGGTGACGATGACGTCGAACTGCTTGGGCGCGCGCACCAGCTGCATCGCCGCATTGTCC
Source organism: Thiotrichales bacterium (assembly GCA_011389995.1). Classification (GTDB taxonomy): domain Bacteria; phylum Pseudomonadota; class Gammaproteobacteria; order JAABTG01; family JAABTG01; genus JAABTG01. Next base: position 46,248 of record JAABTG010000010.1, read on the forward strand.
ACGTACATGTGGCTCACCACCACATCGGGGTAATCCGCCGCCACCCGGTTGACCACTTCGCGCCACAGCTCCGTGGCCTCCAGCACGTTGGCCTTGTCCACCGAGCACAGGCGGTGGTCGCGCTTCATGGCGATGTCAAAGGCCGCGCGGGCGATGCGCTCTATCTCACTTTCACTATAGACCAGGGTATTGAAGCCCTCACGCTCGCCCCGATCATTGGTGCGGATACCGCGGGGCTGGCCGAAATAGATGCCGCCGGTGAGCTCGCGCACGATGAGGATGTCCAGGCCCGCCACCACCTCGGCCTTGAGAGATGAGGCCGCCGCCAGTTGCGGGTAGAGCAGGGCCGGGCGCAGATTGGCGAACAGGCCCAGCTCCCGCCGCAGGCCCAGCAGACCCTTCTCGGGCCGGATGGCGATATCCAGGTGCTCCCAGCGGGGACCACCCACGGCCCCCAGCAGGATGGCGTCGGCAGCCCGCGCGGCCTCCAGCGTCGAGGGCGGCAGGGGAACCCCCTCGACATCGATGGCGGCCCCCCCTACCAGGGCGGTCTCCAATTCGAAATCGATGCCGCCATCGGCGGCCAGGGCGTCCAGGACCTTGCGCGCCTCGGCGACGATCTCCGGGCCGATGCCGTCACCCGGCAGGATCAGCAGTCGCGCGCTCATTCCCCCACCCCCGAGAACAGCCACGGCGCCTCATGGCGGCGGCGCTCCTCATAGGCCCGGATGGCATCACCATGCTTGAGGGTCAGGCCGATCTCGTCCAGCCCCTCCAGCAGGCAGTGGCGCCGGAACGGCTCGATATCGAAGGCCAGTTGCGCGCCCGACGGCGTCGTCAGGGTCTGGTTCTCGAGGTCCACCGTCAGGCTGTAGCCCGGTGTGCCCTCTACCTCGTCGAACAGTTCACCGACCCGCGCGCCCTCCAGCACAATGGGCAGCAGACCGTTTTTGAAGCTGTTGTTATAGAAGATGTCGGCAAAGCTCGGCGCGATGATGACGCGAAAACCGTAATCCATCAGGGCCCAGGGGGCGTGCTCGCGGCTGGAACCGCAGCCGAAATTCTCCCGCGCCAGCAGAATGGAGGCCCCGCGGTAGCGGTCCTGGTTGAGGACGAAGTCTGGATTCAGCGGCCGCGCGGCGCAATCCTCGCCGGGCTCGCCGTGGTCCAGGTAGCGCCACTCGTCGAAGAGGTTGGGGCCGAAGCCGGTGCGCTTGATGGACTTGAGGAACTGTTTCGGGATGATGGCGTCCGTATCCACGTTGGCGCGATTGAGGGGCGCCACCAGACCGGTCAATTTGGTAAATCGTTCCATTGTGCCGACCACCTCGACGAGAACTGAATGAATGCTGGTTAAGGAAGAGCTCATTGAAGCCGAATGTCAGCGCTGCCCGTGGGGCCCACGAGGAGGCCCTGAAGACCTCCCCATGGCCGCCACGGCGCCCGTCCGGAAAAGGCGCGCAGGATACCGTAATCCCCGCCGCGATGTCACAATGCCCACCGTGACACACGCGCCCGCGCGCCGGCCGCCATGACCACCACATCGGACACCTCCCTGACCACGAACAGCCCGGACGCCACCGGGCTGGCGGCGCAAATCCGCGCGTGGGGCCGTGAGCTCGGCTTTCAACGGGTGGGATTCTGCGACACCGAGCTGTCGGCGGACGAGGCCCGGTTGATGGAATGGCTGGCCGCCGGGCGCCATGGCGACATGTCCTACATGGCCCGCCACGGCACCCGGCGCTCCCGGCCAGCAGAGCTGCTGCCCGGCACCATCACGGTGATCTCGGTGCGCATGGACTATCTCCCGGCGGACGATGTGGACCCCCTGGCGCTACTGCAACGCGGCGAGCGCGGCTACATCTCCCGCTATGCGCTGGGACGGGACTACCACAAGGTGATGCGGGGACGCCTCAAGGGTCTCGCCCGGCGCATCGAGGATGCCGTGGGTGCCCATGGCTGGCGGGTGTTCGTGGACAGCGCCCCGGTGCTGGAAAAGCCCCTGGCGGGCAAGGCCGGTCAGGGCTGGATGGGCAAGCACACCAATATCCTGGATCGCGACGCCGGCTCCTGGTTCTTCCTGGGGGAGATCTACACCGACCTGGCATTGCCGACGGATAGTCCGGTGGACGACCATTGCGGCACCTGTCACCGGTGCATCGATGCCTGCCCCACCGGGGCCATCACGGCGCCCTACGAGCTGGATGCCCGGCTATGCATCTCCTATCTCACCATCGAGCATCACGGCCCCATCCCGCTTCCCCTCAGGCCCCTCATGGGCAACCGCATCTACGGCTGTGACGACTGTCAGCTGGTATGTCCCTGGAACCGCTTCGCCACGCCCACCACGGAGGCGGACTTCCAGCCCCGCCACGGCCTTTCCGATCCTGACCTGGTGGAACTCTTCGGATGGACGGAGGCCGAGTTCCTCCAGCGCACCGAAGGCAGTCCCATTCGACGCATCGGCCATGTCCGCTGGTTGCGCAATATCGCCGTCGCCCTCGGCAATGCGCCGCCCTCGCCCCGCATCCGGGTGGCCCTGCAATCACGCCTCGGGCATCCCCACCCCCTGGTGCGCGAACATACCCGGTGGGCCCTGGAGCGCCAGGCCGTGGCCTGTGAGGCTGAGGGAGGCGCCGTATGATGCGGCGCTTTCCGTCTTCCCCCGTGAACAGGGCATGACGGCAAGCGCCGGCCCTCATTCGGCGATGAGCTCGATGGCGTTGCCGTCGGGGTCGCGACAGAACAGGGCCGCCCGACCCGAACGGCTCGGGGTATAGGGCACCGCTGCCGCCTCCAACCTTTGCTTCAGGCCATCGAGGTCATGCACCCGCAGGGCGACATGGCGATCCCGTCCGCCATGGGCGGGGCGCCCGCCGACGGGATCGACGTTGGCGACCTGGAGCAGGTGTATCTGCTGCCCGCCCACATCCAGCCACGCCCCGGGATAGCCCAGATCGGGTCGCCCGTGATCCACGGCGAGTCCGAGGACGCCTTCATAGAAGGCAAGGGCGCCGGCCACGTCCCCCACCACCACGCTTACATGATCGATACGCAACGTCTGTCCTCCATCACAACCCTTCTGCACGATGAAAACGGCGGAGCCCGCAGGCCCCCGGACTCTCCGGTCCGTCCCTGTCGGTCCGCACCGCTATCCCATATACTCCACAACCGCCATGAATCCCCATCTCGCCCAACTCAAACCCTACCCCTTCGAGCGGCTGCGGCAACTCAAGGAGGGTACGTCGCCTCCCGCCGACCTTCCCCATATCGCCCTGTCCATAGGCGAACCCAAACACGCGCCACCCACCTTCGTGTTGGACGAGTTGATGGGGCATCTCCACGGCCTGGCCACCTATCCCACCACCCGCGGCAGCGACGAGCTCCGGGAGGCCATAGCCCGCTGGGCCACCCGGCGTTTCCGGCTGTCCCCCGACAGCCTGGATCCCGGCCGCCATGTGCTGCCCGTGAGCGGCACCCGGGAGGCCCTGTTCGCCTTCGCCCAGGTGGTGGTGGACCGCAGCCGCGACCCGGCGGTGCTGATGCCCAATCCCTTCTACCAGATCTACGAAGGAGCGGCCATGCTGGCCGGCGCCCGCCCCGTCTATCTGGACTGCGACGCCGCCAACGGCTTCATTCCAGACTACGACGCGGTGCCCGAAGAGACATGGCGGCGTTGTGAGCTCCTCTATATCTGTTCCCCCGCCAATCCCACCGGTGCGGTGACCCCCCTGGAGACATTGCGCGACCTCGTCCGCAAGGCCCACCGTTACGACTTCGTGATTGCCGCCGACGAGTGCTACTCGGAGCTCTATCGGGACGAGGATGCCCCACCCCCCGGCCTGCTGGAGGCGGCCCACGGCATGGGAGTGCCGGACTTCGAGCGCTGCATCGCCTTTCACAGCCTGTCCAAGCGCTCCAACCTGCCGGGATTGCGGTCCGGTTTCGTTGCCGGCGATCCACGCCTCATGGAAGCCTTCTTCACCTACCGCACCTATCACGGTTGCTCCATGCCGCCCCCCACCCAGGCGGCGAGTATCCGCGCCTGGTCCGACGAGGCCCACGTTGCCGACAACCGCGATTACTATCGGCGCAAGTTCGAGCGCGTGGTGGACATCCTGTCCCCGGTGATGGAGCTGGAATATCCTGCCGCGGCCTTCTACCTGTGGCCGCGCACCCCCGTGGACGATACGGTGTTCGCCCGCGGGTTGTTCGCCAGCCGCCATGTCACGGTACTGCCCGGCTCCTACCTGTCGCGGGAAACTGCCGCGGGCAACCCCGGCGCGGGCTATGTGCGCATGGCCCTGGTGGCGCCGCTGGAGGACTGTGTGGAGGCCGCAAACCGTATACGCGACTACATCACCCACGAACTCTGATACCCCGCGGCGGTGGCCACCGCAACGCTATTCATCGTGAACATATCGTGAACATAGGGAGACAAAGCGCCATGCAAGACACCAGAGCAACCATCGAAGAGGCCTTCGAGAACCGCGCGGACATCACCCCCCGCTCCGCCGGTACCCTGGTCAAGGAGGCCGTGGATGACGTCCTCGGTAAACTCGACCGTGGCGAGCTGCGGGTGGCGGAGAAGGTGGATGGCCAGTGGACCGTTCACCAATGGCTGAAGAAGGCGGTGCTGTTGTCCTTCCGGCTGACGGACAACGAGTTCATGAAGGGCGGATTCACCAACTACTTTGACAAGGTGCCGTCCAAGTATGCCGACTTCAACTCCAAGGACTTCCGCGAAACCGGAGTGCGTGTGGTGCCGCCGGCCTCGGCCCGCCGCGGTGCCTACATTGGCGAGGGCGTGGTGCTCATGCCCTCCTACGTGAATATCGGCGCCTACGTAGACAGCGGTACTATGGTGGACACCTGGGCCACCGTGGGGTCCTGTGCGCAGATCGGCAAGCATGTACATCTGTCGGGGGGCGTGGGCATCGGCGGCGTGCTGGAACCCCTGCAGGCGAACCCCACCATCATCGAGGACAACTGCTTCATCGGCGCCCGCTCGGAGATCGTGGAAGGCGTCATCGTGGGTGAGGGCGCGGTGATCTCCATGGGCGTCTACATCGGTCAGAGCACCAAGATATACAACCGCGAAAGCGGCGAGATCACCTTCGGCGAGATACCGCCGGGAGCGGTGGTGGTGCCCGGCAACCTGCCTTCCAGCGATGGCCGTTACAGCCTCTACTGCGCCGTGATCATCAAGCAGGTGGATGAGAAGACCCGCAGCAAGGTGGGCATCAACGAGTTGCTGCGCAATATCTGACGAAACCTTCATCCCTTTCAGGGGAACGAAATCCGGGCGAAAAAAACGCGGGCCGAGGCCCGCGTTTTTTTAGGAGCGAGACGCCCCTATTTTTCAGCCATTTCCTTCAATGCCTTCAACGGCATGACCTTCACGGTGGTGTGGGCAGGCTTCGCGGCGATCATGATCTCCTCGCCGGTAAAAGGATTGCGCCCCTTGCGTGCCTTGGTGGCCTTCTTCTTGACGGTGCGGATCTTGAGCAGACCAGGCAGGGTGAACTGGCCTGCGCTGCGTTTCTTGACATGACGCTCGATGAGATTGCCGAGTTCGTTAAGAATGGCGCCCACATCCTGCTTGGATACCCCGGTACTCTCCGCAAGGCTCGTCACCAGCTGGGACTTGGACATGGGGTCCCGAATCGCGGTGGTGGGAGATGCCGACTTCGCTGCCGCCTTCTTGACCGGAGCGGTCTTGCGAACGGCAGCCTTCTTGGCCACCGGGCTGCGGCTGGCAGCCTTCTTCGGTGCAGCCTTCTTGGGGACTGCCTTCTTGGGGGCTGCCTTCTTGGGGGCTGCCTTCTTTGTGGCGGCCTTTTTCACCGGCGTGCCGGCAGCGGCCTTCTTCGTGGTTGCGCTCTTCCGAGCGGCCTTCTTGGGTGCGACTCGCGCCATGACTTCCCTCGCTTGCGAATGTTCTGGTTTGGACGATGGGGGGATAGGTAGCATAAAGAACGCAATGTTCTTATTTCATAAACAAGCGTAGCCACAAAGTGGGTCACACTCAATACTTTATGATAAAAAAATAACAAACTTGTTTGATAAAACAGCTTAAGTTGCGAATACGGCAATGAAAGATCCATCCATGCTGACACCCGGGGCGAGCCTGTCCCCGCACCCAGACAACGACGGAGCATCATGTGACGATTCTTTATGGCATAACCAACTGCAATACCGTGAGGAAAGCGAAGAAATGGCTGGATGCCAACCATGTCCCTTACACCTTTCATGATTACCGGGAACAAGGCCTGACACCGGCGCTGCTGGCCGAATGGTATACAAAGGTGAGATGGCAGCGACTGCTGAACAAACGCAGCCGTGCCTGGCGGGAGATCGAAGGGGCCGAGGACAAGGAACTCGACGAGCACACCGCCACCGCACTCATGGTGCGTAATCCCACTCTCATCAAACGGCCGGTGCTCATCCACGGCGAGGGCATTGAAGTGGGGTTCGATGAAGAGGCCTACCGACGCCTGCTGGGCCTGCAGGCGCCGGGCACATGACGGGTCTCGCCGCTGCGGTGCTTCATGCACCAGGCAGGCGTCCCCTATGATGGGACGAGGTCGTCACATGGTCTTCCACGTCCCGTCGCTCTGCCTGCAGGCAGTACCCGTCACGGTCTCCTTGCGGCCATCGATCCAGGCATCCATGGAATAATCGCGACAGGGTCCGCTGGCGGTTTCATAGGTGCGCTCGGGAGTCATTCTGTAAGCGGCATCGTGGTCCGGATTCTCCCAGGCCACGGTGCGGCCCGTGGGCGTGGTCTCCAGGGTGCGTTGGGCACGCAGGCGGTCGGTCCGGTCCATGGAGCGTCCCACACTGCCACCGATGAGGGCGCCGGCGATGGCGCCGGCCACCATGGCCACGTCACGTCCCGAGCCGCCGCCCACCTCGGAGCCCAGCACGCCACCAAGGACCCCGCCCACCACGCTTCCGGTTCTCTCGTTACTGGTCTCGCATCCACTCACCAGCACCAGGCTCGCGATCACCGACACTGCTAGTATTCGTCTCATGGCATGATTCCTCGGGGTTGCCGTCGCCCCCGGGGGGCGACGATGGTTCAACGGCATGGTTAGGGAAGCGCTGAACAATTCAGCGCTTCCCGTGCGGCCCAGGGACGGGCCGCCGCATCAATCGCGTAAGCGATTGAAATGCGTGAGCCTGGTCCGGGCATGTACCGGACCAGGCGAGGCTGATTTACTCCAGCATGGATTAAATCAGCATTTCCTTAGGGGAAATGATAAAGCGCCGGCACGGCCATCGACAGGCCGGCCCCCGCAATCCCTCGACCGTTCCACCTGTGGTTGAAGTCTGGGAAGGTATCGACAAACTGGACACCGGGGCCGCACGCGCGTTCCCTGGATGGCGCCACCGTGGGAGGTTAGCCCATGCGCAAGTTCATCGCGCGAATCGTGGTCACAATACTGGTGTTGTCTTTGATGGCCGGCGTCTTCGTCGCCACTGTCCCCCTGTGGGCCGACATGGAGCGGGTCAAGGCATACGCATCGGACGCCGTCCTCGAGGCCACCGGCAAGGAACTGGTACTGGGCGGCAGCCTCTCCTTCACCCTTTTTCCATGGCTCGGTGTCGAGGCGCGGGACGTGAGCCTCAGGGATCCCGCGTCCGGTGCCCTGCTGGCCGACACCCGCCGGGCCCTCATCAGGGTCCGCCTCCTTGCCCTGCTCCGCCAGCGCATCGAAGCAGACACCCTGACCCTCGACGACCTCTCCATCCACGTGGTGCGCTACGCCGATGGCACCACCAACTGGGATCTGCCGGCGACGGATGAGGGACCGGCCCCAGGCGGCGGGTCAGCCCTCTCCTACACCCTGGCGGGGATCCATGTGGAAGACGCCTCGGTCATCCTCGATGACCACGTCACGGGCCGGGAGATCACCATTCGTGACGTGACCCTGGCCACCGGTGCCATCGCGGCGACCTCCCCCATCGCCGTGCGACTGTCCGGTACCGCCACCGGCATCCCCATGACGGAAACGACGGAGTTGGACCTCACCGCCAGCATCCGCCCCGGCACCCCGCAACTGCGGGTCGACGTGGACGCCCTGCGGCTCGTACTCCATCAGACGGATCCCCAGGGCACCCCGGCGGTGTTGCGGGCCGAAACTCGGGGCGTGTTGTTCTGGAACCACGCCGAGCCGGCCCTGGGCGTACAGAGGCAGACCCTCACCGTGACAGGCCGGGCGCCGGCCCTCGGTTGGAATCGCATCGAGGCCGGACTCGACCTGCAGACGGCACGTTTCATCCCCGGCGCCACGGCGACGGTGGAGGCCCTGGAAGTGCGGGGCGAGGGCTCCTTCGGCTCGCCGCCGGTGAGCACGGAGTTCCGGCTATGGGGCGAGGCGAGAGCGACACCCGCCGAATCGAAGCTCATCCTGCGGGATGGCGGTATGGAGGTGAAGGGCCTGGCGGCGGAATGGCTACGTCTGGCGGACGCCGATCTGTCATGGGAAGGCGACCTCCACTTGGATGGCGCCAATGGCCAGGCGCGCCTTACCCTGCGCTCCGCGACGGCCACCCTGGACACCCGCGGTCCCACCGCCACCACGCAGTTTTCCCTGGGGGCCGGCACCCTGCAGGCAGACCTGGGAAGCGGTGAGACAGTCCTCGACGTCCCCCGGGTGACCCTGTCCACCACCGCGCCCGGCCTCGGCCTGAAACGTGTCGATGCCGTCCTCGGCGGCCCCATTCACGGCGGGCCATCCGTCTTTCGGGTGCCCCGCTTCCAGGCCGATGCGGTGTTCGCCGCCGCAGCGGATACTGCTCCGGCCATCGACGGCACCCTCGCCCTTCGCGGCGCCCTGAACCTCGAAGGGGGGCAACTGTGCCTGCCGGGCCTGGCGTCGTCTTTCGACCTCGCAGACACCAGCCGCAGACTCAAGGCCACGGGCAGCCTGAGTGGGGACGTGGATATCGGCCTCGATGGACCGCGGATCGCCCTCTCCGGCCTCAGCGCCGGGGCGGCCGTCGACGGTCCCACCCTGCCGGCCACCATGGCCCTCACTCTTGCCGGAGACGGTCACGCCGACATGGCGGCCCAGACCCTGGTGGCGGAGGGACTCACCTTGCAGGCCCTCGGCGTGGAGGCGAGGGTATCGGTACGGGGCGAGCATATCCTCGAGGGCGCCAGCTGGAGCGGTGCCTTGGTCACCGACCGCTTCGATCCCCGCGAGGTGTTGCCGGCGGCGGGCCTGCGGCTACCGCCCCTGGCGGACCCCACGGCCCTCAGTTCCCTCAGCATTCAAGGCGCCTTCAGCACCACCCCCACGGCCGCGAATCTCAACACCCTGGATATCCGCCTCGATGACAGCCGCATCCGCGGCCGCCTCGACGTCACCCACGGCGGCCCGACCCGCGCCGACTTCATGCTGGACATCGATGCCATGGACGTGGACCGCTACATGCCGCGGCCCGGCGGCCGGGACGAGGAGGCGGCCTCGGCGGTGGCGGCGGGCGCCGCCCTGGTACCCATGCTGCCCCGTGACCTTGGGGTGGCCGGAAGGCTCGCCGTCGGCGACCTGCGATTCCAGCGCCTGCACACCACCGACGTCGAGGCGAGGCTGGAGTTGGCGGGCGGTGTGCTGCGCATCGCCCCCCTGGCCGCCCGCATGTACGGCGGCGAGGTAACCCAGGACATCATGCTCGACACCTCCGGGCCCATCCCGCGGGCGCGCTTCACCATGGATGCCCGCGCCATCGACGTGGCCCCCCTGCTGGCGGATCTCCAGGGCCAGGCCCGGCTCGCCGGTACCGGCACGGTGACGGTGGAACTGGAATCGACGGGGGTGGACGAGGTGGAAATGACCGCCAGCCTCGACGGCCGGGGCGCCTTCGACCTGCGGGACGGGGCCGTCAAGGGCATCAACATCGCCCGCCTCCTGCGCCAGGCCGAGGCCGCGGTGAGTGGTAAGCCATTACCCGCCGGCGAATCCCTGCAAACGGATTTCACGGCCCTCACCGGCACCTTCACCATCGACAACGGCCAACTGCGCAATGAGGATCTCGACGGCAAGTCCCCCCTCCTGCGGGTCAGGGGCCGGGGCGGTGCCAACCTGGTGACGCGGCGCCTCGACTACCGTCTAGACACCTCCCTGGTGGCCACCACCGAGGGCCAGGGCGGCCGGGAGGTGGGCGAACTGCGGGAGGTCACCATACCCATCACCTTCTCCGGCACCTTCGCCGAACCCACCTATTCCCTCGACCCGGGTCGCCTCGTGGTGGAACGGGCGAAGCAGGCGGTGCAGCGCAAGCTGGAGGAGCGACTGCAGCGCAAGCCGGGGGACGGCCTGGAGGACCAGATAAAGCAACGACTGCTGGAGGGGCTGCTCGGGAGATAGGCCATCCATGGCGCCATGGACGGCAGTGACGCCCGTCCGCGGCGTCAGTCGCCTGCCGCCATGATGGCCAGGGCCACCTCCATGGCGTCGCGGTTGGCGGCCACGTCGTGGACCCGAAACAGCTTAACCCCGGCCATCACCCCCATCACCGTGGTGGCGGCGGTGGCGATGACCCGCTCGTCGGCGCGATGGCGCCCCGTGACCTTGCCGAGGAAGGACTTGCGGCTGGCGCCCAGCAGCAGCGGATAGGGCCCCGCCGTCAGCTCCGCGAGGCGGGCCATGAGGCGGGCGTTGTGCTCCACCTTCTTGCCGAAACCGATGCCGGGGTCGAGGATGATGCGCTCCCGCGCCACGCCGGCCGCCTCGGCGGCCCCCGCCCGTTCCAGCAGGAAGGCCCGCACCTCCGCCACCACGTCGCCATAGGCGGGGGCCTGCTGCATGGTGGCCGGGTCCCCCTGCATATGCATGAGGACCAGCGGCACCCCGGCCGCGGCCGCCACCTCCAGCAGCCTGGGGTCATCCCGGCCCGCCGCCACGTCGTTGACCATGTCCGCACCGGCCTCGATGGCCCGCGCCGCCACCTCGGCCAGGGTGGTATCGATGCTGATGGAGCACGCCGCGGGCAGCTCCCGGCGCAAGCGGGCGATGATGCCCTCCACCCGACGGATCTGCTCCGCCGCGGGCACCCGTTGAGACCCCGGGCGGGTGGACTCGCCACCCACGTCGATGATGTCCGCCCCCTCCTCGGCCATCCGCAGCCCCTGCTCCACCGCCACGGCCTCGCCGGTATAGCGCCCGCCGTCCGAGAAGCTGTCCGGCGTGACGTTGAGGATCCCCATGATGAGGGGCGAACTGAATCCCGCGGCAATGGCGTCTTCGATCAACATGGGTCCCCTGGTGGTGTTCGGCAGGCGCCCTATTGTGACCGAGGCCCCGGGCTGCCGGCAAAGAGTGCGGCATTGGGAGCGGCCTGAATTCGTGCTATTCGTTCGCAGATGGCCGGGGCGTCTCCGGAGTGCCCGGCCCGACCCGGCATCCCGGGCCGGGCACCGTCAATGGGTCCGTGACCTTCCGGCTACTTCGCGTCCACGGTGATCCGCCGACGCCGGCGGGCTCCGGTCTTGGGCAATTCCAGACTCAGGACCCCTTTGTCGTAGGAGGCCCTGGCCTCGGAGGCGTCCACTTCATCGGGCAGCGGTATGGTGCGCTCGAACCGGCCGTAGGCACACTCGGTCATGTAGTAGCGCCCGTCGCGACGCTCCCGTTCCACCCGTTTCTCGCCACGCACCACCAGGTAGCCGTCCACCAACTCTATATCCAGGTCCTCCTTGTCCAGCCCCGGGGCCTCCAGGCGAACCCGGATGCCGTCGTCGTCATCGAAGACCTCCGCGGCCAATACGCCCCAGCCGGTGCTGCGCGGCTCGAGCGCGCCGCCGGGCTCTGACCCGCCGGGATGACCGGGCCTGAAGCGGGTGATGGCCCCGGCGGCCCGCCGGTACAATCTGTTCCAGCCGTCCGCCATGCCTTCCCAGGCCTCAACCAGCCCTTCGCGTAAACCTTTCTGTAACTGGTGCATTGCCGTCATGTCTTGCTTCCTCCTGTTCACTCTCCGGATGCCCCATGAACACAACCGCAATGGGCAATCCGAGGCCTCATTAGATGGGGCCTCCTAACCCTGAAACTGTAGGCATCGGTGGTGAATTCAAGGGCGCCACCGCGGTCCCGGACGGTGCGCGTCTGCGGGCCGCCAGGTGGGGTCGGGAGACGGCGCCGGGCCCGCAGGTTGTCGACTTGACGGCGGATCGCCCCTCAGCATTGCTCCCAGGGCAGGCCGGCGTGGCGCCACCCCCCCTGGGTGCTGCGGTGATGGTTCTCGTCCAGTTCCCCCTCGAAACCCTCGTCCACATGGTAGACGTCCTGCAAGCCGGCCTCCCTCAACACCCTGCCGGCCTCCAGGGAGCGCTTGCCACTGCGACAGATGAGGATGATGGGCACACAGCCCTCACCGGCGGTGCATGTGGCGCCTCCCAGCAGCACCTTGCGCACCTCCGCCGCGAAGTGGGGGTTCACCACCCACTCCGGCTCGTCGATCCAGGGTACATGCACCGCCCCCGAGGGATGCCCCACGAACAGATATTCCATGGTGGAGCGGATATCGATGAGGACCGCACTGGGGTCCTGCTGGATGATGGCCCATGCCTGCTTGGGGCTCAGCGCCTTGATATCCTGCTCGTTCATGACGTCATGTCCCCGGAGTCATGGGGCCGGGGTTGGGGTACCGGTACCGGCCGGTGGGGTAACGGCTTGAAATCCAGGATGGCCGCCTGCTGCTCGGGGGTGAACAGGGTCTCCACCAGGGGAAGCAGTTCCTCATCCTCCACCTGGGTGTGTTCCCGCAACAAGCGGGCAAACTCGGCCAGCTCCCGGCGCGGCTCGGCGAGACCGACGGCAGCCGCCAGGGTGCGCAGCTGGCCATGTTCCCGACCCAGCCGGATGCACACGGGCAGATGCTCTGGGTGCTCCTGCACCAGCACCGAGATGATGCGCTGCTCCTCATGCTGCAGATGGCCTTCCATCTCCTCCTGGTTGTAGCGCCGCACCGACTCCACGCCCTCGGCCAACGCGACCTCGTCGCCACTCTGGGCGATGGCCTCGAGCCGGTCCGCGAAGGCGAGCCCCTGCTTGTGTTCCCGCCGCAGTCTTTCGAGGGGGTCGGTGGATGTCGGGGGCATGGGACGGATCTCCGTGGTTTGTCCAGGGTCTAAGGTAAAGAAATCCGCTGCCTAACACCATGGCATCCGTCGGCACTTGTTCCATGGGACGGAGGACCATGAACGAGGCCACCGGGCGCCGCCCCTCACAGCCCGTGGCGGGCGCGGACGTCGTTGGGAATGGTGGTGCCGAGAAACAGGGCGCTGATGACGGCGCAGACGAATCGCTTGAGATTTCCATGGGTCATGGTGATGAACTCCTCGGATTGAGTGGTCGTTGCTTTGTCCAGCCGCCATTCCGATGCTTTTCCCGGCGGGCGGATCGGTACGCGCGGGATTGCGCGATCGCAATGCAACCCCGTCCTCATGCCAAGAGGATGAGTTTTTGGGATTCTCTCCCGACGGCCCCCTTCGCCCGCTGGGAGTTCATACCGCCCAGGAGCCAAGCCATGACCATCCGAAACATCATCGCCTTGGCCGGCCGACATGGCCGCCTCACTTTCGCTTCCTTCGTCATTGCCGCCGCCCTTGCCGTCGCCGGACACCCCGTCCAGGCTGAAAGCCCGACCGTCAGCACGACATTCAAGGACCTGGACATGGACGGCGATATGCGCCTCGATGCCAGCGAGACAGCATCCCATCCTCACCTCAAGGATAAGTTCAAGATGGTGGACGGCGATGGCGACGGATACATCAGCGAGCGGGAATTCGCCATAGGCGTGCCCGCGGAGGGAAAGGGCCGGCCGACGGAGAGCTGGTTCACCAAGCCCGCACACAAGCCCAAGTAATGCCTTTTACCGGCGCCCCGCCATCCGTAGCCGTCCGGCATGGGATATCGACGCCGGCGGGCAGTGGCGATAAAAACCGCCTTTTCGGCAACCGACCAGCCCCTGTTCAACGATGGCGGCAACCGCCGTCGGCGAACTGATATAAAGGGAAAACCCCGGCAAGAAGGCCGTCCTGTTTATTGGCGGAGAGGGAGGGATTCGAACCCTCGGTACGCTATTAACGTACACACACTTTCCAGGCGTGCTCCTTCAACCACTCGGACACCTCTCCGGTTATTTGCTTCGTTTCCTATCCCCTCGCGGGAAATCGTCCCTGACGGCGCACCCAGCTCGGCTTCCATGCCTCGCGTTCCTCGCGCTGCGTTCTGACATTCAGTCAGAACGGTCCCTCGTGACCCGCGGGGCCGGCCGAAGGGCGCGCAGGGTATACCAGAACGCAGAGGATGGCAATTGCGCGCCCTCGCCCCTGGCGACCGCGGTCAGCTACGGATGTCGATGGGCACGTAGTCGCGCTTTTCAGCCCCCAGGTAGAGTTGGCGGGGCCGGCCGATGCGCTGGTCTTCGCTGCCCATCATCTCCATCCAGTGGGAGATCCATCCCACGGAGCGGGCCACGGCGAAGATGACGGTGAACATGTTCAGGGGGATGCCGAGGGCCGTGAGGATGATGCCGGAGTAGAAATCCACGTTGGGATACAGCTTGCGCTCAATGAAGTAGTCGTCCTTCAGGGCGATCTCCTCCAGCTTCAGGGCCACCTCGAACAGGGGCTGGTTGTGGGCGGACAGCTCGTCCAGCAGGTCGTGGCAGGCCTGGCGGATGATGGTGGCGCGCGGGTCGTAGTTCTTGTAGACGCGGTGGCCGAAACCCATCAGCCGGACGGGATCGTTCTTGTCCTTAGCGCGCTCGATGTACTTGGGGATATCACCGGGGTTCCTGATGTCGTGAAGCATGCGGATCACTGCCTCATTGGCCCCGCCGTGGGCCGGTCCCCACAGGGTGGCGATGCCCCCGGCCACGCAGGCGAAGGGGTTGGCCCCGGAACTGCCTGCCAGGCGCACCGTGGAGGTGCTGGCATTCTGCTCGTGATCGGCATGGAGAATCAGCATGAGCTCCATGGCACGGGCGGAAATGGGATTCACGCTGCAGGTCTCCGTGGGCACGGCGAACATCATCATGAGGAAGTTCTCGACGTAGTCGAGGGTGTTGTCGGGGTAATTGAAGGGATGGCCCTGGCCGTACTTGAGGGCGTTGGCGGCGATGGTGGGCATCTTGGCGATGAGGCGATGGGCCGCCATCTCGCGATGGGCCGGATCGTCGATGTTCAGGTCGTCATGATAGTACCCGGACAACGCCCCCACGATGCCCACGAGGATGGCCATGGGGTGGGCATCGTAACGGTAGCCGCGGTAGAAGCGCAGCAACTCCTCGTGGAGCAGCGTGTGATGACAGATGCTGTGTCGGAAGGCCTCCAGCTGTGCGCTGGTGGGCAACTCGCCATACATGAGCAGGTAGGACACCTCGATGAAATTGCTATGCTCGGCCAACTGGGCGATGGGATAACCACGGTAGAGCAGGATCCCCTCGTCGCCGTCTATGAAGGTGATGTTGCTGGCGCAGCTGGATGTATTGACGAAGCCCGGATCGTGGGTGAAGAGGTTGAGCTTCTTCTGCAGGTTGCCGATGTCCACCACCGCCGGCCCGTGGGTACCCCCGAGGATCGGACAATCGATGCTCTTGCCGGTACGGTGGTCGGTGATCGTTACCTTGTCGTTACTCATGACGTCTCCTCGACTCACGTTGGAATAGGTGCTGCTGAGCTCCGCCTGTCCCGTCCATAGGCAGGCCGGCATCGGCGCACAATAATCCAGGTGGCTCCCACAGGGAATATCCGGCCCGGGCCGCCGGGGGCTGTTCGGCCCGAGGGCGATCCTAAAGGAGGGGTCATCCCCGGCCGGGGGGTACCCCCCCCGTACGAGCGGGCTTGCCCGCGAACGCGCACGCTCGCACGGGCCGCGGTGGCCCGTTCGCGCCCAAGGGCGCTTTTACAGGAGGGCAATCCCCGGGGGGGCTGTGCGATGGATCGTTACTGGACCTCGGGGCCGCCGGCGTCCGGCTCCGCCTTGAGGCCGTACTTGTCGATGCGGTAGCGCAGGGTCTCCCGGGTGGTGCCCAGGTCCCGGGCCGCCGCGGTGACATTGTAGCCCTTGCGGTCCAGGGCGGTCTGGATGATGTAGCTATCCATCTCGTCCAGGGTCATCGAGCCATCGACCGGGATGACCACCCGCGAGCCATCGATGCGCGGCCCGGCGACCGCGCCTTCGGAGGAGGTCTCCCGCCCCAGTTGCAGCCACTCGTCCGTGAGCTCGGGGCCGTCCGCCAACAGCACACCGCGTTCCACCACGTTGCGCAATTCGCGAATGTTGCCCGGCCAGTCGTAGGCCGCAAGAATATCGTAGACACGATCCGAAACCCGTTCCACATCACGGCCCGTGGCCTCGTTCACCTCCGCCATCAGCAGGGGTACCAGGTCTTCCAGATCCTCCAGGCGGTCCCGCAGGGCCGGCAGATAGAGGGTGAACACGCTGAGGCGATGAAAGAGGTCGCTCCTGAAGGTGCCGTCCCGGACCTGCTGCTCGAGACCGCGGTTACTGGTGGCCAGCACCTGCACGTCCACACTCACCAGCTTTTCACCACCGACCCGCCGCAGGATCTGGTCCTCGATGGCGGTCAGCAGTTTGGCCTGAAGGTCCAAATCCATTTCGCCGATCTCGTCCAGGAACAGGGTGCCGCCATCGGCCTGTTCCAGGTAGCCCACGTGGCGGCGGTTGGCCCCCGTGAAGGCGCCAGCCTCGTGGCCGAACAACTCCGATTCCAGCAATTCCCGCGGCAGGGCCGCGCAGTTCACTTCCACCAGGGGGCGATCGGCCCGCGGCCCGGAATGGTGCAGGATTCGCGCCACCAGTCCCTTGCCGGTGCCCGTCTCGCCGTTGATCACCATAGCGCTCATGGGCACACCGGCCAGTCGTCGCAGCAGCGCGCGGGTGTAGCGCGCCGCCTCACTGCGGCCGGCGAAGGCCTCGACGCAATAACGGGATCTGCCGGCATCCTTGTGCAATCGCAGGCTGCCTTGAGTCCGGGTTGTGCTAATGGGGCTACTCTGCAGCAGGGAGTCGGTCATCTTCATGCCTCCACGGATCAGCTATGGAGCGCTCTGCCTCTTGCGCACGAGAGCGCCTCCGATGCACCGAACCTTAGGCGGGCACGAAAAACGTCACAATGTCGTTTGTTAATTGGCTGTGGCCCGACGCCGCCCCCGGGTCTCTTGAATACCGCAACGCGGCCGATGCGGAACTGGCGGGGCCATCAACGGACCGGCATCCGCTGACGGGCGGCGGCCCCATGCCGGGTCATCGGTAGACGCCACGAAGGCGTTTGGACCACAGGATGAAGGCCGCGGGCACATGCACCACGCCGAAGGCGCCCAGAAACGCCATGACCTGCCACCACGGCGGGCTGTCCGGCCGCCACACGACGGTGAGGAACCCCAGGAGCACCCCCAGGACGAACAACACGGCGCGCCCCACCGTGGCCTGGGTGCGCGTGGCGTTGTGGTGGGGCATCCGGACTTGGGCGTAGGCCGCCGCCGCCAGCAGGGCCGCGGTCAATACGCCATTGAAGAAAACGGCCAGCATAGGTTTGCTCCCGGGGACTGTTGAAATAATTCATGCAAATCACAGGCCGCCCATCGTTAGGCCGGTTCGTGGGTCTTGCTCGGTGCAAAAAGCCCGCCGGCCGGGGGAAAACACCCGGGCAGGGGCTATGACAAGCGGCTGACGGCAGGGGGAGGCCTGGTCCCGTTCCTGCATGATGAAACCGGACGGGACCGCAACCCATCCGTCCCGTCGGCGCGGACGGCCTTCCTTCGGGCCAACCGTTCCAAAGACGTTACGGAGGTCCAGCCATGCTTGTTAAAGACGTCATCACCCGCCATCTCAAGACCATCGACAGCCAGGCATCCCTGCGTCAGGCGGCCGCCATGATGCGCGAACTCGACGTAGGCCTCCTGCCGGTCAGCGAAGGGGACGAGGTGGTGGGGGTCATCACGGATCGGGACATCACCATTCGCGGCACCGCCGTCGGCACCGCGCCGGATGACACCCCCCTGTCACGCATCTACAGTCCCGGCGTGGTATTCGCCCGCGAGGACGACGATATCGCCGCGGCGGCGGAGATCATGGAGGAACGCCAGGTCAGGCGGTTGCTGGTGGTGGATGGCGATGACCGGTGCGTCGGCATCGTATCCCTCGGGGACCTGGCCTTGCGCGCGGGTGACGACGGGCTCGGTGGAGAAATCCTGCAACAGGTCTCCAAGCCGGCCCACTGACAACGGGCGTGATATGGGTGGCCTCCATGGCCAGCCCATTTCTAAAGTTCTATAGTCATGGCATCGAGGGAACACGGGGGATACGGCGTTTTGCCGGCGGCCCCCAGGGAAGGGCTGAACAAATCAACACTTCCCGTCTGAGATTCCCATTCGTCTCACCCAAGCCCTGCGGCCATGTGTCAATGAACCAAGATTTGCTCACCAACAGCGCCAGCGCCGAATTGCTGGAGGCGCAGTACGAGGCCTACCTCGCGGACCCGGCCTCGGTGGGCGCCTCGTGGCGCAACTATTTCGATGCCCTGGAGGGCGCGCCGCGCCGCGCCGCCGCGAAACCGGCGAGGGCCGCACCGGCCGCCCCCGCCGGGGCGCCCGCGGCTCCCCAGCCCCTGCCCACCGGCAAGCGCCAGACCGCGGTGCTGCAACTCATCAACGCCTATCGCTTCAGCGGCCACCGACGGGCCCGCCTGGATCCCCTGGGCATCGCCGAACGACCGCCGGCGCCGGACCTGGACCTCGGCTATCACCGGCTGGACAAGGCGGATCTGGAGCGTGAGTACGACACCGGTTCACTGGTGGTGGAGCCCGGCCGCCCCCTGGCGGACGTGCTCGCACATCTGAAGGAGGTGTACTGCGACACGGTGGGCGCGGAGTACATGCACCTCACCGATACCACGCAGAAACGCTGGATACAGCAGCATCTGGAGGGCGGGCAGTTCGTGCCCCCCTCCCCCATGCGCCGGCATGTGCTGGAGCGTCTGGTGGCGGCTACCGGCATCGAGGAATACCTGCACACCAAATATGTGGGACAGAAGCGTTTCTCCCTGGAGGGCAGCGACAGCCTCATCCCCATGCTGGACGAGCTCATCGAGGACGCCGGGGCCCAGGGCGTGAAGGAGGTCATCCTCGGCATGGCCCATCGCGGGCGCCTCAACGTGCTGGTCAACATCCTCGGCAAGAGCCCCCGGGACCTGTTCCAGGAGTTCGAGGGCCAACACGACGAGGCCAGCCACTCCGGCGACGTGAAGTACCACAAAGGCTTTTCCTCCGACATCGACACCCCAGGCGGCCCCGTACACCTGGCCCTGGCCTTCAACCCCTCCCACCTGGAGATCATCAACCCCGTGGTGGAGGGCTCCGTACGCGCCCGCCAGCAGCGACGCGGTGACCACCAGCGCAATCAGGTCCTGCCGGTGCTCATCCACGGCGATGCCGCCCTGTCGGGGCAGGGCGTGGTGATGGAGACCCTGAACCTGTCCCAGACCCGGGGCTATTCCACCGGCGGCACCGTGCATATCGTCATCAACAACCAGATAGGCTTCACCACCAGCGAGGCCCTGGACTCCCGCTCCACCCTCTACTGCACCGACGTGGCCAAGATGATCCAGGCCCCCATCTTCCACGTGAACGGCGACGACCCGGACGCCGTGGTGCGCATCACCCGCATCGCCCTGGCCTACCGCATGGAGTTCAACAAAGACGTGGTCATCGATCTGGTGTGCTACCGCCGCCACGGCCACAGCGAGGCCGACGAGCCCTCGGTCACCCAGCCCCAGATGTACCGCGCCATCCGCAGCCATCCCAAGGTACGGGACATCTACCGGGAGCGGCTGGTGGCGGAAGGCGTGGTGGACGAGAGCGCCTTCCACCGTATGACGGAAGAGTTCACCGCACGCGTGGAATCGGGCAAGGTGCTGTCCCGTCCCATCCTCAACGACTACCGCACCACCTACGCGGTGGACTGGACCCGCTACGTCAACGGCCCCGGCAACGAGGCGGTGGACACCACCGTGTCCCGGCGCGACCTCGGGCGCCTGCTCACGGAGATCACCGTCATTCCCGACGGCTTCAAGGTCCATCCGGCGGTACAGAAGGTGCTCTCGGCGCGGCGCCGCATGGCCCAGGGGGAACAGGCCCTGGACTGGGGCGCGGCGGAACTCCTGGCCTACGCCACCCTGCTGGAGAACGGCTACCCGGTGCGCCTGTCGGGCCAGGACAGCAGCCGCGGCACCTTCTTCCACCGCCACGCGGTGCTTCATCACCAGGAGACCAACGAGCGCTACCTGCCCCTGCGCCACCTGTCGGAGGACCAGCCCCAGTTCCTGGTCATCGACTCCCTGCTCTCGGAGGCCGCCGTCCTCGGCTTCGAGGTGGGCTACAGCGCCGCGGATCCCGAGACCCTGGTGATCTGGGAGGCCCAGTTCGGCGATTTCGCCAACAACGCCCAGGTGGTGATCGACCAGTTCATCAGCTCCTCCGAGGCCAAGTGGCGGCGCTACAGCGGCCTGGTGATGCTGCTGCCCCACGGCTACGACGGCCAGGGCCCGGAACACTCCTCGGCGCGCCTCGAGCGTTATCTGCAGCTGTGTGCCGAGAACAACCTGCAGGTATGCTATCCCAGCGTCCCCGCCCAGATGTTTCACATGCTGCGCCGCCAGATGCTGCGCCGCTCGCGGCGCCCCCTCATCGTCATGTCCCCCAAGAGCCTGTTGCGCCACAAGCTGTCGGTATCCAGCCTCGACGACCTGGCGGAATGCGGCTTCAGGCCCGTCATCGGCGAGGTGGATGATCTGCCGCCCGAGGCCGTGCGCCATATCCTGCTGTGCTCCGGCAAGGTCTATTTCGACCTCCTGACGGCGCGCCGTGAGCAGGACCTGAAGGACACCGCGGTGGTGCGCATCGAGCAGCTCTACCCCTTTCCCGAGGAGGCGATGGTGGAGGTGCTGGACCGCTATCCCAACGCCGTCCACGTGCGCTGGGTGCAGGAGGAACCGTGGAATCAAGGGGCGTGGTTCTACATGCACCCCAACCTCAAGGTGTTCCTCTCCCCCGGGCAGGGCCTGGACTGCACCACGCGGCCGCCCTCCGCCTCGCCGGCGGTGGGCTACTACCACCTCCACCTGCAACAGCAGCAGGAGTTGGTGACCCGGGCCCTGGACTTCTCCGCCATCGACCACAGCGCCCGGGGTGGCAGGCAGACGGCCCGCGACGAATACCACGCCTCCCCGGATCCCCAGACCTCCCCACCCCATTGAAGGAATCCCATCCGTGTTGACAGAAATCAAGGTCCCCACCTTCGCCGAGTCGGTATCCGAGGCCACCCTGATGTCCTGGCAGAAACAGCCGGGAGACACCGTGAAACAGGGAGAACTGCTCATCGAGCTGGAGACCGACAAGGTGGTGCTGGAGGTGACCGCCCCCGGCGACGGGGTGCTCAAGGAGATCAGACACGGTGAGGGCGACGTGGTGGGCAGCGACGAGGTGCTGGCGGTTTTGGAGGGCGACGGCGCCCCCGCCAAGGCCCCGGAACGCCAGCAGCGGCCGGTGGCTCGAGGTGAAGAGGCCCCGGTGAGGGAGAAGGAGACGGACACCGCCCCGCCCCAGGTCATGAGCCTGGACGAGGCCAGGCGGGAAGGGGTGGCCAGCGAGCCGCCCGTGAGCCCCTCCGTGCGCCGGTTGCTGAAGGAGCACGGACTCACGCCCCTGGACGTGGACGGCTCCGGCAAGGACGGCCGCATCCTCAAATCCGACGTCCTCTCCCTGGTGGCCCGCCACGAGGCCGATATGGCCGGGGAGCCGGAACCCGCGCCGGCACCCGTGGCCCCGCCACCCACAGCCCCTCAAACCACCGTTGCCGGCCCGCCGCCAGAGGCACCCGCGAACGGTCGCGGCGAGCGCCGGGAACCCATCTCCAGGCTGCGGGCGCGGGTGGCCGAACGCCTGGTGGAGGCCCAGCAGACGGCCGCCCTCCTCACCACCTTCAACGAGGTGGACATGGCCCCCATAAAGGCCCTGCGCGCCCGCCACCAAGAGGCCTTCGAGGCCCGCCACGGTGTCCGCCTGGGTTTCATGTCCTTCTTCGCCAGGGCGGCGGTGCTGGCCCTCACCCGTTTCCCCAAGGTGAACGCCTATCTGGACGGCGACGACATCGTCTACCACGACTACTGCGACATCGGCATCGCCATCGGCTCCGAACGCGGCCTGGTGGTGCCCATCCTGCGCGACGTGGAAGGCCTCTCCTTCGCCGCCATCGAGCAGGCCATCAATAACTTCGCCGCCCGCGCAGGGGACGGCAGGCTGGCCCCCGAGGACCTCATGGGGGGCACCTTCACCATCACCAACGGCGGGGTGTTCGGCTCCCTGCTTTCCACCCCCATCGTCAACCCGCCCCAGACCGCCATCCTCGGCATGCACAAGATCCAGGACCGCCCCGTGGCCCGGGACGGCGAGGTGGTGATCCGGCCCATGATGTACCTGGCCCTGTCCTACGACCACCGCCTCATCGACGGCCGCGAGGCGGTACAGTTCCTGGTGGCCATCAAGGAGGCCCTGGAGGACCCCGCCCGCATGCTGCTGGAACTGTAGCCACCCCTCCAAAAAAAGTGTCAGGAACCTTTTCCGATCAAGGAAAAGGTTCCTGACACCTTTTTGGCGACCTGGCGCTCCTGCCGCGCCCGGGCGGTCGCTTACCGGCCGGGTCTGGAAATCGGGAGGGATTCCGGTGGAGAATCACGTCCCCTCAAAGACTTCCCCGCCCCCCTGCCGCCCCGGAGGGGACCGGAACCCCACAAGGAATCCCTGGACGACACCATGACCGACACCTTCCAAACCCGCACCACCCTGCCCGTGGGCGATACCGACTACGAGATGTGGCGCATCCCGGCCCTCGAGGGGCGTTTCGACGTGGCCTCCCTGCCCTTCGCCCTGAAGGTGTTGCTGGAGAACCTGCTGCGCCACGAGGATGGGGTCAGTGTGACGGCCGCCGACATCAAGGCCGTGGCCGACTGGGATGCGGCGGCGGAGCCCGCCAGTGAGATCGCCTTCACCCCCTCCCGGGTGATCATGCAGGACTTCACCGGCGTGCCGGCGGTAGTGGACCTGGCGGCCATGCGGGACGCCGTGCAGAAGCTCGGCGGCGATCCGGCCCGCATCAATCCCCTGTCCCCGGCGGAGCTGGTCATCGACCACTCGGTGATGGTGGACAGCTTCGGCTCCGCGGCCTCCGCCGACGACAACGCCACCCGGGAGTTCGAGCGCAACGGTGAGCGCTACGCCTTCCTGCGCTGGGGCCAGCAGGCCTTTCACAACTTCCGTGTGGTGCCGCCGGACACCGGCATCGTCCACCAGGTGAACCTGGAGCACCTGGCCCGGGTGGTGTTCGACGATGCCACCGGGGGTGTCCACCGCGCCTACATGGACACGGTGGTGGGCACCGACTCCCACACCACCATGATCAACGCCGTGGGCGTCCTCGGCTGGGGGGTGGGGGGCATCGAGGCCGAGGCCGCCATGCTGGGCCAGCCCATCACCATGCTCATCCCCCAGGTGGTGGGCTTCCGCCTCACGGGGCGCCTGCCCGAGGGTGCCACCGCCACGGATCTGGTGCTCACCGTGGTGCAGCAGCTGCGTGCCCACGGCGTGGTGGGCAAGTTCGTGGAGTTCTTCGGCGACGGCCTGGACCACCTGCCCCTGGCCGACCGTGCCACCATCGCCAACATGGCCCCGGAATACGGGGCCACCTGCGGCATCTTCCCCATCGACGCCGAGACCCTGCACTTCCTGCGCCTCACCGGCCGCGACGAGTCCCACGTCGCCCTCATCGAGGCCTATGCCCGGGCCCAGGGCATGTTCCGCACCACCGGCGCGCCGGACCCCCGCTACAGCGACCTTTTGGAACTCGATATGGGCACCGTGGTGCCCTCCCTGGCCGGCCCCCGCCGGCCCCAGGACCGGGTGGCCCTGAGGGATATGAAACAGACCTTCGAGACGGCCCGCGGGGAGTTCACCGCGGGGCGACAGGGTCCCGGCGGTGCTCCCCTGGAGGGCGACGGCGAGCTGCGGGACGGCGCGGTGGTCATCGCCGCCATCACCAGCTGCACCAACACCTCCAACCCCTCGGTGATGCTGGGGGCCGGCCTGCTGGCCCGCAAGGCCCGGGAACGGGGCCTGACGGTGCCGCCCTGGGTCAAGACCAGCCTCGCCCCCGGTTCTCTGGTGGTCACGGAGTACCTGAAGAAGGCCGGCCTGCTGGAGGATCTGGAGACCCTCGGCTTCCACGTGGTGGGCTATGGCTGCACCACCTGCATCGGCAACTCCGGCCCGCTGCCCGGGGCCGTGTCCGGCGCCATCGCCGCAGGGGACCTGGCGGTGGCCTCGGTGCTGTCGGGCAACCGCAACTTCGAGGGCCGGGTGCACCCGGAGGTGAAGATGAACTTCCTGGCCTCGCCGCCCCTGGTGGTGGCCTACGCCCTGGCCGGCACCATCGACACCGACCTCGACCGCGACCCCATCGGCCATGATGCCGGCGGTGCACCCGTATATCTGAAGGACCTGTGGCCGGGCCAGGCGGAGATCCAGGACACCATGGCGGCGGCCATGGACTCCGACATGTTCCGCACCAGCTACGCCGAGGTGTTTGCCGGCGATGCCCGCTGGAACGCCATCGAGACACCGGATTCCGACCGTTACGATTGGAACGACGATTCCACCTACGTGCGCAACCCGCCCCACTTCGAGGGCATGACCATGGAGCCGGCCCCCATCCTTCCCGTAGCCGGGGCGCGGGTGCTGGCCCTGCTGGGGGACTCCATCACCACGGACCACATCTCCCCGGCCGGTGCCATCAAGGCCGACAGCCCTGCCGGCGAATACCTCCAGGCCCATGGTGTGGCCCCCCGGGACTTCAACTCCTATGGCTCGAGGCGGGGCAACCACGAGGTGATGATGCGCGGCACCTTCGCCAACATCCGCCTGCGCAACCGCCTCGCCCCCGGCACCGAGGGGGGCTGGACCCGCCATCAGCCTTCCGGCGACGAGATGACCATCTACGACGCCGCCATGCGCTACGAGGGCGAGGGCGTACCCCTGCTGGTCATCGCCGGCAAGGAGTACGGTACCGGCTCGTCCCGGGACTGGGCGGCCAAGGGCACGCGGCTGCTGGGGGTACGCGCGGTGATCGCCCAAAGCTACGAGCGCATCCACCGCTCCAACCTGGTCGGCATGGGCGTGCTGCCCCTGGAATTCCTGCCCGGAGAGGGGGCCGAGGCCCTCGGCCTCGACGGCACCGAGACCTATACCGTGGACGACCTGGAGCCCGGCGCCCGGGAGGTCACGGTGACGGCCGTGGCCACCGCCGGCTACGAGACCACCTTCGTGGCCAGGGTGCGCATCGACACCCCCAAGGAGTGGGATTACTACCACCACGGGGGGATCCTGCACTACGTACTGCGCCAGCTCGCCGCCTGACCCCCCGACGCGGCGTGGACCCGGAGGGACTGAACGATTTTCGCGGGGAATGATTCTTGCGGGACGGGAGGCTAGACTGTGGGTGTCTGCCGGGCGGAGGCCCGGCGGCAGGACCAGAGCGCCGGCCCGATGGGCCGCTGTTGGCCCGTCGGGCCCGGCGCAATACAACTATAAGCAGGGATGCCCCCCGCAACCGCCGGGGTCGGGCGTGGGAATGCCGCCACAAGGCCGTTTTCCGTCAGCCATGAAGCTACCTGTCACTACTGCGTTGCGGTGAAATCCAACGGTCCCACAGCACCGGAGGCCGGGGCCGGGACGCTGCCCTACGGCACCTGGCCGTCCCCCATCACCGCCGCCAGCATCGTGGCCGAGACCGTGGGCATCGGTTCGCCGTGGGTGGACGGGGACACCCCCTACTGGCTCGAATCCCGGCCCGGCGAGGGCGGGCGCAATGTGGTGGTGACCCAAGGGCCCACGGCGCCCAAGCGGGACGTGACCCCCGCCGGCTTCAGCGTACGCAGCCGCGTCCACGAGTACGGCGGCGGCGCCTTCGCGGTGCACCGGGGCATCGTCTTCTTCTCCAACAACGCCGACGGCCGCATCTATGCCCAGGCCCCGGACGGCGCCCCCCGGCCCCTCACCCCCGAAGGCCCGTGGCACTATGCCGACATCGTGGTGGACGCCTCCCGCCGGCGCATCATCTGCGTGCGGGAAGACCACGGCAGCCCCGGGGAACCCGTCAACACCCTGGTGGCGGTGTCCTGGGAGGGCGACGACGCCGGCACCGTGCTGGTGGCTGGCCACGACTTCGTGGCCTCGCCGCGCCTGAGTCCCGACGCCCGCCGCCTGGCGTGGATAAGCTGGGAACATCCCCGCATGCCCTGGGACGGCTCTGAACTGTGGCTGGCGGGGATCCTGGAAAACGGCGACCTTGGTCCCGCCCAGCCGGTCGCCGGGGGAGAGCATGAGTCCGTCTTCCAGCCCGCCTGGTCGCCAGGGGGGCGGCTGTATTTCGTCTCCGACCGCACCGGCTGGTGGAACCTCTACCGCTGGGAGGAGTTCCACATCGAACCCCTGTTCGCCACAGCGGCGGATTTCGGCCTGCCCCAATGGGTGTTCGGCCAGTCCACCTACGGCTTCACCGCCGACGACCAGATGGTGTGCCTCTATACCATGGACGGCGAATGGTTCCTGGCCCGCATCGATGGCAACGGCACCCTGTGGGACATCCCCGTCCCCTACCGCCAGATGGAAGATGTCGCGGGCGCCGCGGATGGCGTCTACCTCATCGGCGGGGCACCCGACCGGGCGGACGAACTGGTGCGGGTGGAGCCGGCATCCGGGCGCGTCGAGGTGGTGGCCCGGGCCGGCGCCCTGCACATACCCGCCGGCTGCATATCGAACCCCACGGCGTTCAGTTTCCCCACCGGCAGCGACGAGACCGCCCACGGCTTCTATTACCCGCCCCGTAACGACGATTACAGTGCCCCGGCGGGCGAGCTGCCGCCCCTCATCGTGCGCATCCACGGCGGGCCCACGGCGGCGGCCACCCTGTCCCTGCGCCCGGACTACCAGTACTGGACCAGCCGCGGCTTCGCCATCCTCGACGTCAACTACCGCGGCAGCACGGGCTACGGCCGCGCCTATCGCCAGCGCCTCTACGGCGGCTGGGGAGAGGTGGACGTGGAGGACTGCATCGCCGGTGCCAGCCACCTGGTCTACATGGGCTGGGTGGACCCCCAACGACTCATCATCCGCGGCAGCAGTGCGGGCGGCTACACTATGCTGGCGGCGGTGACCTTCCAGGACTTCTTCAAGACCGGCGCCAGCCTCTACGGCATCAGCGACCTGGAGACCCTGGCCCGGGACACCCATAAGTTCGAGTCCCACTACCTTGAACAGCTGGTGGGCCCCTACCCCGCGGCGCGCCAGCTCTACCACTCGCGCTCGCCCCTGTATTCCGCCCACCGCATCACCGCCCCGGTCATCTTCCTCCAGGGGCTGGAGGACAAGGTGGTGCCGCCATCCCAGGCCGAGGGCATGGTGGCCGCCTTGAAGAAGGCGGGCACCCCGGTGGCCTACGTGCCCTTCCCGGACGAGCATCACGGCTTTCGCCAGGCGGCCAACATCCAGCGCGCCCTGGAATCGGAGCTGGCCTTCTACCTGCGGGTATTCGGGCTCCCCGGCACCGATGCCCTACCGGAGCTGGAGATCCACAACATGCCGATCTGAGAGCGGCGGCGGCCGGGACTTTCGGTGTGCCCGGCCCCGGGCCATACTTTCCATCGGCCCGGTGACGGCGGGGTCCGCCGGCCCGGCGCCCCGTCCACCCCATCCATGGATAACCCCAGCGAAGGTCCACCATGCCGGCACGCCTCGTTCCCTTCATCGCCGCCCTCGTCTTCAGCCTCGCCGGCCACGGCGCGGAGCCTCCCCACCAGGACCCCCTGTCCTTCGACGACACCCCCGGGGACTTCGATCTCCAGGCCCCGCCCTGGTTCAAGACCAGCCTGCTGGAGTTCGGCCACGACCTGAAAGAGGCCCTGGACAAGGGCAAGTCCGGCCTCATCATCTACTTCCATCAGCCCAACTGCGCCTACTGCAAGACCATGCAGGAGGTGAACCTCTCCAAGCCCGACCTGGTGCACTACGTCACCACCCATTTCGATGTCATCGCCCTCAACATCTTCGGCAGCGAGGAACTCACGGATCCCCGGGGCAACACCCTGACGGTGAAGGAATACGCCATCCGGGAGGGGACCCATTTCACCCCCTCCCTGATCTTCTACGGCGCCGACGGCAGGCAGGCCCTCAAGCTCAGGGGCTACTATCCCCCCTACAAGATGCGCGCCGCCCTGGAGTACGTGGCCGATGGCCACTACCGGCGCATGTCCTACCGCGACTACCTGGCCCGCGCCGAGATCCTGATACCCGTCGAGGACGACGAACTCATCCCCGACCCCCTGTTCAGCGGCCCGCCCTATGCCCTGGACCGCTCCCGCTTCCCCGCCTCCGAGCCCCTGCTGGTGATCTTCGAACAGCCCCGCTGCCACGCCTGCGACATCCTCCACGCCGAGCCCCTGCAGGACCCCGGGGTGCGGGAGAAGCTGACGGGCTTCGACGTGGTGCAACTCGACATGTGGGACGACGACACCCCGGTCCTCACCCCCGGCGGCCGGCGCACCACCCCCTTCCAATGGGGCCGCGACCTCGAGCTCTTCTATACCCCCACCCTGGTGTTCTTCGACGAGGGGGGCGACGAGGTGATGCGGGTGGATTCCGTCATCCAGTTCAACCGCCTGAACGGCGTGCTGGAATACGTGCAGGAAAAGGGCTACCTGGAAGAGCCCCTGTACCACCGCTGGCGGCGGCGGCAAAGCAATTTTGAATTTTGAATTATGAATTTTGAATTGACGCGCTCGCGGTGCTCGCGGGTCGTTTGATTTGGGGTGACTTGCCGCCACGCCACACTCCGCCCGCCAAATCCTGCCGGATTGCGCTGAAGGCGCCATGCCAGGCCGGCTCCAACCCTGACTCGC
>JAABTG010000068.1 GCA_011389995.1 Thiotrichales bacterium
TGCTTGTGACCCTAACCCAGCGGGGGTTCATCCGCCGCACGCCCGGCCAGGCCCGCAGCATCGAATTGCTCATCGAGCCCCATACGCTACCCCCGCTGAGGTGATAACGTGCTGTTTCAACTGATCATAATCACTGTGTCAGACTACTAGTAGCTCTCCTCAGGGAACAGGCCCGGCATCCAACGGGGTGCCAGTTTCGCGGGAAACGCCAGGCGCAGGGGGCCCCGCGTGCTCTCGGAGGTCAGCACACCCGCCTGCAGTAGCGCCGAGACGATACGGCGGGCCTGCCTGTCGCTGGTACCAACTATTCCGGCGGCATCACCGCGCGGGAGTTCGCCCCGGTAAAGGACAGCCTCCAGAATTGCGCCCGCCCTGTCCGGAAGCCGACCGCCGCGATGCTCTTCCTCCGCCCAGAGAAGGATGCGACTGCGCAGACCATCAGGCTGGACAAGCTCTTCCATGAAGCCAACCTGGTCCAGGCAGGTCTTCAGGAAAAAGTTCGTAAACGATGCCAGTTCCTCCTCGCTGAGATTGCCCCTGCCGTCAAGATCGTTACGCCGTCGTTGGTCGCACGCCATCAGGTGGCCCTTGTATGCCCGGACGTTGCGCGCGAGGCCGCGTGCGACCGACCACACGCCGCCGGTGTCGAGCACGTCAAGCAGGGTTGCGTGCGACATGAGCCGGGCGATCCGGCCGTTGCCGTTAAGGAACGGATGAATCCAGAGCAGGCGGTGGTGAGCGGCAGCGGCGGCCAGGATGGCCTCGGATTTCCCGAGACTGCTGTAAACGCCCTCGAAGCGTTCCAGAAAACGCGGTATGGAACCCGGACTCACCGGCACATGGCGGCCGACCTTCACTTCGCACCGGCGCAGCTCGCCAGGGGTCATTTCGAGGGTCTCGCCCGTGTCCGGGTCCTCCACAAGCAGAAGGTCCGCCGGCAGCAGCTCGCCGAAGCGGCGGTGAATCTCGCAAAGGCCATCAGCGGTCGTCGCCTTTCCTCGCAGCCCGCCTGCATCGATCCAGCGCTGCACCTCGATATGCGCGCGTGCCTCGAGCTGGAGATTGCGCTTATCCCTGTTCTGGCTGTAATCGTCCTGAAGAGCCCGTTCGATATCGACGGGGTGGGTGTCGTGCCCTTCTATCAGGTTGCTGTAGTAACAGTTCATGGACCGGACGAGATCCGCCAAGGCGGCCAGGACGCCCTCGGGCAGGCTGCGG
Source organism: Thiotrichales bacterium (assembly GCA_011389995.1). Lineage (GTDB taxonomy): Bacteria > Pseudomonadota > Gammaproteobacteria > JAABTG01 > JAABTG01 > JAABTG01. The sequence goes on from JAABTG010000068.1 coordinate 1,219, forward strand.
CGGAATCCGGCCGAACCGGCGACAAGCTCTAACGCGAGGTCCGTCAGCCCCTCCCGACGGGGTGAGCCGTACGGTATCCTCATGGGCTCCATCAGCGAGACCTGCTCTTCCCGGTCCGCCGGGCCGGTTCCGGCCGTATCCATGTCCGCTTTTATGTCCGTTTCTGTATCAGCCATAAATATATTTATATCAGTAGGCTAGCGCGCTAAAAAGGGCTTTTGTGTCCCCATCTATGACCGCTTATATGGCCGCTTTGGGGGCGTTAATCCAATAGCGCCGGGTCGGCGATCCAGCCCTCCAGGGGATCGCACGCATCCGGCGCGCCGAATCCTTCCTCTCGCCGCCTCCATGCCCAGGCCGCCTGTATGGCGCACAGCAGCGCATCGAGATGGTCGCCGCCGGGATCCTCGGCCAGTTCCATGGGGGCATCCACCTGTAGCCCGTAGCCGGGAAGTAAAGCCGCCCCGATGATGTGGCGCAGGAGGTCCTGCCGGGCGTCCTGGTGAGCCGGGGTCTGTTTCTGCCGCACGTCCTGTTTGTATCCCCGGCGGCCAATGAGATTGCGCGCGAGCACACCCGGATAGGCCTCGACCACGATCCGGTCCGGGTCGCCTGCATGCAGGCCCGGAATGGTTACGCCCGAGGCGAGCAATCGCGGTGCGCCCTCGAAGAACATCAGACCCACCGGCGTGCCGTAAAGCTTCTGAGGGCTGATGGAGCCGGCCGCGATGTCGGTGGTCCTTCGGTGCTCCTTGTCCCCCGGGGGGCGGCCCGCCCGGTAAGCATCCAGGGCGGTTCGGAATCCCTGTCTGCCCAGTGCATGGGCGTGGCCCACATAATCCTGCCAGGTCTCCGGCCAGCCGATGGTCTCGATGAAGCGCCTTGCCTGTCCGAAGGGGAAATCGATCCCGGCGATCCACGGCCCCGGGGCTCCCAAGGCGGACTCGAACCCCTCGAAGCCGGGCCATTCCATCAGCTCACCCGCCCGCAACGTCGTCCCTTCCAACTCGCAAGCCAGACAGGTGATGGGCTTCCTGGGCGAGGGACGGCTGGTGAAGTCGATGCCATAGATCTTCATAAACTCTTTCCCTGCGGGACGGCGGGGCGGGGTCGGACCTCCGTAACCCATTGGCCATAAGAAGAAGTTGCACAAAAACAGCCGTCATAATCGCCTTAAAACGCCTGATTCTCCTCTCCAAAACACATCCCTAAGCAAACCGGCATCCTCCCCGTCTATATGCTGGCTGCATACAACGTATGACCTCAAAGCCAACGGGCCTCCAGTCCGTTGCCATGAAACGCCTCAGCGGCCGACAGTGGTCGCTCAAGCCCCAGGATCTGGCGATGCTTACTTGTGGCGCATGCGCGACGCCGCGCAACAGGCGGATGAGTTCGCCAACGGTAAGATACCGGTCCATGTGGCCGGCACACGAGATGCAGGAGATCGTGGCGAAGGTGGGGTAGCCAGCGGGCATGGCCTAGAATCGTCGTGATGGCCTCCAGATCCAAGGAGGATTCGAGAAGGTGGAACTAATGAACAGGCAGCAGGCGCTACGGGTGCTACAGGAAGCCAAGCCGATACTCGCCGAGGGCTACGGCGTGACGCGGCTGGCGTTGTTCGGCTCGACCGCCCGGGACGAGGGGCGCGAGGATAGCGACGTGGACGTCGTCGTCGGCTTCGACGGCCCTGCCACCTCGGCACGTTATTTCGGCGTGCAGTTCTACCTTGAAGACAAGCTGGGGTGTCCGGTCGACCTGGTGACCGAGAAAGCGCTGCGGCCGGAGTTGAAGCCCCTCATCGAGGACGAGGCGGTCAATGTCTGAAAGGGAGTGGCGATTCTACCTCAACGACATGCTGCGCTTCGCGGAAAAGGTGCAGACTTACAGTGCGGGTCTCGACCAGCCCGCGTTTGAACGCGATGAGCTGAGGTACGATGCCATCCTGCGCAACCTGGAGCTGATCGGGGAGGCGGCCGCCCACGTACCGGCCAAAGTGCGCGAGGCCCACGGTGATATCCCCTGGCGGCAGGTCATTGCCACGCGGAACCGCCTGATTCACGGGTATATCGGCATCGACAACGACACCCTGTGGAGCATCGTCAGTGATGACATCGGGCCATTGGTAGTCCGACTTCGCGCCATGCTGGATTCGCTATGACCTCTGGCGGAATCTTCCAGAAGCTCTGGAACTACTGCAACGTGCTGCGCGACGACGGTATGAGCTACGGCGACTACGTCGAGCAGCTCACCTACCTGCTGTTCCGCGAGATAGTCGTCGACTTCGAGGCGGATGCTGGTGGCGAGCCCGGCCGCGGGTGACGAGGCCGCGGACGTCGCAGCGAAACCAACGGGTCGATGGCCTGTTACTCTCTGGAGACCGCGCCCGCGATGACCGGGATATACTGGCCCCCATGATTCGCCCGTCCTGAAAGGATGCGGCGGATGAGACCCAAGGCCGGCCCGCGGCACCAAGGACGACAGAATGGCGGAAATCATCCCCTCCCTGAGCAGGCACACCCTCGGCCGCATGACCGCCGGGGAACGCCGCTTCGCCCGGCGCCTGGAGGCCCTGCTGGAGGATGACTACCTCGTCTGGTACGACATACCCCTGGGACGGAACCGGCGCTATCCCGACTTCATCGTCCTGCATCCGTCGCGGGGCCTGCTGTTCCTCGAGGTGAAGGACTGGAAACCGGAAACCCTGAAGAGGATAAACAAGTCCGAGGTCTCGTTGCTCACCAATACCGGGCTCGTTACCAGGCCCCATCCTTTGGAGCAGGTACGCCAGTATGGGTACAAGGCCATCGATGTGCTCGCCCGGGACCCGCAACTCCGCCAGGCCGAAGGGCCGTATAAAGGTAATCTGATACTGCCCTACGGCTGGGGCGTGGTGTTCACCAATATCACCCGCAGGCAGATCGAGGCGGCCATCCCGGACGAGAGCCGGGAATGGCTGCTGCCGGATCATCTCATCATCTACAAGAACGAGATGACGGAGGGGGCGGACGCCGAGACCTTCCAGCAGCAGTTGTGGGGCATGTTCAACTATGACTTCCACAGGACCCTGAGCCTGCCCCAGATCGATCGGGTGCGCTGGCATCTCTTTCCCGAGGTGCGCATCGGTGGGGACAGTCAGTTCTCCCTCTTCGACGAAGACCCGGAGGCGGCGGCAGAAGAGGTCTCGCCGCCCTCCCTGCCGGATATGGTCAGGATCATGGACATCCAGCAGGAGCAGCTGGCACGCAGCCTCGGCGAGGGCCATCGCGTCATCCACGGTGTCTCGGGGGCCGGCAAGACCCTGATCCTCGGCTTTCGCTGCCTGCACCTGGCCAAGTCCCTGGCCAGGCCCATCCTCGTGCTGTGCTACAACATCACCCTGGCGGCGCGGCTGCGCAGTTTCATCTCCTCCAAAGGCATCGGAAGCCAGGTTCAGATCTATCACTTCCATGACTGGTGTGGTCAGCAGCTCAAGACCTACCACGTGGATCTCGTCGAGTCTGACAAGCCCCCCTGGGAGCGCCAGGTGGACAGCGTCATCCACGGCGTGGAGAAGGGGTGGATACCCCGCGGCCAGTACGGCGCCCTGTTGATCGACGAGGGCCACGACTTCCGGGAGGAATGGATCAAGCTGGTGGTGCAGATGGTGGACCCGGCGTCGGACTCCCTGTTGTTTCTCTACGACGATGCCCAGTCCATTTATACCAAGAGGTCAAAGCTGGGCTTCACCCTGTCCAGCGTCGGCATCAAGGCCCCGGGACGAACCACCATACTGCGCCTGAACTACCGCAATACGCGGGAGATTCTGGCCTTCGCGTATACCTTCGCGGCCCATTACCTGGCGCCCCACGATGCGGACGACGACCATATTCCCCTGGTGAAACCGGAGGCGGCGGGCGTCAGTGGTCCGAACCCGGTGATTCGTACGTTTCATTCCCCGGACGAGGAAATCCGCTTCGCCGCCAAGTGCATCAAGACGTGGCACGAGAAGGGGGTCCCTTGGCAGGACATGGCGGTACTGGCCGCGACGCAGCACCATGGACGGCAACTGTCGACCCACCTGGACCGGGAAGGTATCCCCCACGCCTGGCTCGGCTCGAGGGCCGAGAAACTCGCTTACTCCAGCGAAGAGGAGCGGGTGACCATCGTAACCATACACAGCAGCAAGGGCCTCGAGTTCCCGCGGGTGATCATCCTTGGCGTGGGTCAACTGAGGGACGATGGCGAGCGGATGCAGGACAACGCCCGTCTACTATACGTCGGCATGACCCGGGCCCAGGGTCACTTGCTCTTGACCACATCCCGGGAGAACGACTTCAGTCGCCGGCTGGGTGAGACCCACGGGGCGGGACCGGAAGCCGGTAACTGACAATCCTCATCAGCCGTCCGTCCCGGGAGAAATGAGTCCCATCCCGACGGTGTCCCCGGCGGGCAGAGTGCACGAAACCCGCAACCCGTTCTGGACGGCGGTAATTCCCACCTGTTTCTTTCGCCACGCCACTGCCGATGACGTAAACCTTGGCCGGGCGCAGGAACGGGCCCAATAAAAGCATTTCAGAAGCTCCCTGTTGCGTCAGTCCATTAATGGACTATAGTTTAATTAAGGCATAAAAATGGACTTTACTGGAAAGGAGGACGTGATGGCGGACACCCAGAACAGGCCGGCTGTGGACGAGGCGCAGATTGCCCGCGGGGGCCTGCGGACCTTTTTCAACATCGCCCGGGACTGGCGGCTCGATACCGAACAGTCCATGCGGCTGTTGGGGCTCATCTCCCGCAGCACCTATTTCAAGTGGAAGAAGGACCCGGCCAGCGCCCGGCTTTCCCCGGACACCCTGGAACGGCTGTCCTACATCTTCGGCATCTACAAGGATTTGCAGATCCTCCTGCCAAAGCCGGAGTCTGCCGATGGCTGGGTTCGCCGCCCCAACGCGGCCGCGCCGTTCGGCGGGCGGCCCGCCCTGGAGCGCATGCTCTGCGGTCATGTCGCCGATCTGTATGTGGTGCGCCAGTACCTCGACGGACAGCGCGGCTGGTCATGACGCCGCCCCTCGCGCGGGTGGTCTGGCGGCCGAGCTGGCGACTCGTGTCGAGCCGCTTCCCGCCGGTGGGTCTGTTCGACCGCGTCAGTGAGCCCGAAGACCTCGAAGCCGTCTTCTACATCGAGAGTATGACCAACGACCGGCTGCGGCAGGAAGCGGGGGAGCTGTCCCTCGTGGCGCCGGAGGACCGCATCGCCGGGCCGGGCACTGGCCCCATCATGGCCGCGTTTACCCATCTCAATCCGCAAGGCAGTCGCTTCAGCGATGGCTCCTATGGCGTTTACTACGCCGCGCGCACGGTCGATACGGCCGTCGCCGAGACCCGCTTCCACCGCGAGCGCTTTCTGGCCATGACGGCTGAGTCGCCCCTCGAGATGGACATGCGGGCCTACGCCTCTGACATTGATGCCGGCCTGCATGATATCCGTGGCGCTCAAGGTGTATGGCCGGACGTGTACGAGCCGGACCCGGCCCGCTACGGGACCCCACAGGCCCTCGCCCGTGGCCTGCGGGCGGACGGCTCCAACGGCATCGTCTATGACAGCGTTCGTGATCCGGGCGGGGAGTGTGTGGCGGTGTTTCGTCCAACCGTGCTCGCCCCCGTCACCCAGGGGCCGCATTTCTGCTATGTGTGGGACGGAGCGGCCATCGTTGAGGTCTACGAGAAGCACGTTTACACGCCCGGGGCTCAATGAGCGGTTCGCGGGTGGTCTCGGCGGCGGTGCAAGGCCGGCCATGGTGGCGGGTGCACGGGCCTTGCGGAGTGTGAAAGAATTCACGGCAAGACGCCCCACGGACCGGCGCGGCAAGAGGTACAGGTGCCGCGACCAACGCCACTCAGGGAGACCCGCCATGCACCCGCTTCTGTCTCGTCTGTTCAGCCTCATGATGGCCTGCCTGCTCCTCGCGGGCACGCCGCACTCTGGCCTCGCGGCAGAGTCGCCCGACACCTCGCCCGGTCAGGCGGAGGTGGAGGCCATGATCCAGACCCTCGAGGATCCCGCCGCCCGGGAGGAGCTGGTGCGCAGGCTTCGCGTGCTCGCCGAGGCGGGGGCCGAGCCCGAGGAGGCGCCTGTGGCCGATGCCAGGACAGCCGCCGCAGAGCTGATGAACGCGGTGTCCGCATATCTTGCGCGTTTCGGCACGAGCGTAGCCGCCCTGGCCGCGGTGGTGGAGCAGGCTCCGGCGGGGCTCGACTGGCTGAGAGACGCAGCCACGACCGCCGAGAAACGGAGCTACTGGGGCATGGTCGTGCTGCGCCTGGCCGCCGTGCTGCTGGCCTCCTATTTTGCCGGGGCCCTCGTCCGGCGCCTGCTGCGCCGGACGCGCGCGCGCGTCCAGGGCTACGCTACCGCAAGCCTGTGGGGCCGGCTGCTGTGGCTGGCCGTGCTGCTGCTGCTCGACCTGCTGCCGGTGGCGGTGTTCGCGGCCGCCGGCTACGCCTCCCTGGCGGCCGTCGGCGCGATGGAGGAGACGCGGCTGGTGGCCCTCGTGTGGATAAATGCCTCCATAATCGTGCAGCTCTCCCTGGCCGCCCTGCGGCTGCTGGCGGCGCCGGATGCGCCGAGCCTGCGCCTCATCGCCATGGGTGAGGAGACGGCTCACTACCTGCACATCTGGACCCGACGCCTGGTGGGCGTGGCGGGATACGGCTTCTTTGCCCTGCAGGCCGGGCTGCTCCTCGGCATGGGCCGCCGGTACTACGATTCGCTGCTGGATATCCTGGGCCTGGTGGTAGTCCTCATGCTGCTGATCCTGGTCCTGCAGAACCGCAAGGAAGTGGCAGCGGTTATCAGAGGGCCCATGGAGGCCGGGGAGGGCGGCGCCATGGCGACCTTCCGCCGGGGCCTGGCGCAGGTCTGGCATCTACTCGCCGCGGCTTATTTGATCCTGGTATTCGGGGTCTGGGCCCTGGAAGTGGAGGACGGCACCACCTTCATCCTCAAGTCGACGGTGCTGAGCGCGGTGGTGCTCATGGGCGCCCGCGCCCTGCTGCGCCTCGCCTCCCGGATCTTCGGCCACTGGCTGCGGCTGAACGCCGAGCTGAGGGAGCGCTTTCCCCTCCTGGAAGCCCGGGTGAACCGCTATTATCCGATCCTCCATGCCATCGTACGCGGCGTCATTCATTTCGTGGCCGTACTCGCCCTGCTGGCGGCCTGGGGTGTGGGCGCGTTCGACTGGCTCGCCAGCCCTCCCGGCCGGGTACTCACCGGTACCGTGATCAGTGTGGCGTTAATCCTCGTCGTCTCAATCCTTATCTGGGAGTTCGTGAGCGTGGCCGTGGAGCGCTACGTGGCCGAGGAAACGGACGCCGGCGGTGCGCCGGTGACCAAGAGTGCCCGGACCAAGACCCTGCTCACGGTGGCCCGCAATGCGGTGCTGGTGGCGGTGGTGGTGGTATCGAGCCTGATGATCCTCTCCGAACTCGGCATCAACATCGCGCCTCTGCTGGCCGGTGCGGGCGTGCTCGGTCTCGCCATCGGCTTCGGCGCCCAGCGCCTGGTGCAGGACGTAATCACCGGGGTGTTCATCCTGCTGCAGGACCTCATGTCCGTGGGGGACGTGGTCAAGCTCGGGGATCGGGCCGGCCTGGTGGAGGCCATCACCATCCGCACCGTGCGCCTGCGGGACCTGTCGGGGACGGTGCACACCATTCCCTTCAGTGCCATCGATACCGTGAGCAATCTGACCAAGGACTTCTCCTTCTACGTGTTCGATATGGGGGTCGCCTACCGGGAAGATGTGGACGAGGTCATGGAGGTCCTGCAGGAGGCCGGCGCCCTGATCAAGGAGGATCCCGAGATCGGACCCGTCATGCTCGAGCCCGTGGAGATCTTCGGCGTCGATGCCTTCGGCGACTCGAGCGTGGTCATCAAGGGGCGTATCAAGACCAGGCCCATCAAGCAGTGGATGGTGGGGCGGGCCTTCAATCGGGCGGTGAAAAAGCTCTTCGACGAGCGCGGGATCGAGATCCCGTTCCCTCACCGTACGCTGTACTTCGGCGTCGACAAGGACGGCAACGCACCCCCTGTGCCTCTGAGCTCGGGACTGCAGGCCCGTACCGCGCCGGTGGATGTGCTTCAGGGCGACGCGGGGGAATCGCTTCGTCGGCAGGATGAGGCAGGACCGCCGCCCGGCCCTTAGTCCGCCCACTGCCGGCGGTGCTCCCGAGACCCCCGTGGATGGGGACCCTCGAGGGGGGTGAGATCACCGCACGGGCTCCGCACGGTATCCCCCCTTCTCCCCGACCATCGGACGCGAATCGCCGTTGCCTTGGGCAGAGGGGCTCGGAAGGGGTCTGCCAATTCCCGGCGCTAATGATTTTTGTGTGGTGGCTTGCCGCGAGGGCACCCATCGCCCCTGTGCCTGCTGCCCATGCGCCCGCCGTTGGTGGGCCATCAGCGGTCCCTTGTGATGAGCGGGCTCTGCCCATGGGGTGGCGTTAAAGATTCTCCGCACTTGGCCGTTGCAATACTTTGAGCTTCGTGTGGTTACAGGTCCAGGTGGAGGGTCCGGATGAGCTGTCAGCCCAGGGGTCTGGCGCCAGGTGCCGGTTTGCCGGCCGGCGTGGGTGGGGCCCGGATAAGCGCGGGATCATTTCCTGGCCCGGCTGCCTTCCATGGTATGCCCACCGGTCTGTGGGGCATTTAAGCTTCAGGGGCCGTGGCCGACATATGTAACTCAGGAAAAACAAGAAAAATCGGTTATGACGCTTCCACTGACCATCGGTGCGGAAACGCACCCGCCGGGTTTGGGGCCAGAGCCAGTCGCAAAGGCCGGGCAGGGAAACGGCGTCGCCCCGGCCGTCGATGCCCCAGGAACCCGGCCCGAGGTGCTGTACCGGGGCTACGCCCAGCAGTGGCTCGACTGGCAGTGCGGCATGATCGCTGGCGTGCGCGGAGGCGGCGTTTTTCTATCCGACCGCAGTGCCGCGGGCTCCCTGCACGAGAATGCCACATGGAGTGCAGAGGACGGCAGTTCGGACCCGGGGGCCTTGCGTGCCGTGGCGGCCGAGACCGTTCTCGGTCGGCGCGCCACCATGCAGAAGCGCCGGTGCGAAGGGGCGGGCCTCGATTCCATCTGTGACTTTCTCGGCTATCCCCTCTTCATCGGAGAGGAGCTTGCCGGTGCGGTGGTGCTCATAACGGAGGTGCGGGCCGAGGCCCATCGCCGCACGGTCCTGCAGCTGGTGCGCTGGGGTATCAGCTGGCTCGAGACCCTTCTGAACGAGGAAGCCGTGCGCCAGCGGGGGCGTCTGTCCATCCTCGAGGGCGCGGTCTCCCAAGTGCTCCGTCCCGGCCCCCTCGCCGTGACCGGCAGCGGGCTGTGCAGTGAGCTGGCGGAGCGCTTCCGGTGTGACCGGGTGGCTCTTGGTCTGCTCAAGGGGCTCCAGGTCTCCGTGGCGGCCATGTCTCACCAACTCCACTTCGATGGGCGTGTCGCCCACGTCCGCGCCCTCGAAGCCGCTATGGACGAGGCCGCGGATCATGACACGGTCATTATCTATCCCTGCGAGCAGGACCAGCCTGGACCGCCGATCAAGGCCCACGAGCAGCTTTCCCGCCGTTATGATGATACCGCGCTGTGCTCTGTGCCCCTCAGGGAGGGGACTCGGACCGTCGGTCTACTGACCCTGGTGCGCAAAGGATCCGAGCCATGGACCTCAGCGGATGCAGAGGTGGTGTCCGGCATCGCGGCTCACCTCGGGCCGCTGGTCGCCCTCAAGCAGCGTGACGGCCGGCCTTGGTACCGTGTAATGGGCGAGTCGCTGTCGGTCCTGCGCCAGCGCCTCGCCGGACGGGGGCATCTCGGGTTCAAGGTCTTCGTCGGGGCGGCCCTGGCTTTGGTGGCGGCGTTGTCGCTCATCCAGACCGACCATCGAGTGATGGCTCGCGGCAGCGTGGAGGGCGCGATGCAGCGGGCGGTGGTGGCACCCCAGGACGGTTACGTCGCGGTCTCGCGCCGGCGCGCAGGCGACGAGGTGAAGGCCGGCGATGTGCTCGCGGAGCTGACCACCCGGGATCTGGAAGTGGAGCGTGAACGGTGGCTCAGTGAACGCGAAAAGCATGCCCGTGAGTACCAGGAGGCCCTGGCCACCCGGGATCGCGCCCGCAGCCGCATCCTCGCCGCCCGTGTGGAACAGGCGGAGGCCCGGATGCGCCTGGTGGAGCAACAGATCCAGCGCACCCGGCTGCAGGCACCCTTCGATGGCATCGTGGTTAGCGGTGATCTCAGCCAGGTCGTGGGCGCGCCGGTGGCGCGGGGCGATGTGCTGTTCGAGTTGGCGCCTCTTGAAGGCTACCGCGTGGCCCTGGAGGTGGACGAGCACGACATCGCGTGGGTGGAGGCGGGTCACGAGGGAACCCTGCGGCTGGCCGGTTTTCCCGATCGGACCTTCCGGATGGTGGTGGAGCGCATCTCTCCACTGGCGGAGTCCCGGCAGAACGGCAGCGTCTTTCGCGCCGAGGCCCGGGTCGTCGACGACGGGTCCCGGTTACGCCCCGGCATGGAAGGTGTCGGGAAGGTGGTGGTGGGCCGCGGCAGCCTGTTGTGGGTGTGGAGCCACAGCCTTCTCGATCGTCTCCGTCTGTGGGCCTGGAGCCTGGGGGGCTGAGGGTAAATGGCGGGCGTCGACCAAGCCGCGCTCTGGACACACGTGGCCGAGCTGCGGCCGGCCCTGCGCCAGAATGTTCGGGTCTACCCACAGACCTATCGCAATGAGCGCTGGTACGTACTCCATGATGAATCGGCCGGTCGCTTCCTGCGCTTCAACGGCAGTGCCTACGAGGTGCTCGGGCGCCTCGACGGCGAACTCACGCTGGACGAGATCCTGGAGCAGGCGAACCTCACGCGGCCGGAACAGCCGCTCACGGCCGATGATGTCCTCCAGATAGTGGCGCAACTCCAGGCCGCGGAGGTGCTCTGCGGCGGCCTGCCGTCGATGGATCGCGAAGTGTTGGAACGCTTCCGGTCCTCCAAGGGCCGGCGCCGGCGCGCCCTGATGAACCCCCTGGCCCTGCGCATACCTTTGTTCGATCCCGACCGCTTGCTCGAGGCCCTCGTCCCCATCGCGCGGCCCTTGTTCTCCGAGCGGGGCGTGCTGCTGTGGTTTGCCGTGGTGGTGGCGGCCGGCACGGTGGTACTGGCGCACCTGGACACCCTGTTGGCGGACATCAGGTCCATCGAGTTGGCGCCGGCGCAGCTTATGGTCTTCTGGCTCGTATTCCCGCTCATCAAGGCCCTCCACGAGTTGGGCCACGGGCTGGCGGTCAAGGCCTGGGGCGGAGAGGTCCATGAGACGGGCGTCACGCTGCTGGTGTTCATTCCCATCCCCTACGTGGACGCGTCTGCCGCCTGGGCCTTCCGTGACAAGCGCCGCCGCGCCGCAGTGGGGGCCGCGGGGATCCTGGTAGAGCTCTTCCTGGCGGCCGCTGGCGCCTTGGTGTGGGTGATGGTGGAGCCGGGTGTGGTCCGGGACGTGGCCCTCAGCGTGGCCCTGGTGGGCGGGGTCTCCACACTGCTTTTCAACGGCAATCCGCTGTTGCGTTTCGACGGCTACTACGTTCTTGAGGATCTGGTGGAGATCCCCAACCTCGGCCAGCGGGCGGGACGGTACTACCTCTACCTCATCCAGCGCTACCTGTTCGGCGTCGCGGACGCGCGAAGTCCGGTGACAGCCCGCGGCGAGCGTCGCTGGTTCGCTTTCTACGGCCTGGCCTCACCCCTCTACCGTTTGTCGGTGCTGGTGGCTATCGCCCTCTTCCTGGCCGAGGCGTATCTCTTCGCCGGCGTGGTGCTGGCGCTGTGGGCAGTCGCCACCCAGGTCCTGCGGCCCCTGGCCCGTGGCCTGGCCTTCATCGCCGTTGACCCGCGCCTCAGGGGGAGGCGGCCGCGGGCGCTCATTGCCGCAGCCCTTGCCGCCGCGGGCCTGGGGGGTGTGCTGGCGATGCCCCTTCCCCTGGTGACCCACGCGGAGGGCGTGGTCTGGCTGCGTGAGGGGGGCAAGGTGATGGCGGGCAGCGACGGCTTCATCCACGAGGTGCTGGTGCCTTCGGGTGCACAGGTGAAGGCGGGTACGCCCCTGCTCCGGCTGGCCAACCTGCAACTGGACACCCGCCGCGCGGTGCTCGAGGGTCGTCTTGCCGAACTCGAGAGCACCCACTGGGCCGAGCGAGGCAGGAGCCGGGTGCAAGCCGGCCTGGTAAAGGAGGACATCGCTGCCGCACAGGCGGAGCTCGACCAGGTTACGGACGAGATCGGCGCGCTCATCGTCACCAGTACGACCGCGGGGCGGTTCGTGATGGAGCGGCCGGATGCGGTGCTGGGGCGCTATGTTCGCCAGGGTGATCTGGTGGGCTATGTGGTGGACGAGGACCATCTCATCGTTCGCGCGGTGGTTGGGCAGGATCGCATCGGCCTGTTGCGGAGCCGAAGTACCACCGCGGAGGTGGCGTTTGCCCACCGCCTTGGCGACCCCGTGGCCACAGAGGTGGTGGCCGAGACGCCCGCGGGCAGCGCAGCGCTGCCGAGCCGGGCGCTGGGGGCGGCAGGGGGCGGCGAAGTGGCCGTGGATGGCGCGAAACGTGAAGGCACTACGGCCACCGAGCGGGTCTTCCAGCTGGACCTGGCGCTGCCGCCCGGGCTACACGCCGGCGGCATCGGCGGCCGTGCCTACGTGCGGCTGCACCACGGCCGGGAGGCCCTGTGGGCCCAGTGGTCGCGCTCGGGACGCCAGCTGGTGCTGAGCAGGCTGGGTGCCTAGGTAGGCCGCAATCCTCAAGCGTCCCCGAGATCGCCCGCTATATAGCGTCAAGAGCAAAAAAGTGTCAACTCGGAGCGACACCTTCATGACAACTATTGCAAGGGGGTGCCCCCGCCGGTCCTGGATGTTATTGGTGGTGGGCCTGGCCGGCACACATCAGGCGCTGGCTGAAGACGCCGCCGCGCTGTCCCATTGGGAGCTGGATTGCGTACTCGCACCAAGCGAGGTGACGGATCTGGGTAGCAGTGCACCGGGTGTGCTGGATCGCATCGAGGTGGACCGCAGCGACTTCGTGGAGGCCGGCCAGGTGGTGGCGTCCCTCGAGGACTCGGTAGAACGGGCCGCGGTGGCACTCGCAAGGGAACGGGCCAGCCTCACCGCCGAGGCGGACCTGCGGCGGGTCAAGGCCGGTTTCGACCAGCGCCAGTACGAGCGCACCCGCGACTTGTTTGCCAAGCAGGCCATAGCCACCAACGATCTTGACCAGCGGAAGACCGAGGCCGAACTGGCCCGTCAACAGCTCAGGCAGGCCGAGGATAACCGCCGACTGGCCCGCCTCGAGTTCGCCCGCGCTCGCGAGGTGCTGGCCCGCCGGAGCATCCGCAGTCCCCTCACCGGGGTGGTGATGGAGCGCTTCAAGGCGGTGGGCGAGTACGTAGAGGACCAGCCGGTGCTGCGAGTGGCGCGCCTCGATCCCCTCCACGTCGAGGTGATCGTACCCGTGGAGCTTCTGGGCCAGGTCCACGAAAAAATGCAGGCCCGAGTCTGGACCGACGTGGTGGAGGATGTAAGCTGGCTGGCCACCGTGACGCGGGTGGACCGCGTGGCCGATGCCGCCAGTGGCACCTTCGGCGTGCGCCTCACGCTGCAGAACCCCGAGCTCGCCATCCCCGCGGGCCTGCGCTGCCGACTGAATTTCCTGCCCGAAGCGCAGCCGGGGGCCCTTACCGCCGGCCCCGTTGACGAGGGTCCGGTGTCGGGCCTCGAAACAGGGCAAGACCCCGGGCACTCGGCGGCTGCGACGGCCGACGACGCCAGCGTGGCGGCAGGTGTCGGTGAGCATGGGGCGCCCGGCGCCGTGGCCATGGCCCCACAAGGTTCACGGTCCGACGCCCGGGCGGCCGAGCCCCTGGCGCCGGAAGGTTCCCCCTGCAGCCTTGCCGGTCCCTACACCGATGTCGATGCCGCCGAGCAGCAGGCGGCGAGCCTGCGGGAGGCGGGCCTGGAGGCCGCCGTTCACCGGCGACGCGCGGAGGTCCAGACCGGCTACAAGGTGCTCTCCCCGCCCCTGGCGTCCAAGGCCGAGGCCGCGGCCTACGTGTCCGGCCTGAGGGCCGCGGGTATCGGACACTACTATCTCTACGAGCGGATCGACGGCGTGTCGCGGATAGCGCTCGGTGCCTTCGAGGGGCGCCGTTACGCCGAGGCGCGGCTTGCGGAGTTGAAGGGCGCGGGCTTCGAGGCGCGCATCGAGCCGTGGCATCGGGAACAGGAGGCCTACTGGCTCACCGTCCGCGGTGACGATACCGGCGCGGCTCTGGACGACCTGCGCCCGCCGCCAGGACTCGCGGCGGCCCAGGGGCCGGCCTGCGCGGAACTCGCCGGGATCTGATCAAGGACAGAGCCATTCCGCAATCATAAACGCGTCCCCGGCCCGGCCCGCAACGACAGTTTTTGAGTACCGGGACGCGCCCTGGCCTCAGGGGCCCGCGCGCTGGGGGCAAAAGCCCTGAGGCCCCCAATAAGCCGTGACCACATGCGAGAGCCGTCCGAGGCGTGATAGGGAGAGTAGGAATGGACCCTGAGCGAACGCATGAATCCCGCGGCCGCAACCGTGGCACACCTTTGTTGGAGGCCCTGGAGCCCCGCATCCTGCTGTCCGCCGATTTCCCCGGCCTCGGTGAGGACTTGGGCGACGGGCTGGATGATGCCGGTGCGGACGCCGAGGCCCTGCTTATGGACGCCCGCGAGGCGTTCCAACGGGACATGCCCCTGCAGAACAACGAGACGACCCTCGCGAATGACGGGGCGACGTCCGGCGACGCGGTGGACGACGCGGTTCCCTTGGAGTCACCCGACGAGTCCCGCCGCGAGCTGGTCCTGGTGGACACGGGCGTGGAGGGCTACCAGGCCCTGGTGGACGACATCCTGGCCGCCCGCGGCGACGGCCGGGTCATCGACGTGGTGCTGCTGGATGCCGACCGCGACGGCATCACCCAGATCTCGGAGGCCCTGGCGGGGCGCGAGGGCCTCGATGCCGTGCACCTGGTCTCTCACGCCCGGGACGGCGCCGTGGTGGTGGGCAACGGTGTGCTGGACTTCGACACCCTGCGCGCCAACGCCACGGCCATCGCCGGCTGGGGCGACGCCCTGGCCGGCGACGCCGACCTCCTCATCTACGGCTGCGACCTGGCATCCACCGCCGAGGGCCAGTCCCTGGTGGACGCCCTGGGGCGTCTGACCGGTGCGGACGTGGCGGCCTCCGATGACGCCACAGGCCACGAGGGCCTGGGCGGGGACTGGGACCTCGAATTCACTCGGGGTGAGATCGAAACCCAGGTTACCTTCACCCCGCAAGTCCTGGGCACATGGACTCACGTGCTGGCCGGCGACATCACCTCGGACCTGCTGGTCCACCTCGAGCTGGACGACGGCTCGGGCACGTCGGCCACCGACTCCACCACCAACAACAACGACGGCAACCTCGCGGGGAGCCCGACCTGGACGGTCGGCGAGATCGATGGCGGCGTCAAGGTCGACTACACGGACGGCATCGACTACATCGAGATCCCCAACTCGGCGACCTTGGAGAATGTCCAGGAGGGCAACTTTACCCTGGCGGCCTGGTTCCGGCCGGACTCGACGCCGCCGGGCAGCGGCAGCGATGCCGATGCCAACTACGGCATCCTGATGAAGGTGGGCTGGAACGAGGGCCTTTATTTCGGTAACGACAACCGCTTCTACTTCACCCACTGGTTGACCGGCGACGTTGCGGTGGATGTGGTCAGCACTGATGCCTTCGCCCCAGGACAGTTCTACCAGGTCGCCGGGGTGGTGGATAAGGACGCCGGAACGGTCGAGCTCTACGTCGACGGTCAACTGCAGGGAACGGGAACCTTCACGGCTGGAACCGAAGCACGGGAGTACGGCACCAACACCTGGAAGGTTGGTGTCGCCAACTCGGCAGGCGGCGACTGGTCCTTGCCGGCGGACGGCGCGTTCGACGACGTGCGCATCTATAGTCGGGCTTTAGAGGCCGTGGATGTTGCCGAGCTAGCCACCTTAAATGACGGTCCGGCCAATAATGTACCCTTGGCGCAATCGACCGACGAAGATGTCACACTCACCTTCAACGCAGCGAATGGCAATCTGGTGTCGATAGCTGCAGGCGCCGGTGAGGTTCTCACCACGACGATTTCGGTCTCGCAGGGGACCCTGACTGTATCGCAAACCACTGGTTTGACCTTCGATGCCGGTGCAAACGGCACCGCCACGATGACCGTGACCGGTACCGTCGAGGACATCAACGCCGCCCTCGATGGCCTGCAATACACGCCAACCGGCGATTACAACGGCAGCGACACCCTGACACTGACCAGTCGTGATGCGGGGTTGTATACGCTGGAGATCGACACCGATCTCGTCGGACGTTATGAGTTCGACAGCGGCAACCCGGGCGACGACAGCAGCCTGGCGGGAGCCAATGACGCCACGTTGGTCGGTGACGCCACCGTCACCACCGACGTAGAGCATGGCGAGGTGCTGAGTCTCGACGGCGACGCGGACGGTGCACAGGTTGCCGGCCTGTTCGGTAACCCGACCGACGTCACCCTGGCGGCCTGGGTCAACCTGACTGTAGCGGATAGCGGAGGCGCGGAGCTCATCAGCCTCGGCGACAACGTCGCCATCAGGCTTGACAAGGTTGCAGACGGGAATGGAATCGAGGGCTACTTCTTCCACGGGAGCAACTGGGTACGTACCCCTTCGTCTCAGTACATCGCTGGAACCGGATGGCACCATGTTGCCTATACATTCGATGATGTGGCGAATGTCCAGCGGCTCTACATCGACGGTGTCGTTGTCGCTACCTCGAACCACATACAATCCATCGTCTACAGTCGAGGGTCAAATACCTTCATAGGCACCCATGGCGATGGCGGCACCAATCACGACGTCAATGGCCTGATCGACGACGCCCGCGTCTACACCCGGGCGCTTGGTGCCAGCGAGATTTCGTCGCTGGCAAACGCACCGGTACAGTCTTCGGACAGCGATAGCGTGGGCATCACCATCAACCCGGTCAACGACGCGCCGGCACAAGTCAATAACACAGGTGACATGCTGGCCCAGGGTGGCACCGAAACAATCGATACTCTTGAACTGCGCTATGAAGATCCGGAACAAGCGGCGGCTGACATAACCTATAGCATCACGACCGCACCCGCCCATGGCCAGCTAGAGCTGACCACAGGTCCCGGTGTCGCGAGCAACAGCTTTACCCAGTCCCAGATCGATGCCGGGCTGGTGGTCTATGTTCATGATGGCAGTGCCAGCACGACCGACTCGTTCAACTTCGATATCTCGGACGGCGTTGGCGGTACTTTGAATGCCCAGACGTTCTCCCTGAGTATCGTTGCAGATTCCGGCCAGTCGTTGTGGATCACGGCGGAACAGGACGTAGCCGCGCCGAGCGGTTGGAACGGCATCGCCACCGAAGCTGTGGCTGCATCGGAAGTTCTCTCTTTGGGTGGTCCCAGCCTGGCGCTCGAGCCGGGCACCGGGACTACCGATGGCAGCTTCAAGCGGATGGTCGACTTCGATCCGATGGTGATCTCCGCGACGTCCGGCCGGGTGAACGCCCTGCATGTGGTAGGCGCCGACATCTCGGTGGGCAGCAATGCCATCGGCCTCCTGGAAGGCGACGTGTTGTTCTCGCTGATGCAGGGCGGTCCTCATACGCTGCAGAACTCCGACCTGACAACGCTCGACGCGGATCGCAACGACGTCGTGCTCTTCCGGCCCGGTTCACCGGGTGATTACAGGTCGGGCACCTACAGCATCCTGCTGGACGGTTCAGACCTCGGCCTGAACGCCCTGGGCGCATTCACCCTGGTCGAGCAAGCAACGACCGTCGGCCAGGGCGGCGGTGCCACCACTCTCGATGCCGGCGACATCCTGCTGGTGGACTGGAACAATGTGGCCGCCGACGCGCACATCCAGCGCCTGCAACCCGGCAGCCTCGGTGACACCACTACCGGCACCCTTTCCGTGTTGGTCGATGGCAACGACCTGAGCTCGGATTCCAGTCTCGGGGACATCGTTGGGCTGGACCTGGTGGAGCAGGACACCGCCCTTGGCGGCACTCTGCTGGGCAGTGGACAGATCCTGCTGACGCTCTACGGCAGCGATGACATCGGCGGAACAACCGCAGCCGGGCAGGACATCGTCGTTGTCGATGTCACCACCACCGGTGCCAACTCCGCGGGCACCGCCTCGCTTTTTCTTGATGGAAGTGACGTTGGGCTGGATGCCTGGCAGGAGGACATCCGCGGCCTGAGCCTCTCGCCCTCGAGCAATCATGCGCCGGTTATCGACTCGAACGGCGGCGGGGCCACCGCCGCCATCAGCCTGGCAGAGCACACCCTGGCGGTAACTACCGTCACCTCCACCGACGTGGACGGCGGCACTCCCTCCTACAGCATCAGCGGCGGTGCCGACGCCGCCCTGTTCGCCATCGACGGGAGCACGGGTGCATTGAGCTTCGTCGGCTCGCCCAACTTCGAGCACCCTCAGGACGCGGACCACGACAACGCCTACGAGGTGGCGGTCACGGCGGACGACGGCGCCGGCGGCACGGACAGCCAGGCCATCACCGTGACGGTGACCGATGTCGCCGAGCCTGCCGGGACGCTGTGGATCTCGGCGGACCAGGACCTCTCGGGCGGCGGCGCCGACGGAATGCCCGATGGCTGGAGCGAGAGCGACATCCTCGAGTTGGGCGGGCCGGACCTGGCCTTCGGCACGGCCACCGACGGCGACCTCAGCCGCGTCGTCGACCTCGACCGGTTCACCACGGGCCCCTCGGACCTGGGTGCCCTGCACTATGTCTCGCGGGACATCACCGTGGGCAGCGGCACCGACATCTTCGCCCTCCAGGCCGGTGACCTGCTGCTCTCCTTTCACCAGGACGAGACCATCCAGGCCGCCTACTCGGCCACTGCCAGCGACCTGGCCGTCAATGACCAGGACGTGATGGTGTTCCGGCCCGACAGCGCGGGCGATTACAGCGACGGCACCTTCCACATGCTGCTGGACGACGTGGTAGCCGGGGACCTGCGCGGCATCTCCCTGGTGGAGCGCGCCACCACGGTAGGCGATGTGCGGCTGGAGGCCGGTGAGTTCGTCATTGCCCGGGAGGCGGCGCCGTCCGAGGACATCTATGTCTTCAGCCCCACGGGCGTGGGCGCGGGTGCTAAGACGGTCGGCACCATGACCGTTCTCATCGACGGCAGCGACATCAACATGGACGCCAGCGTGGTGCGCGGCATCGAACTCATCGAGTCCACCACCTGGGCCGGTGGTCAAGTGCTCCAGGCGGGCTCCCTCCTGGTCTCGCTACGGGACGACGAGGGCTCGGTGGGCGACAACAACCTGGCTACCCTTAAGGAGGACGTCTTTGTCCTTGACGTGACCACGGCCGGGGAGAACACCACCGCGGCCACCGCCGCAATGTTCATGCAGGGCGCGGACATCGGCCTCGACGGCGTCCCGGGCAGCGAGAACCCCTACGCCATCGCCCTGGTGGCGGCACCGGAGCTGGTGGTGGACACCACCGCCGACAACCTGGACGGCGACACCACCTCGGTGTCCAGCCTCCTCCAGGACAAGGGCGCCGACGGAAGAATCTCCCTGCGCGAGGCCATCACCGCGGCCAACAACACCGCTGGAACGGACGCCATCCACTTCCAGATCGACGACGCCCTGGTGGACGGAGCGCATACCATCGAGGTCTCGGGGGCGGGCCTGCCCCATATCACCGGGACGCTGGTCCTGGACGCCACCACGGACGCCGACTTCGCCGGCACCCCGGTCATCGCGCTGAACGGCACCGGCGCCAACGCCGGGGTCGACGGCCTGACCCTGTCGTCCACCAGTGATGGCAGCGAAGTACGCGGGTTCCTGATAGGTGGCTGGAATGGCAGCGGCATCGTCATCGATTCCGGGTCCGAGAACAACCTGATCGTCGGGAACTATATCGGCAGTCTGACAGCCAGTGGTTCGGACGCCGGATCGGCAATGAAGAACAGTGCTGACGGCATTCTCGTCCAGGGGAACAACAACACCATAGGTGGCTCGACCGCGGCGGATAGCAACGTCATCTCGGGCAACAGCGACGAGGGGATCGACATCGACGCGGGCGTCAGCGGCACGGTGATCCAGGGCAACTACGTCGGTACCGACGCCGCCGGCATGACCGCCATTGCCAACGGCCAGTCGGGCGTCGGCAACTGGGGCGGGATTCTGGTCGGTGGTGACAACACCATGATTGGCGGAGTCAACGCGGGTGAGGGCAACCTGATCGCCGGCAACAACTCCTGGGGCGTCATCATCGAGGGCACCGGCAACGTCTTCCAGGGAAACCGGGTCGGGGTGGCCGCTGACGGAACGACGGCGCTCGGCAACACGGGTGTCGGGGTTGTTGTAGAAGATTTTTCCGGCGGCATCAACAACCTGATCGGAGGCACGGCCGCTGGCGCAGGCAACCTGATCGCCTTCAACGGGCTGCAGGGTATCGAGGTGTCCGCCGGAAACGACAACCCCCTGCTGGGAAACGTGATTCATTCCAATGGCGGCCTGGGCATCGACCTGGGAGCCGGCGGAGTCACGGCCAATGACTCCGGCGACGCCGATTCGGGAGCTAACAACCTTCAGAACTTCCCGGTCATCGACAGCGCCGAGCTGAGCGGCACCGATCTCACCCTGAGCGGTACCCTGGATACCGACGGCGTGAGTACCCAGTATCGCATCGAGTTCTATGGCAATCCCGCGGGAAGCCAGGACGCGACTCACGGTGAAGGACGCATCTTCCTGGGCAGCCACACCCTGACGACCGATGGCAGCGGCGGCGGGGCCTTCACAGGCGTCACCTTGTCGGGGGTGACCCTCGGCGTCGGTGACTACGTGACCGCCACCGCCACCCGGGTGGACGACCCGGGTGCGGTGGGTTCCGACGACCTCCTGGCCTACGGCGACACTTCCGAGTTTGCGGCAAATTTCGAGATAACCCCGCCGAACGTCGCCCCCACGGCTATTGGGCTGGCGGACGTGGCGGTGGCCGAGGACGCCGCGGACACGGTTATCGACCTCTTTGCGGCATTCGCCGACGCGGAGGACCTGGACGCGGACCTCACCTACACCCTGGAGTCGAACACCAATCCGGGGCTGTTTGCCGGGACGGTCATTGACGGGGTGGCGGGGACCTTGACCCTGGACTACGCGGCGGATGCGAACGGCATCGCCGATCTCACGGTGCGGGCTACGGACACGGGCGGGCTTTGGGTAGAGAGCACCTTCCGGGTGACGGTGAACCCGGTCAATGACGCCCCCACCACTGCCCCGGTGACACTGGTGGCCATCGCCGAGGATAGTGGGGCTCGCACGATTACGCAGGCGGAGCTGTTGGCGAATGCCTCGGACGTCGAGGGCGACGGCCTGACCGCCACCAACCTGGCTATCAGTGCCGGTGCCGGCTTTTTGGTGGACAACGGTGACGGCACCTGGGACTACACCCC
>JAABTG010000069.1 GCA_011389995.1 Thiotrichales bacterium
TCAGCGCCGCCCGACCCGGTACATGCCCGGGTCGGGCTCCCGCATTTCAATCGCTAACGCCATGGATGCGATGGTCCTCACCACGCGGCGCCGTCCTGCGCCGCGGGGAGATCGGGGCAAGCCTTCCATAAAACCGTGTCCTCGATGGGCTGAAACCTTCCTTTTCAAGGCTTTTCCATCGTGAAGCGCCTCTGCATCGTCTAAAGGACCGCCAGATGGGCGGCGAGGTCCAGGCCGGTGGCCCCCTGTCGGGCAAATCTGCCCTGGCCCTGCCCGAAACCCCCAGGGCCGACTGCCGCAAACACTCCTAACTCCTAACTCCCGGCCGCCAAAAAACCATATAGGACTAAAGTTGTCCTCTATAGAAAAAAGGACTACATTAGTCCCCATTCCAGGCCACAACGGCCGGGTCACAGGGTTTAAGGGTGAAGATCCATGTTGCGGCTGAGCAAACTGACAGATTACGGCATCGTCGTGAGTGCCTGCCTGGCGCGGTCGGCCATGGAATTGCTATCCGCCAGTGAGGTGGCGGCCCGCACTGGGATTGCCGCGCCTACGGTGAGCAAGCTGCTCAAGGGGCTCGGGCGGTCGGGGCTGGTGGTTTCGGAGCGGGGAGCGAAGGGCGGATACCGCCTGAGCCGTGCCGCCGAGGACATCAGTATCGCCGACGTCGTGGATGCCCTGGAGGGACCGGTGGCCCTGACGGAGTGCATCAGCGCCGCGGGCCACTGCGAACAGGAGTCCCACTGTGACGCGCGGGCCAATTTCGAGCTCATCAATGCGGCCATCCTGGATGCGCTGGAGCGCGTCAGCGTCGCGCAGATGGTGGAGGGGCCGCAACGCCAGTATGTGGACCTCGACGTCACGGGCAGCATGGGCCGGCGTGAAGGCTCGATGAACGAGTCCGTGTGAACGGGGGCTGTTGACAGGGACCGCCAAAGCCTTAGTAAAATACTCAACTATTAACCGCAGTCTTTGCAGGAGAAGGTAAATGGGTGCCACTAGCGAACAAGTTGAAAGCCTGGTTCGTCGCGAATACCAGCATGGATTCGTCACCGACATCGAGAACGAGACGGTTCCGCCGGGGCTCAACGAGGACGTCGTACGGTTGATCTCCGCCAAGAAGAACGAGCCCCAGTGGATGCTCGACTGGCGCCTCGAGGCCTACCGTAACTGGCTGAAGATGACGCCGCCGAGCTGGGCCCAGGTCAAACACCCGGAAATAGACTTCCAGTCCATTTCTTACTACTCGGCACCCAAGTCGAAGGACGACGGTCCCAAGAGCCTGGATGAGGTGGACCCGCGTCTGCTCGAGACCTACGAGAAGCTCGGGATTCCCCTGGAGGAGCAGAAGATGCTGGCGGGCGTGGCAGTGGATGCCGTGTTCGACAGCGTCTCCGTCGCCACCACCTTCCGTGAGAAGCTCTCCGAGGTGGGGGTCATCTTCTGCTCCATCTCGGAGGCCCTCAAGGATTATCCCGAGCTGGTGCGCCAGTACATCGGATCCGTGGTGCCCGAGAACGACAACTATTTCGCGGCCCTCAATTCGGCGGTGTTCAGCGACGGCTCTTTCGTCTACATCCCCAAGGGTGTGCGCTGTCCCATGGAACTCTCCACCTATTTCCGTATCAACGCCCAGAACACCGGCCAGTTCGAACGCACCCTCATCGTCGCCGAGGAAGGCAGCTACGTCAGCTATCTGGAGGGCTGCACCGCGCCCAAGCGCGACGAGAATCAGCTTCACGCCGCGGTGGTGGAACTGGTGGCCATGACGGATGCCGAGATCAAGTACTCCACGGTGCAGAACTGGTATCCCGGCGACGAGGACGGCCGTGGCGGTATCTACAATTTCGTCACCAAGCGCGGCGAGTGCCGCGGCGACCGCTCCAAGATCGCGTGGACCCAGGTGGAAACCGGCTCTGCCATCACCTGGAAGTACCCCAGCTGCGTGCTCAAGGGCGACTATTCCGTGGGTGAATTCTACTCGGTGGCCCTGACCAGTAACCACCAGCAGGCGGATACCGGTACCAAGATGATCCACGTTGGCCGCAACACCACCAGCACCATCATCGCCAAAGGCATCTCGGCCATGCAGGGCGAGCAGGCCTACCGCGGCCTGGTGCGCTTCGGCAAGGGGGCGGAAAACGCTCGCAATTACACCCAGTGTGACTCCCTGTTGGTGGGCGATCGTTGCGGGGCCCATACCTTCCCCTACATCGAGGCCATGAACCCCACGGCCAAGGTGGAGCATGAGGCCTCCACCTCCAAGATTGGCGAGGACCAGCTCTTCTACTGCAAGCAGCGGGGGATCTCCGAGGAGGATGCCGTCTCCATGATCGTCAACGGCTTCTGCAAGGAAGTGATGAAGGAACTGCCCATGGAGTTCGCCGTAGAGGCGCAGAAGCTGTTGGGTATCAGCCTCGAAGGGGCCGTCGGCTGAGCCCGGCTTTGACCGAATTCAAGAGAACGAAGGAAACACAGCAATGCTAGAGATCAGAGACCTGCACGTAAGCGTAGAGGGCAAGCCCATCCTCAACGGCATCACCATGGATGTGAAAAAGGGCGAGGTGCACGCCATCATGGGCCCCAACGGTTCGGGCAAGAGCACCCTGTCCCACGTCCTCGCCGGACGGGAGGGCTACGAGGTGACCAGTGGCACCATCACCTACGAAGGCAAGGACCTGCTGGAGATGGAGGCCGAGGAGCGGGCCCGGGACGGTATCTTCCTGGCCTTCCAGTATCCGGTGGAGATCCCCGGCGTCAACAACAGCTACTTCCTCAAGGCGGCGGTGAATGCGGGGCGCACCCATCGCGGCGAGGAGGAACTGGACGCCGTGGCCTTCATGAAGCTGGTGCGCGAGAAGATGAAGCTGGTGGACCTGAAGGACGACCTCATGAAGCGTGCCGTCAACGAGGGCTTCTCGGGCGGCGAGAAGAAGCGCAACGAGATCTTCCAGATGGCCCTGCTGGAACCGAGGCTGGCGCTGCTGGACGAGACCGATTCGGGACTCGACATCGATGCCCTCAAGATCGTCGCCGACGGTGTCAACGCCCTGCGCACCGATGAGCGGGCCATCGTCATGGTGACCCACTACCAGCGCCTGCTGAACTACATCGTGCCCGACCATGTCCATGTGCTCGCGGCGGGACGCATCATCAAGTCGGGGGATCGCAGCCTCGCCCTCGAGCTCGAGGAACGGGGGTACGGCTGGGTACTGGAGCAGGAGGCCGCGGCGTGAGTGCAGTGGACCATTATCTGAACGCCTTCGAGGCCGAGGCGGCGGGCCTGCCGGGTCGCGGACAGCCCTGGCTCGATGGCATCCGCGATGCGGGCATCGAGCGTTTCGCCGAGGTGGGTTTTCCCACCCCGCGCAACGAACAGTGGAAGTACACCCGGGTGGCCGCCATCGAGAAGCGCAGGTTCGGCCTCCCGGCGGCGGCCACTCCCGTCACGGCCCGGCAACTCGAACCCTTCCTCTTCAGCGGGCTCGCGTGTGACCGCCTGGTGTTCGTCAACGGCCGTTACGCGAGTGCCTTGTCCTCCATCAGCGAGGGTGAGGTGCGGATGGAGAGCCTGGCCGCGGTGTTGAAGAACGAGCCGGCCCTGGTGGAGCAGCACCTGGCCCATTATGGCGACATGAAGCGCAACGCCTTCACCGCCCTTAACGCGGCCTTCATGCTGGATGGTGCCTATGTGCACCTGCCTCGCAACGTAGCGGCAGAGCGACCGGTACACCTGCTGTTCGTATCCACCGAGGACGGTGGAGAATTCGCGGCCCACACCCGCAACCTCATCGTGGCGGAGGAGGGCAGTTCCGGCAAGGTCATCGAGAGTTACGTGGCCCTGGGTGACGGCGGCTATCTCACCAACAACGCCACCGAGGTGGTACTGGGTGCCAACAGCGAGCTCGAGCACTACAAGCTGCAGGAGGAAAGCCTGAAGGCCTTCCACATCGCCGCCCTCGACGTGCATCAGGACAGGGACAGCCGCTTCACCTCCCACGCGGTGTCCTTCGGTGCCCTGCTGGGCCGGCAGGACATCAATGCCGTACTGGATGCCGAAGGTGCCGTATGCAACCTCTATGGCCTGTATGTGGCGGACGGCAGGCAGCACGTGGACTTCCATACCACGGTGGAACACGCCAAGCCCCACGGTACCAGCCGCGAGTTCTACAAGGGCATCATCGGGGGCCGCGCCCGGGGCGTCTTCAACGGCCGGGTGCACGTCCATCAGGATGCCCAGAAGACGGATTCCCAGCAGTCCAACAAGAACCTGCTGCTGTCCCACCACGCCGAGGTGGATGCCAAGCCGGAGCTCGAGATCTACGCCGACGACGTCAAGTGCAGCCACGGCGCGACGGTGGGCCAGCTGGACGACAACATGCTGTTCTATCTGCGTTCCCGGGGTATCGACAAGGAGGCCGCCCGGGGCCTGCTCACCTACGGCTTCGCTCAGGACATCATCGATCACATGTCCCTGGCGGCGGTGCGTGACCACCTCGAGGGGATTCTGGTACGCCGCGTGCCGGCGGCCGAGTCGGTGGCCGGGATCCTTTGACGCCTATGAGTGCCACCGCCGAAAAGATGCGTCACGGGGGCTTCGACGTGGACCTGATCCGCGCCGACTTCCCGGTTCTCCATCAGGAGGTGAACGGCAGGCCTCTCGTCTATCTGGACAGCGGTGCCACCGCCCAGAAACCCGAGGCGGTGATATCCGCCATGGCGGATTTCTACCGCCACGACTACGCCAACGTCCATCGCGCCATCCATGCCCTGGCGGAGCGGGCCACCCGGGCCTTTGATGGCGCCCGGGCGCGGGTGGGCGAGTTCATTAATGCCACCGATACGCGGGAGATCGTCTTCGTGCGCGGGGCCACCGAGGCCATCAATCTGGTGGCCTCGGCCTTCGCCGTGCCGCGGCTGCGTCCCGGTGACGAGATCCTGGTGACCGAGCTGGAGCATCACGCCAACATCGTGCCCTGGCAACTGGCCTGCGAGCGCACCGGGGCCAAGCTGGTGGTGGCCCCAATGGATGACGCGGGAGATGTGGATCTCGATCGCTTCGAGGCACGGCTGGGGCCGCGCACGCGCCTGGCGGCCATCAGTCACGTGTCCAATGCCCTCGGCACGGTGAATCCGGTGAAGGCCATGTGCGGACTGGCCCGGGACAAGGGCGTGCCCGTGCTGCTGGACGGGGCCCAGGCCATGCCCCACATGGCGGTGGATGTGCAGGATCTGGGCTGTGATTTCTACGCCTTTTCCGGCCACAAGCTCTACGGCCCCACGGGCATCGGCGCGCTGTGGGGGCGGGCCGAGCTGCTGGAGGCCATGCCGCCCTACCACGGCGGTGGCGACATGATCCGGCGCGTCACCTTCGATGAGACCACCTACGCGGATATCCCCTACAAGTTCGAGGCCGGCACCCCCCACATCGCCGGCGCGGTGGGGCTGGCCGCCGCCATGGACTACCTGGACGCCATCGGCATGGACGCGGTGTGGGACCATGGTGTGGCACTGCTGGATTACGCCACCGCCCGTCTCGAGGAGGTCCCCGGACTTACCATCCTGGGCTCGCCGGCCCACAAGGCGGCCCTGATATCCTTCACCATGGATTGCGCCCACGCCTCGGACATCGGCACCATCCTGGACCAGAAGGGCATCGCCATACGCGTCGGTCACCACTGCGCCATGCCCCTGCTGGACCATTTCGGCCTCGGTGCCACCGCCCGGGCCTCTTTCGGGGTCTACAACACCATGGAAGAGGTGGATGCCCTGACGGCGGCCCTGTACAAGGTGCGGGACCTGCTCGCGGGGTAGGAGCCCGCTTGCGGGCGAACCGCCAGAGGCCCCGAAATATTCGCGCCCAAGGGCGCTCCTACAGAGTAAACCCAGACAGAGTCGTGGAGTCATGAACGAAGAATCCCTGAAAGACGCCGTCATCGAGACCCTCAAGACCATCTATGATCCGGAGATCCCGGTGAACATCTACGACCTCGGCCTCATCTACCGCTGCGAGGTGGATGACGAGGGCCGGGTGGAGCTCGACATGACCCTGACGGCCCCCGGTTGCCCGGTGGCCCAGAGCTTTCCCGGCATCGTGGAGAACCGCGTCCGCGAGGTGGAAGGCGTCAGCGATGCCCACGTGGAACTGGTGTGGGACCCCCCCTGGACCCGTGACCGCATGACGGAGGTGGCCCAGGTGGAGCTGGGGATGTTCTAGAAGCGAGGGAATAGCCGCGAAGTGGGGCGGGTGGGTGCTCGACCCTGGAGGCTGTGACTTTTACAATTCCCTATTCCCTATTCCCTATTCCCTATTCCCTGTTTTTCCCCATGACCGACTGGATCAAAGTTGCCCCCGTAGACGATTTCCCCCCCGGCAGCCGTCGGGTGGTGGACGTGGACGATGTGCCGGTGCTCGTCATCAATATCGGCGGCGAGTACCTCGCCATCGAAGATGTCTGCACCCACGATTATTCCTCCTTCGATGACGGCGAAGTGGATGGCGAGGAGATCATCTGTCCCCGCCATGGGGCGCGTTTCGACGTGCGTAGCGGCGAGGCCCTGTGCGCCCCCGCCTACGATCCGGTGGCCACCTTCCCCACCATGGTGAAAGACGACGCGGTGTGGGTAAGGGACGATCGCTGGGACTAAAGGCTTGCCCCCCTCGGGAGCAAGGGTCGGCGTGGGCGGCGGGCCGCAATATCGCCGTCCATGTCTTGACAAGGTGCCGGGACATATCGTAACTACTTTTGGGGTAACTGTTCCGGGGTGATGCGCGTCTTACTCTGCCGACGCCAAGGGTGGTGCAGCGCGAAGGCAGGAGGGCGCGGGGGTGCCTGAAGAATAAGAGAGACCGAAGAAAGTTCGTCATGACCAATGATCCCGACTTGACCAGGCAGAAGCTGCCAAGGGGGGTAATGCTCAACGCCTACCCCGACAGCATCGGCGAGCGCCTCGCCGATGCCGTATCCATGCTCCGGCGTCCGGAGTTCGAGGGTGCCTTCTCCCTCTTCTACCTCCTTCCCACGTTTTTCAACAGCGATCTGGACCGCGGTTTTTCCATCATCGATTACGATCTCAACCAGGAGTTGGTATCGCCCGGTGATCTGGAGGCACTCAACGAGCTGGACATCATGTGCAAGCTCGATCTGGTGCTGAATCACCTGTCGGTGCGTTCTCCCCAGTTCCAGGACCTGCTCCGGCGTGGCGAGGAATCCCCCTATCGGGACTTCTTCGTGGACTGGAACGCCTTCTGGGAAGAGCACGGCAGTCCCGACGAGAACGATGTGGTGATGCCCGACGAGGAGCACCTGCAGAAGCTTTTCATGAGGAAGCCCGGGCTGCCCGTGCTCAGGGTGCGGTTCCCCGATGGTTCCCACAAGCTCTACTGGAACACCTTCTACCAGTCTGTCAGCTACGGCGAGGTCACTCCCCAGGACCTCATAGGCATCGACGGTATCCGGGCGGATACCGCCACCGATATCGTCGGCTCCATCAATCATGCCATCGGCGCGGGCAAGGAGCCGGCCGAGCTGGACCTCGGTCCCTTTTCTCACTGCAAGGACGAGATCGTCGCGGTGGTGGAGAGCAAGCGGGAGTATCTGGGCCAGATGGACCTCAATGCCCGTTCGGAACTGGTGTGGGCGTTCTACGACGATACCTTCCGCAAGCTGCGGGATTACGGCGCCCGCATCATCCGTCTGGACGCCTTTGCGTACCTGCACAAGGCACCCGGTGAGCCCAACTTCTTCAACCGGCCCGGCACCTGGGACTACCTTGAGCGGCTGCGGGGCATCGCCGCCAGGCACGACCTCATCATCTTCCCCGAGATCCATGCGGAATACGGCAGCGGCCTCCACGAGGAAGTGGCCGGCAAGGGCTTCCCCATCTACGATTTCTTCCTGCCGGGGCTGTTGATAGACACCCTGGAACGGGGTAACAACGAGGCCTTGCTGCGCTGGGTGCGGGAGATCCTCGCCAAGGGTATCGAGACCATCAACATGCTGGGCTGCCATGACGGCATCCCGGTGCTGGACCTCAAGGGCAAGGAAATGGAGCGTCAATACCGCCAGGGTCTGTTGGAGGACGGGCACATCGAGGCCATCATGGCCCGCATCACGGAACGTGGCGGGCGGGTCAAGAACCTGTTCGGCTCCGACGGCCGCAAGATCGCCTACTACCAGGTGAATGCCACCTTCTTCAGCGCCCTCGGGGAGGATGAGCAAAAGCTGTGCCTCGCCCGCGCCATCCAGATGTTCATGCCCGGCATACCCCAGGTGTGGTACCTGGACCTGTTCGCCGGGCGCAACGACTACGCCGCCGCGGACCAGGGCGGAGTGGCCGGGCACAAGGAGATCAACCGTACCAATCTCAGCCTCGCGGACGTGGAGGCCGGCCTCGAGCGTGCGGTGGTGCAGGACCAGCTCGCGCTGATTCGCCTGCGCAACCGTTGTCCCGCCTTCGGCGGCAGCCTGACCATCCACTCCACACCCCATCACCGCCTGCACCTGTCGTGGTCCCTCGGCGATGCCACCGCCACCCTCGAGGCCGATCTGCGCACCCACGCCTTCACCGTGAGCCAGCGGCTGGGTGGCGTGGAAGAGCCTGTACTCTCCCGCCCCTGAGGGGGCTGTCACGGTGGCCATGACGGCCCCTCGCCCATTCCCATCCCGCGGAGCCGAGCCATGAGAATCCTCGCCACGGATCTCGATCGTACCCTGTTGCCCAACGGCCGCTGGCCCGCCGATGCGGGGGCCATCCCATTGTTCAATGGACTCACCCGCAGCAACGATGTGCGGGTGGTCTACGTCACGGGCCGCAACCTGGCGCTGGCCGAGGCCGCCATCGCCGAGTACGGCATCCGCCATCCCCACACCCTCATCGGTGACGTGGGCACCTCCATCAGGCACTTTGACGCCCAAGGCTGGCACCCCGACGGCGGTTGGGAGGACCACGTGCGGCGGACCAGCCCGGCCTGGGACGCCGAGGGCGTGCGGGAGGCCGCCGCCGCCGTAGACGGGCTGGTGGAGCAGGAGCGGGAGCACTGTGGCCCCTTCAAGCAGAGCTACTACCTGCGCCATGATCACCGGGAAGAGGTACTGGCGCGGGTGGATGCCCTCGTCAAGGGCCGCTTCGATGAGGTGGTGATCTACAGCTTCGACTCCCAGAGCGGCAAAGGGCTGCTGGACTTTCTGCCCCGCAGCGCCACCAAGCAGACCGCCCTGGAATACGTGGCCCGCCAGCAGGGCGAGGCCAAGGAGGACGTGGTGTTCTGCGGCGACAGCGGCAACGACATATTCCCCCTTACCGCCGGTTTCGCCGGCGTGCTGGTGCGCAACGCCGACGAACAGCTGGTGGCCGGGGTGCGGGCCGCCGCCGCCGCCAACCCCCGCCTCAAGGTCTACTTCGCCACGGGGGACTTCAAGGGCCTGAGCGGCTACTACACCAGCGGCGTCATAGAGGGCGCTTATCATTATGGCGTCTTCGTGGACCCGTAGATGGATGGATACTTGAAGTGAATGGTGATTAGTCTGCAACCCCCACATCCAGTCGCCCGGTAATCGACGGGGCATCCGGACTATTCACCATTCCATCTTCACCGCCTCTAAGGAAAGACTGATTTAATCCGTCCAGGATTAAATCATTCACGCCGGGCCCGGTACACGCGCGGGCCCGGCTCTCGCATTACAATCACTTGTCTGATTGATGCGGCGGCCCATCCCTGGGTCGCCCGGGAAGCGCTGAATGAATCAGCGCTTCCCTCAAGCCATTTACGGCCCCCTGACGTGCCATCTGCTAACATCCTTGCTTCCAAAGGCCTCTCAAGAACCTTTCATTGTCCTCATCCGCCACCACGACCGCCGGGGGGGTGATCGCCTGCCCGGACTGCGATTACCTGCATCGTCTGGAGGAACTGCCCGCCGGGGCCAAGGCCCTGTGCGTGCGCTGCCACGCGGTGCTCTATCGTCACATCCCCCATAGCCTGGAGCGTGCCACGGCCCTTTACGCGGCGGCTCTGATGCTCTTCCTGCTGGCCAACGCCTTTCCCATCATCGCCCTCGAGGTGGGGGAGCGGGTGGAGCGCATCCATCTGCTCTCCGCCGCCGGGGCCTTCTTCCGCCATGGCATGGCGGAGCTCGGGGTGCTGGTATTCATCACCAGCATTCTGTTCCCCCTGGTTACCCTCATCGGCACCCTGTACGTATTGGTGGCGGTACGCGCCGGCTGGCGGGCGCCATGGATGGAGGCGGCCTTCCGGCTGGCGCGTAAGGTGGCGCCGTGGAGCCTGGTGGGGGTGTTCATGCTCGGCCTGCTGGTGGCGGTGGTGAAGCTCATGGACCTGGCCACCGTATTGCCCGGGGTGTCCCTCTATGCCTATGGGGGGCTGCTGGTGGTGGCGGCGGCGGCCAACGCCCATCTGGACGATGGGGTGGTGTGGCCGCGCCACCATCATCCGCCGGGCCCCGTTCCGCCCCCCGGCTCGGCACGACAGCACGGCCTGATGGGCTGCCACGTGTGCGCCCTGGTGTCGCCGGCCGGGGAGACGGCATCCTGCCCGCGCTGCGATGCTCCGCTGACGGGCCGCAAACACGACGCCGTCGTGCGCACCTGGGCCCTGGTGGTATCGGCGGCGCTGCTGTTCATCCCCGCCAACCTCTATCCGGTCATGACCGTGACCCGCTTCGGGCGCGGCGAGGCCAATACCATCCTCTCGGGCGTGGAGGAACTCATCGCCAACGGCATGTGGCCCCTGGCCCTGCTGGTATTCTTCGCCAGCATCGTGGTGCCGGTGCTCAAGCTCGGCGTGCTGTCGTTCCTGCTGGTGTCCGTGCAGCGGGCCTCAACCTGGCGCCCGCGGGACCGCACTCTGCTGTTCCGGGTCACCGAGGTGGTGGGGGCGTGGTCCATGGTGGACGTATTCCTGGTGGCCATCCTGGCGGCCCTGGTGCGCATGGATGCCCTGGCCCTGGTGGTGCCCGGTATCGGCGTCACCTTCTTCGCGGGGGTGG
This sequence comes from Thiotrichales bacterium, assembly GCA_011389995.1. Classification (GTDB taxonomy): domain Bacteria; phylum Pseudomonadota; class Gammaproteobacteria; order JAABTG01; family JAABTG01; genus JAABTG01. The sequence goes on from JAABTG010000069.1 coordinate 11,010, forward strand.
TGGTGCTTACCATGCTCGCCGCCCACAGCTTCGACCCGCGGCTCATATGGGACCATGGGGAGGCCCGGTCGTGAGCGCGCCCGCCCCTGCGCAACAGCTCGGGGGGCCGCCGCCGCCGCGGGTGAAGACGCGCTCCGGGCCGTCCCTGGTGTGGCTGATCCCCCTCATCACCGCCCTCATCGGCGGCTGGCTGGTCTTCCATACCCTGTCCCAGCAGGGCCCCCGCATCACCATCGGCTTCAAGACTGCGGAGGGCATCGAGGCCGGCAAGACCCGCATCAAGTACAAGAACATCGAGATCGGCGTGGTGGAGTCCCTGCGGTTCACCGAGGATTTCAAGTCGGTGGTGGTGCACGCCGATATGGCCAGGGAGGCGGAACCCTTTCTGCGCCGGGGCACCCGCTTCTGGGTGGTCAGGCCGCGGTTGGACATGCGCGGGGTCTCCGGCCTCGGCACCCTCTTGTCGGGCGCCTACATCGAGATCGAACCGGGCCGGGGTGCCTTCCAGACCCATTTCGACGGCCTGGAATCACCCCCGGTGGTGCGTGCCGAAGACGAGGGCAAGCGTTTGGTACTGATGGCGGAGGGGCTGGGCTCCATCGATATCGGGTCGCCCATCTATTATCAGGGGATCCTGGCGGGGGAGGTCCTGGGCTATGAACTCAGCTCCGATCAGAAGAACGTGTTCATCCACGCCTTCGTCAAGGCGCCCTACTCGGAGATGGTGCGTGGCAACACCCGCTTCTGGAATATCAGCGGTCTCGATGTCACGGTGGACGCCCAGGGCCTGCGAGTGCGTACGGAGTCGGTGCAGTCCCTGTTGTTCGGCGGTATCGCTTTCTCCACCCCGGATACCCTGGAACCCGCCGCGGGGGACGTGGCCGACCTGGTGTTCACCCTCCACGAGAGCCGCACCCGCATCGAGGAGCAGACCTATACCCGGAAGGTGCGGTTCGTGCTTTTCTTCGAAGGCTCGGTGCGGGGCCTGGCCATCGACGCGCCGGTGGAGTTCAAGGGCATCAAGGTGGGCCGGGTGGTGGACGTGCGGCTGGAATACGACCAGCGGGATACCTCCTTTCGCATCCCCGTGCTCATCGAGATCGAGCCGGAGCGGGTCATCGCCCGGGGTGGTGACGCCGACCAGAACCCCCAGCAGGTGCTGGAGACCCTGGTGGAGCAGGGACTGAGGGCGCGCCTGCAGATGGGGAACCTGCTTACCGGACAGCTCTTCGTGGAGCTGGATATGCGGCCCGATCTGCCGGCGCGGCTGGTGAGCGAGGGCAAGGATATCCCCGAGCTGCCCACCATCCCGGGGCGCCTCGAACAGCTCACGGGCTCCCTGCGCAGCGTGCTGGCGAAGCTGGAGGCGGTGGAGCTGGACAAGATCGGGGCGGCCCTGCAAGGCTCCCTGGAAGGGGCCGACCGGTTGTTGAATTCCGCCGACGCCCGCCAGGCGCTGGGGGGCCTGAACGACACCCTGGCGCTGCTGCGCAGCACCCTCGGTCAGCTGGATGCCCGCGCCGGCCCCATCGCCGCCAACATGGAGAAGGCCCTCGGCACCGGCCACCAGGCCCTGGAGAGGATCGAACTCACCATGAACCGCTTCAACGAGGTACTGGCCCAGGACTCGCCGTCCCAATACCGCTTCAACCAGATGACGGAGGAACTGGCGGAGATGGCGCGGTCCATACGCCACCTGGTGGACCTGCTGGAGCGGGATCCCCAGTCCATCATCTTCGGCAAGCAGCCCCCGAGGGGGCAGTGATGACCCGCCATCCCGCCTCCCCCATGGCGCGTCTGCTCCTCATGGGCCTGACCCTCCTCCTCGGCGGCTGCATGGGCTCCCAGGCCCCGGCGGTGCGCTATTACGTGCTGGACCCGGTGGCCGCCCCGGATGGCCCGGCCACGCCCCTGCCGGACCTCACGGTGAAGCTGCTGGAGCTGCGGCTGCCCCAGTACCTGGAGCGCCCCCAGATCGTCACCCGCAGCGCCCCCCGGCGCCTCGAACTGGCGGAATATCATCAGTGGGGAGGCAATCTGCGCAAGAACCTGGTGAGCGTGATGGTGCGCAACCTGTCCCGCGAGCTGGGCACCAACCGGGTGTCGGGCCCACCCCACCGGGCGGGCCTCGACGCCGACCTGCTGGTGGAACTGGAGGTCAACCGTTTCGAGCGGGGACCCGCGGGGCGCGTGACCCTGGTGGCCTGGTGGCGGGTGCTGGAGGGCGGCGGCCGGGACACCCTGGAGACCCGGGTCAGCGAACTGGCCAGCCCGCCCCTCGCCCCCGGCGCGGACTACGCCGCCACGGTGGCGGCCATGGGTGAGGTGTTCGCCCGTCTCGGCGGCGAGATGGCGGCGGCCATCCGTCGCCATGTCCCACGCCCCCCGCAGCGGCCGCCGGGCGCCTGAATTGGCGGGCGCCCTGCCTTGAGCCCGGCCCGTCGTCACCGTGCCCCCCTGGGGCTCGCCATGGTGTTTCTGCTGTCCGCCACCGCCGTCGCCGGCGCGACACCCGGGCCGTCGGGAGCGGAGATCATGGCGGAGGCGGCGCGCCGCCACGGGCATTATCCCCACGTCTACGAGGAGCAGTCCCTGATCCTCGTGGATGCCGCCGGCCACCGGGTCAGCTACCAGTTGCGGCGATTCTCCCGCATCGAGGCGGATGGCACCCTGCGCCTGCTGCTGGTGTTCCAGGATCCGCCGGAGGTGCGCGGCGTGGCCCTGCGCACCATCCATGGCCCGGACGGGCAGCGGGATACCGGCCTCTATCTGCCGGCCTTCGGCCCGCACCTCAAGGGCGGTGCGGTGACGGCCCGCCACAGCCGTCTGCTGGGCACGGATTTCACCGTCGGGGACCTGTTGCCCGAGGACGGCGATGCCTTCCGCTACCGGCGCCTGGAGGACCGCACCTTCGGCGAGGTGCCCCACTACGTGGTGGAGGCCGAGCCCGTGGATGACGGGGCGGGGCTGGCGCGGCGTCGCCATCTGGTGCGCCAGGACAACCTGTTCATCGTGCGCACCGATCATTTCGACCGCCGCGGCCGGCTGGAGAAGACCCGTACCCGCTTCGATCTCAAGGCCCTGGAGGGTGGGCGGTGGCGGGCCGACATGGTGCTCATGGAGGACCATCGGCGGGACCACCGCAGCCTCATCAAGGTGTTGCGGCGGGTGTTCTCCCGGGACTACGTGCCGGCGCGGGTGTTCGATGTCGAATGGTTGTTGAACAACCGCCACGTGGATGAGGCCATGGCCGGCGGGGCGGTTGGGGGTCCCGTGGAGGTGGAGGAATGAGCACCGAGGGACGTCGCGGCCGCATCATGATGGCAGGGGCCCGCCATCCTCTATGGACGTTGCTCTTCCTCGCCGCCGTAACGGCCGGCCTGGCCGCCGGCCTGCCGCGGTTGGAGGTGGATACCGGCTTTTCCAGCCTCATCGCCGACAGCGACCCCGATCGCCTGGCCTACCGGCGGGTGGCCGGGGAATTCGGCTCCGACGACCGCAGCGTCGTCTACGTGCGGGACCCCGCCCTGTGGACGCCGGCCGGCCTGGCGGCCCTGGAGCGCCTGCACCACGCCCTGCTGGCCCTCGACTTCGTGGCCACGGTGGATGACCTGTTCACCCTGCGGGACATCCGCGGGAGTGAAGACACACTCACGATACAGCCCCTTCTGGACGGTGTGCCCCAGACCCGGGAGGCGGCGGACCGGGCGCGGGAGGCGGCCCTGGCCAACCCCCTGGCGGTGGGCCGGCTGCTGGCCCCCGACGGCCACGGCACGGCCCTCATGGTCTCCCTGCGTCGTGACGGCCCCGCCGGGGGGCGTGAGCAGCGGGTCCATGGCGCCCTCCAAGAGGTGGTGGAGGCGGCCCGCGGCGACTTCGCCGAGGTGTTCCAGGTGGGCGGGGCGCGCATCACCGCCGAGCTGCAGGACAGCCTGTTCGCCGATCTGCGCCGCCTCGGCCTGCTGTCCGCGGGGCTGCTGGTGGTGACCATCCTGCTGTTCCTGCGCAGCGGTTTCGCGGCCTTCGTGCCCCTCGTCACCTCGGCCCTCGCCATCGTCTGGACCTTCGGCATGATGGGTTGGGTGGGGATCCCCCTCAACATCCTCAGCGCCATGCTGCCCTCCCTGGTGGTGGTCATCGGCTCCACCGAGGACACCCACATGGTGGCGGCCTATCTGCGCCGCCTGGGAGAGGCCGGCGAGGCCTCGCGGCGGGCCGCGGTGGGTTTCATGATGGGTCACATGGGCGCGCCCCTGCTCCTGACCATCATCACCACGGCCCTCGGCTTCGCCAGCAATCTGTTCAGCGGCATCGGCCTCATTCGCGATTTCAGCATGGCGGCCGCCTTCGCCATCCTCGCCAACGGCCTCATCACCGTACTGCTGGTGCCCCTGCTGTTGCAGGCGGTGGGGCCGCGGCGCAACCGGGTATTGGGGCCGGGCGGCCGGCCCGGCGGGTTCACGGGGCTGGTGGTGCGGGTGTTCAGCTTCGGCCACCGCCACCTGCCTCGCACCCTGCTGGTATTCACGGCGGGGCTGTGCGCCTTCTTCCTCTACCAGGCCCAGGGCCTCGACGTCACCAACGACCCCATGACCTATTTCCGTGCCGACCGCGCCCTGGTGAGCGACAGCCGCCGCCTGCAGCAGGACCTGGCGGGCACCAAGGTGTTCTACGTCATGCTGGAATCGCGGCGCGAGAAGGCCTTCCTGGAACCGGCCAATCTCGAACGGCTGGCGGAGATCCAGGCCTTCCTGAAACAGCAGGGGATCTTCGACCGCAGCACCTCCGTGGTGGATCTGCTGGCCAGGATCAACCGCGCCTACCATGGCGGCGACGAGGCCTACGCCACCATCCCCGCCAGCCGGGAACTGGTGGCCCAGTACCTGTTGTTCTTCCATCGCCAGGAGCTGGGCAGCTACCTGAGCCACGACTACCGGCGCGCCAATATCGTGGTCCGCCATCAGGTCAGCGACTCCGGCACCCTGAATCGCCATATCGAGGAACTCAAGGCCGTGGCCCGGGACATCGCCGGCCCCGGTATGGAGGCCCACGTGGTGGGGGAGAACCTCATGGTCAACGCCGCCGCCGAGTCCCTCATGGTGGCCCAGGTAAAGTCCCTGGGGGTGTTGCTGGGTGCCATCTTCGTGGTCATGGCGGCCATGTTCACCTCCATCAAGGGCGGCATCATCGCCCTGGTGCCGGCGGTGGTGCCCATTATCCTCATGTTCGGGGTCATGGGCCTGCTGGACATCCCCCTCAATCCCGGCACGGCCATGGTGGCCGTCATCGCCATCGGCATCGCCATCGACGGCACCATCCACCTGTTTTCACGCTATAACGACCTGTGCCGCCGTACCGCGGACTACGATGAGGCGGTGGCCACCACGGTGCGGGAGGAGGCCACCCCCGTGGTGGCCACCAGCATCGCCCTGGCCCTCGGTTTCGGGGTGTTGCTGTTCTCGGAATTTACCGTCATCGCCCAGTTCGGGGCCCTCGCCGGGGCCACCATGCTGTTCGCCGTCTTCGCCAACCTCCTCATCACGCCCATCATCATGGCCCGGGTGCGCCTCGTGGGCCTGTACCAGATCCTGGCCATCTCCATGCAGCGGGAGGTGTTGGAGAAGAGCCCGCTGTTCCGGGGCATGAGCGGTTATCAGATGCGCAAGGCCATCCTCATCTCCGAGCTCCACGAGTTCGAGGCCGGTGAACTGCTGGTGCGCCAGGGGACGGTGGGGCGCAGCATGTTCCTCATCCTCTCGGGAGAGGTGGAGGTGGTGCACCACCGCGACGATGCCCAACGCCGCCTTACGGTGCTGCTGCCGGGACAGGTGTTCGGTGAGATCGGTTTCGTGCAGGAGACGGAGCGTACCGCGGACGTCCGGGCCCTGACCCCGGTCAGCGTGCTGCGCTTCGATTTCGATAAGATCCGCAAGGATCTCAAGTACTTTCCCAACGTGGTGGCCCGTCTCAACCTGAATATCAGCGCCATCCTCGGCGAACGTCTCGCCGCCACCACCCGGCGTTATGCCGGACGGGACGAGACCCCGTGAAGGCCCCGCTCCATCAGTCGCGGGAGAGGTGGCGTGGCCGCGGCGTGTCTCTCCTGTTAAGGAGGCCCTGATTGAATCCGGGCGTTGATAACGGGCCCCGGCTGCGTCGGGGTTCCATCATGGGTATCCTAGGGTCCTGTCCCGCGAGCAGGTTCGAGAAGTCGCGCCCGGCGTGACCCCAACCAGCGGGAATTGAATGATTCTTGCGGACAGGACACCAGCCGCCTCCAGGACGACTTCCTTCGACCATGCCCGATGACTATACGAAAAAGCGCTTTCTCGTGGTCGAGGACTTCGATGACATGCTGCGCGCCATCCGGCAGATGCTGGAGGCCATGGGGGCAAAGGACATCAGGCTGGCCGCCAACGGCGAGGATGCCATCAAGGAGATGATGCGGTTTCCCATGGACGCCGTGCTGTGCGACTACAATCTCGGGGAGTCCAAGGATGGCCAGCAGATCCTGGAGGAGGCGCGTGCCCGCAGGCTGCTCAAGCCGTCGTCGGTGTTCATCATGATCACCGCCGAGACCAGCATCGACATGGTGCTCGGGGCGGTGGATCACAAGCCTGACGACTACATCATCAAGCCCTTCAATCGCAACGCCCTGAAGCTGCGTCTGGACCGGGCCATGGCTCGCAAGGCCGAATTCGCCCCCATCGAGGAGGCCGCGGCCAGCGGCGATCTGCGGGATGCCATCGCCCGCTGCGATGAGCGGTTGGCCACCGCGGGTCGGCACGGCCTCGACATCATGGAGCGCAAGGGGGAACTGCTGGTGGAGTCGGGGGCCCACGCCGAGGCCCTGGCGCTCTATGAGGAGGTGCTGGCGGGGCGCGAACTGCGCTGGGCGCGGCTGGGGCGCGGGGTCTGCCTGTTCCACATGGGCGACCTGGAGCAGGCCCAAGACATCTTCACCGGGCTGATGGACGCGAATCGCCTCGCCATGGAGGCCTACGACTGGCTCGCCCGGGTCAAGCAGGCCCGGGGCGACGCCCGCGAGGCGCAGCAGGTGCTGGCCCAGGCCACGGCCCTGTCGCCCAAGTCGGTGCATCGCCAGAAGGAACTGGGGGAACTGGCCTACGCAAACGCCGACTACGAGCTGGCGGGCAAGGCCTTCCGTTCGGTGGTGCGGCTCAACAGGAATTCGTATTTCCGCTCCCTGGCGGACCATACGCGCCTCGCCGAGGCCCTGCATTCCGGCGGCGACGACAGCGGCGCCCTCAGTGCCCTGCGGGAAGGGCAGCGTATCCACCGCGCCGGCGCGAGCACCGAGGAGGTGCGGCGGGCGGCCCGCATGGAGGGGGGGGTACTCCAGGCCATGGGACGGGAGGACGAGGCGCGGGCCGTGTTGGCGGCGGCGGGGCCGGCCGAAGAGGAACCCGCCGATGCCCGGCGCCGGCCCCTGGAAGAGGCCCGTCGGCTGTTCGATGAAGGGAAGGCGGATGCTGCGGCCCGTCTCCTCGAGGACGTGGTGCGCAACAATCACGAGGACGAGGCCCTGCTGTCGGAGGTCAAGACGGTGTTCGCCGAGGCGGGGCTGGGGGAGCGCGGCGATGCCATGGTGGATGCCGCCCAGGACCAGCTCATCCGCCTCAACAACGAGGGGGTGGACCTGGCCCGCGCCGGCAGGCTCGGGGAGGCCATCGCCCTGTTCCGGGACGCGGCCGAGGGTATGCCCGCCAATCGCGTCGTCAACCTCAACGCCGCCCAGGTGCTGGTGATCGAGATGCGGGACAAGGGCGTAGATCAGGGATTGCTCGCCGAGGCGGAGCGCTACCTCGAACGGGTGGCCCGGCTGGACCCCGACAACGCCAAGTACCGCTCGGTCAGGGCACGCCTGAACGAACTGGCGGCCGCCGGGCCGTGAAGGGGGAGCCGTGAACGACCAGCGGCAGGGGCCCGACTTCGAGACCATACTGGCCTCCACCATTCACGACATGAAGAACTCCCTGGGGATGCTCATCAACGCCATCGACGGCTTTACCCAACGGGTGGAAACCACCATGCCGGTGATGCAGCAGGAACTTCATCCGGTGCAGGCCGAGGCCCGGCGGTTGAACAATCATCTGGTGTTGTTGCTGGCCCTGTACCGCATGGGGCGAGGCGAAATCGCGGTCAATCCGCGTCAGGTGATGGTGGCCGACTTCCTCCGCGAGGCCTTCTTCGAGTTCGAGTCCGTGTTCACCACCGGCGGCCTCACCGTGGACATCGACTGTGACCATGAACTGGAGTGGGTGTTCGACGAGACTCTGCTCATGGGCGTGGTGCGCAATGCCCTCAACAATGTCGTGCGTTACGCCCGCCGGCGGGTCCGTCTGTCCGCCACCACGGAGAGCAAGGGCCTGGCCATACGGGTGGAGGACGACGGCGAGGGTTTTCCCCCCTCGGTCATCGAGATGGCGGGGCTCGAGGGCCACGCCATGGACTTCCGCAACTCGAGCACCGGCCTCGGTCTCTATTTCGCCTCCCGGGTGATGGCGGGTCATGAGCACCGGGGTTCCAGAGGGGCTATGGAACTCGTCAATGGCGGGGAGCTCGGCGGGGGGGTTCTCACCCTCCATCTGCCGTGAGCCACCCGGGGCCGACAGTGTCGCTGCAGCGCCTGCCCGGCGCGTCTCCCGGCAAAGGCCGCGGAATCCGTCTGCCGCCACGGCCCGAAGCCCGATCCGCCCATGGCTGATCAGGAGCCGGACACGTCCGGCGACGGCCGGTACGACTGGAACTACCTCATGCAGGGGGTCCTGCAGCACCGGCGGGAACTGGTGTTCGCCCACATCATCGCCATCATCTCCGCGGCCCTGTCCATCCCCATGCCCCTGCTCATGCCCCTGATGGTGGACGAGGTGCTGCTGGACCAGCCGGGGGCCATCGTGGGCGCCATCCAGGCCGTCTTCCCGGCGGGGCTCCACGGGCCGATCCTCTATATTTTTACCGTCATGGTGGTGACCATGGGCCTGCGTTTCGGCTCCACCATGCTGGCGGTTTGGCAGACCCGGGAGTTCACCATCATCGCCAAGGACGTGACCTACCGTCTGCGCCGGGAGTTGCTGCAGCACATGGAAAGGGTCTCCCTGGCCTCCTACGAGACCATGGGCAGCGGTCGCGTGAGCTCCCACTTCGTCACCGATATCGAGTCGGTGGACGAGTTCCTGGGCACCACCATCGGCAAGGTGCTCATCGCCGTGCTCACCATCATCGGCACCGCCGTGGTGCTGCTGTGGATCCATTGGCCCCTGGCCCTGTTCATCCTGTTCATGAACCCCCTGGTGATCTATTTCACGGTGGTGCTGGGCGGGCGGGTCAAGGAGCTCAAGAAGCGGGAGAACAAGGCCTTCGAGGTGTTCCAGGAATCCCTCACGGAGGCCCTGGACGCCATTCAGCAGATCCGCGCCAGCAACCGCGAGCGCCATTATCTCGGCCGGGTGGCGGACATGGCCCGGGAGGTGAGGGACCACGGCAGCGCCTTCCAATGGCGCAGTGACGCCGCCAACCGTCTGTCCTTCCTGATATTCCTCCTGGGCTTCGAGGTGTTCCGGGCGGTGAGCATGCTGATGGTGGTGCTCTCCGACCTGTCCGTGGGTCAGATGATGGCGGTGTTCGGCTACCTGTGGTTCATGATGAGCCCGGTGCAGGAGTTGCTCAACATGCAGTATTCCTACTACGGCGCCAAGGCGGCCCTCGGCCGCATCAACGAGCTGCTGACCCTGGAACCCGAGCCGGTATACACCAGCCGCACCAATCCCTTCGCCCATCGGCGCACCGTGGGCATCCAGGTCGCCGACGTGACCTTCTCCTACGGCGGCGGACCGCGGGTGCTGGATGGCGTTTCCCTCAGCATCCAGCCGGGCGAGAAGGTGGCCCTGGTGGGGGCGAGCGGGGGCGGCAAGTCCACCCTCGTGCAGGTGCTGGTGGGCCTCTACCCCACCAGCTCGGGCACGGTCTACTATGGTGGCGTGCCGGTGGAACGGGTGGGCTTCGACGTGGTGCGTGAGAACGTGGCGGTGGTGTTGCAGCACCCCGCGTTGTTCAACGACACCATCCGCGCCAACCTCACCCTGGGGCGGGAGGCCTCCGACCAGGACCTCCACCACGCCCTGGCGGTGGCCCAGTTACGGGACTTCATGGAGGAACTGCCCGAGGGTGTGGATACGGTGGTGGGGCGCCAGGGGGTGCGCCTGTCCGGCGGCCAGCGTCAGCGTCTCGCGGTGGCCCGCATGGTGCTGTCCGACCCCCGGGTGGTCATCCTCGATGAGGCCACCTCGGCCCTGGACACGGAGACCGAGGCCAGCCTGCACGGTGCCCTGCACCGCTTCCTCGAAGGCCGTACCACCCTCATCGTGGCCCACCGCCTGTCGGCGGTGAAACAGGCGGATCGGGTCTACGTGTTCGAGAGCGGCCGCATCATCGAGCAGGGTGGCCACCGGGAACTCATGGAGAGCGGCGGGCTCTACGCCAAGCTCTACGGCGACTACCAGACCGCCTGAGGCGCTCCTCCCGGCGTTCCCACCGGTGTCGTACACAGCCGGGCCCTGTCCCGGGGGGCATGACAACCCCGAGCCGCCATCCCTCCCTTTTCGTCATGCCGGGGGCGATTACCTTTCCCCCAACTATCATCAACCCTTCACCTTCCTGTCACGGGGTGCCGCTAGGGTTGCCCCTTCCCAGAATACAGCCAGTGGAGGCGACACGGTGAAAGACGACGACAGCATCAGCAACAATTCGGGCAACCGTCCTTTTGAGGACGTGCTCAAGGTCAATCTGGACCGCCGCAGGGTCCTGAAGGGCGGCGTGGCCGCGGCCACCACCCTGGCCGTCATCGGCCCCATGGGTATGGCCGAGGCCTTCGTGGGCCGGGGCCGGCGCGGTGGCGAACTCATGGGCTTCACCCCCGTGCCAGTGGCCGACGGCGGCGGCATCGATGCGAATATCGCCGTCGAATACGATTTCGACGTCATCCTGCCCTGGGGCGACCCCATCGAGCCCGGCGGTCCGGGCTTCCAGCTGCCGGTGGACCCCGAGGCCCAGACCCAACAGATCGGCATCGGCCACGACGGCATGTGGTTCTTCCCCATCCGCAACCCCCGTCGGTCCCGTTACGGCTGGGACGACGGTAACGACATGAACCCGTGGAACGACCGTCGCCTCGGCATCGGCCCGGGCAATTTCCACGGTGTGTTGTGCCTGAACCACGAGTTCGGCAGAAACTCCCACGTGATCCGAAAGAATGTACCGGACACCCTCGACGAGGTTCGGGCCTCCCAGCATGCCCACGGCGTGGCGGTGGTGGAGCTCAAGCGCTCCCCCGGGCGCTTCGGCCGCTGGAACAC
>JAABTG010000070.1 GCA_011389995.1 Thiotrichales bacterium
CCGGCGGACCTGCCGGCCGGGCACCGTAGAGGTACCGCCACGGCCAGGACGACGGAAACGCCGTGCTTGTTCCGCTCTATGCGCCGTCGATGCGCCAGGGGGCCTTCATGTTTTGCGGTATTTCGTGTATTCCGTGGTTGGACTGCTTCCAACTAAAATTCATGCCCCATGGGAGGCGGCAACATATAACCACTCCGGCGGCCGGTCAATCCGGAATCGTCGGCGTCAAGGGGGCGCGCCCGTCCCTCGCCACCAGGGGCTCCATGGCCCGCAACAGGGTCTTGAACAGGTGGGGGTTGCGTGCCTCCTCCGCCGCCAGCAGGTCCTTCATGTGGGCACGCTGGGTGGGTCGGGTAAAACATGCCGGGCAACTGTCCTGGACCACGGGCAACCCCGCCGCATGGGCGAAATCCCGCAGTTGACGTTCGCGCACCGCCACCAGGGGACGGATCACGCGGATGTCGCCGGCGTCCACCCTGTAGTGGGCCTTCATGGTGTTCAGGCGCCCCTCATGGAAGGCCGACATGAGGAAGCTCTCGGCCAGGTCATCCAGGTGCTGGCCGAGGGCCAGCACGCCGTAGCCCGTCTCGCGCATCGCCCGGTACATGATGCCGCGCTTGAAACGCGCGCAAAAGCTGCAGAAGGAGTCGTTCTTCATGCTGCGCCCGGCCAGCCCCTCCATGTCTTCCCGCTCGTAGTAATAGGGCACGCCGAGGTCCCGCAGATAGGGCTCGAGCACGGAAGGGTCGAAGCCCTCGATCTGGGGATCCACGGTGATGGCGGCGAGCTCGAAGGAGACGGGCGCATGACGCTGGAGATGGGCCAATACCTGGAGCAGGGACAGGGAGTCCTTGCCGCCCGACAGGCCGAGCATCACCCGGTCGCCCTGACGGATCATGCCGTGGCGGGCGATGGCCCGGCCCACGGGCCGGAGGATGGATTTGGGGGGGGTGGCGAAATCGACCATGGCGCGAGTGTAAGGAAGCGCCGCGCGGAGGCCAAACCGAAAAGATTTGAACCACGAAAGACGCGAAAGAATCGAAAGAGAAGCAATCCGTAGGGCGGGTCAAGCGGAGCGGACCTGCCGGTCAGGCGCCGGGGCATGGACCCCGACCCCGCTTAGAAAGATTTGAACTGCGAAAGACGCGAAAGAATCGAAAGAGAAGCAATCCGTAGGGCAGGTCAAGCGGAGCGGACCTGCCGGTCAGGCGCCGGGGCATGGACCCCGCCGCAGCTGAGAAGAATTTGAACTACGAAAGACGCGAAAGGCGCGAAAAGATAGGAGATCAGGAGAGATTACCGTTGGCGGGTTGTTCTGGACCGGGACCGCCAATGGGCATCACTGCGGCGAATCGGCTGGCCTCCCGCGTGCCGGAACCGGCTCGATCCCTAATGCCGCGACACGGACTGCGACAGCGGCATTGCCCTCACTTCAAAACATCCTATATGCCGCTTTTCTTTAACGTGAAAGTCGCGCAGCGACACCTGTGGACTCCCTCTCCCCCTGGGAGAGGGCCGGGGTGAGGGACGGACATGGCGCCCCTTTCATCCTTCGGGGTGGCCTCGCGCCATGTCCGTTAGGGAAAGCGCTGAGTAAATCAGCGCTTCCTTAGCGCATTTTCGCGTATTTCGTAGTTAGAACGTCTATAATCCCGCGCTCTTTAAGGAACCCATAACATGTCAGCCAATCTTCGCAACGTCGCCATCATCGCCCACGTGGACCATGGCAAGACCACCCTCGTGGACCAGCTGCTGCGCCAGTCGGGTTCCCTAAGCGAACGGGGGGAACAGGTGGAGCGGATGATGGACTCCAATGACCTCGAGCGGGAACGGGGCATCACCATCCTGTCCAAGAACACCGCCGTCAACTGGGGCGAGTTCCGCATCAACATTGTGGACACCCCCGGCCACGCCGACTTCGGCGGCGAGGTGGAGCGCGTGCTTTCCATGGTGGATTCCGTGCTGTTGCTGGTGGATGCCGTGGACGGCCCCATGCCCCAGACCCGCTTCGTCACCCAGAAGGCCCTGGAGAAGGGCTTCCGCCCCATCGTGGTGATCAACAAAGTGGATCGCCCCAGCGCGCGCCCCGACTGGGTGCTGAATCAGACCTTCGACTTGTTCGACCGCCTGGGGGCCGACGACCAGCAGCTCGACTTCTCGGTGGTCTACTGTTCCGCGCTCCAGGGCTATGCCGGCGTGGACCCGGCGGTGCGCGAAGGGGACATGGCCCCCCTGTTCGAGGTCATCGTCGACCAGGTGCCGACGCCGCCAGTGTCCCTGGAGGGCACCCTGCAGTTCCAGGTGAGCTCCCTGGATTACAACAGCTACGTCGGGGTCATCGGCATCGCGCGCATCTCCCGGGGCCGGCTGGTGCGCAACGCCCCGGTGGCGGTGCTGCGCCGGGACGGTACCCGGCACAGCGGCCGGGTGTCCAAGATCTATGGCTTCAAGGGGCTGGAGCGCGTCGAGGTCCAGGAGGCGGCGGCGGGGGATATCATCGCCTTCGCCGGCATCGAGGACCTCCATATCTCGGACACCCTGTGCGAGCCGGGCCACGAGGAGGCGCTGCCACCCCTGACGGTGGATGAACCCACCGTGAGCATGACCTTCCAGGTGAACGATTCTCCCTTCGCCGGCCGCGAAGGCAAGTACGTCACCTCCCGCCAGGTGCGGGAGCGGCTGTCCCGGGAGCTGCTGCACAACGTGGCCCTGCGGGTGGAGGACACGGACGACCCGGACCGCTTCCGGGTATCGGGCCGGGGGGAGTTGCACCTCGGAATCCTCATCGAGAACATGCGCCGCGAGGGCTACGAGCTGGGGGTGTCCAGACCCGAGGTGATCGTGCGGGAGGTGGATGGCGTGGCCCACGAGCCCTTCGAGCAGGTCTCGGTGGACGTGGAGGATCAGCACCAGGGCGCGGTGATGGAGCATCTGGGGTCGCGGGGTGCCGATCTGAAAGACATGGTTCCCGACGGCCGCGGCCGCGTGCGCCTGGACTTCATCATCCCGGCCCGCGGCCTCATCGGCTTCCGCACCGAGTTCCTGTCCGCCACCTCGGGCACCGGTCTGCTGTACAGCGTATTCGACCACTACGGCCCCGCCAAGACGGGGGACTTCGGGCGCCGTTCCAACGGCGTGCTCATCGCCAATGGCGACGGCAAGGCCCTGGGCTACGCCCTGTTCAACCTGCAGGAGCGGGGCCGCCTGTTCGTGGCCCCGGGAGATGAGGTCTACGAGGGCATGGTGGTGGGCCAGCACAAGCGCGAGAACGACCTTACCGTCAACCCCCTGAAGGCCAAGCAGCTCACCAATGTCCGCGCCGCGGGCACGGACGAGAACATCCTCCTCACCCCCGCCTTCAAGATGACCCTGGAGCAGGCCCTCGAGTTCATCGACGACGATGAGCTGGTGGAGGTGACGCCGAAGGCCATCCGCCTGCGCAAGAAGCACCTCAAGGAACACGAGCGCAAGCGCGCCTCCCGGGGCTGATGAAGTGATGGCCCTGCTGCAACGGGTGAATTCGGCCCGGGTGGAGGTGGACGGGGCGCCCATCGCCACCATCGGCCGGGGGCTGCTGGTGTTCATCGGGGTGGAGCGCGGTGACAGCGACGATACGGCATGGCGCCTGGCGCAGCGGGTGGCGGGCTACCGCGTCTTCCCGGACGCCGCCGGGCGCATGAATGTCGACCTCAGGGGGGCAGGCGGGGAACTGCTGGCGGTGCCTCAGTTCACCCTGGCCGCCGATACCCGCAAGGGCACGCGGCCCAGTTTCACGCCGGCCGCGGGGCCGGAGCAGGGGGTGCGCCTGTTCGACTCCTTCTGCGCCGCCTGTGACGGCCTGGGTATCCCGCCGGCCGCGGGGCGCTTCGGCGCCGACATGCAGGTGGCGCTGGTGAACGACGGCCCGGTGACCTTCTGGCTGCAGGCCCCATGAAACGCCCCATGCGACGCTCATGGCTGCTGGTCACACACCTTCTGCTGGCGGTCCTGCTGCTGGCGGGTTGCGGCAGGGCTCCGGAAGAACCCCCACCCTGGGAGGTGGAGCGGCTGGCCGGCGGGGGTATCGAGGCCCTGGGCCTGCGCCCCGGCGAGAGCACCATGGGCGAGGCCCTGAGGCGCTTCGGCCGCCGTGTGGAGGCCGCCCTGTTCGAGTCGCCCGCGGGGGAACTCACGGTGGAGGCCCACTACGGCTCGGTGCGGGTGGGCGGCATCGCGGGGAGCCTCTTCCTCTCCCTGGATCTGGGTCCGGAAACCCTGGCGGCCCTCAAGCGGGCCAGCCCCAACTACCTGCCCCAGCCCAGCGGCGGCCGGCGCCACGAACTGGATGCCGCTTTCAGCGACGTGCTGCTGGAGGAGACCATCCGGGTGGTGAGCTTCTCGCCCCAGGCGACGGTGACGGAGGAGACCCTGACCGCCCGCTTCGGCGAGCCCGCCGAGCGTGTCACCACCGCAGACGGCTCCCGCCATCTGCTCTATCCCACCCTGGGTACCGACGTACTGGTGGAACCGGAGGGCGAGGTGATCATCCAGTATGTCCATCCCCGGGACTTCGACTGGTTGCGCCGGCGCCAGGGCCTGCCCGAGGGTTCCCGGACATAGGCCTGTTTCATAGGCCTGTTTGCGAAGGAAGGACCCTCGGTAGCGGTGCAGTATCGGTGGCAAAGGGACCATACGAAAGCGCCCCGGCGATACGACCCCCGGGTTGCCCGCCCCCCGTCATGCCGGGTCAAGCCCGGCATGACGGTGTGGCAGGACATGTCCGGACAGGGGGTGCCCAGGCGATGCTACGGCGGGATGGGAGACATCCCGTCAGGGGGTGAGCTCGACCCTCAGGGTGGATTGGGGCTCCTGGGACACGAAGCCGCGACCGCGGATGCGCCAGGCCTTGTCCGGCGGGTCGATGTTGATGTTCCAGTTGCCCGGCGCCAGGGGCTCCTGGAGCACGCCGGTGTAACCATCGCCCCTGGCCGTAAGGGTGAGGTCGGTGTCGTACTGGGCGCGCGTGGCGTGGCGCAGTGCAATGGTCAGAGCCTGCACATCGGCCGGCACGTTGTCTTCGAAACGGAAGGTGAGTTCACCGCCGCCGGGGGCCAGCACGAGTTCCCCCGCGAGGCCCATCTGGCGGGCCGTCATCATGCGTTCGGAGCGCGCCTGGATGGCCACCCCGGTGTCATAGTAGTCGTCCTTCACCAGCCCGTCCGGGTCCTGCATGGCGATGTAGAGGGTGGTGAAACTGGCCACCACGGAGGCCAGGGGCAGGGCGATGAGGACCCACGGCCACATCTGCCGGTACCATGGACGATCGTCCAAGGCATCGGGCTGCTGGCTCCAGCCGCGACGGGGACGCTGGAAGCTCATGGTCCCACCGGCCCCACGAAGCGCCCCTTCTGCACCACCACGATGGACGGGTCGTCCACGGCCTGCAGGGTGAAATAGACGGTGTTGGACGCCTGATCCAGGACCACCGGATCGACGGCCAGGCTCATGGGCAGGGTGTAGACCTCGCCCCCGGGGACCCGGATATCTGTTTCCACGTTATTTACCTCCAAGCCCTCGAGGCCTTCCACCGACAGCCGGTAGACATGGGCCTCCTCGTCCATATTGACGATCTTGAGGGTATAGACATTTTCCACCAAGCCCTGGGAGGTCTCGCGGTAGAGACCCGTGCGGTCGCGGATGATATCCAGTTCCAGGGGCGTACGCTGGCTGATGCTGTAGACCAGCCCCGCGGAGACCACCAGGAGCAGCGCGGCGTAGATGAGCACCCGGGGTCGTAACACCCGGGTGGACTCCCCCTGCAGCGCCTTTTCCGTGGTGTACCTGATGAGCCCCTTGGGATAACCCATCCTGTCCATGACGTCATCACAGACATCGATACAGGCGGCGCAGCCGATGCACTCGTACTGCAGGCCGTCACGGATATCGATGCCCGTGGGGCATACCTGGACGCACATGGTGCAATCGATGCAATCCCCCAGACCCAGGGTATCGGGATCGGCGCCCTTCTTGCGGGAGCCCCGGGGCTCCCCGCGGTTCTCGTCGTAGGAGATGATGAGGGTATTGTCATCGAACATGGCGCTCTGGAAGCGCGCATAGGGACACATGTAGAGACATACCTGCTCCCGCATCCAGCCGGCATTGCCGTAGGTGGCAAAGCCGTAGAAGATGATCCAGAAGGTCTCCCACGGCCCCAGCTCGAACGCGAGCAGACGGTCGCCCAGTTCGATGATGGGCGTGAAGTAGCCCACGAAGGTGAAGCCGGTCCACCCCGCCAGGGCCAGCCAGGCGAGATGCTTGCCGCCCTTCTTGAGTACCTTCTCACGATTCCACGGCAGCTTGTCGAGCTTCATCTGCTTGGGGCGATCGCCCTCGATCTTGCGCTCGATCCACATGAAGATCTCTGTCCACACCGTCTGGGGGCAGGCGTAGCCACACCACAGGCGGCCCGCCAGGGCGGTAAAGAAGAACAGGGACAGGGCCGCGATGATCAACAACACCGCGAGATAGAAGAAGTCCTGGGGCCACAGCACCAGGTCGAAGATATAGAACTTGCGCGCCGGCAGGTCGAACAACAGGGCCTGTCTGCCGTCCCACTGCAGCCACGGCAGCCCGTAATAGAGGCCGAGCAGCACCACCACCGCCGCCACCCGCAGCAGGGCGAACAGGCCGTGGACCTCCCGGACGTAGATCTTCTCGCGCTTCTGATAGAAGACCTGAGCGGCGGCGTCGCTCGGGTCGTCTACGGCCTTGATATGGGGCCGTGAGTCTTTGGTGGACATGATGCCTGTTTAGGACCGCGCAGCCGGCTTGCGGTTCACCGCGCCACAGGGTTTCTGGAAATAACAGGTGGCCGCGCTGGAACCGGAGGAGAGGACCCAGAAGAAGAAGAACCCGATGGAATAGAGGCCGAGACGGTCCAGCCCGCTCCAGCCCATGCATTCCATCACCTCCACCGGGTCGATGAGGGTGAACACCAGCACCGTCGCCACCCCGGCCACCAGGAAACCGGGCCACAGCACCGCTATGACCATCTGGATCCTGGGAATGGGCCGGGGGTCGGGGGAGTCCTGCGGGGCCACTTATTTGGACTTCTTGAGAAAGAAGATGATGAACCACGCGGCCATGCCCAGCATGAACACGATGACGAACAGGGAGATCTGACCGATGAAGCTTCCCAGCAACAATTCCAGTACTTTCATATTATTCTCCGGCGATCGGCATGAGGACGATTGGCAGCGGAACCACGCCGCGGGATCGACCCACGGCGCGGCCCGCCACGGGCGCCTGCCCTACTTCCTGGACAGCCCCAGGATGTAACCCGTGACCACGTGGACCTTGTCTTCCCCGAGGGTGTCCTGGAAGGCTGGCATGACGCCGTTGCGACCCTCGACGATGGACTTGCGGATGGCCCCCGGCGAGCCGCCGTAGAGCCACACGCCGTCCGTCAGGTCCGGGGCACCGAGGGCCGTGTTGCCCTTGCCCTCGGCGCCGTGACAGCCGGCGCACGCCGCGTACTTGGCCTTGCCCCGGGCCAACTCCTTCTCGGATGCCCCGCTGTCGCGACCGCTGAGGCTCAGCACGTAAGCCACCACCTGGTCCACCCCCTCGCCGGTAACCAGGCCGGCGGGCATCATGCCCTGACGGCCATTGAGGATGGAGGTCTTGACGTTCTGGGGTTCGGAACCATAGAGCCAGGCGTCGTCGGCGAGATTCGGGAAACCCCGGGCACCGCGGGCGTCGGAGCCATGACAGACGGCGCAGTTATTGAGGTACAGGCGCTGACCGATCTCCCGGCCCCCGGGATCCTGGGCCAGGGCCTCCAGGTCCATGCTCGCGTAGTGGGCGAAGATGGGGCCGTATTTCTCCTTTGCCTCGGCCACCTCCTCCTCCCACTGCTTCTCCTGGCTCCAGCCCAACGCACCCTGGATCTTGCCCAGACCACCGTAGAGGGCGAAGTAGATGAAGGCGAAGATGATGGTGCCGTAGAACAGCCACAGCCACCATCGCGGCAGGGGATTGTTGTTCTCCTTGAGGTCTTCGTCCCAGACGTGGCCGGTGTCATCACCGGATTGCTCGTAGGTGCCCTTGGCGCTCCACCAGATCAGCCACACCATAGCCAGGATATTGATGGTGGTCACGATGGCGATATACCAACTCAAGCCGTCACTCATGGCTTCGTCTCCTTATTTTCCGGGCGCGTTTCATCGTTACGCTGTTCTGCCTCATCGGCAAACGGCAGGTTGGCAGCCTCCTCGAACCCCTTCTTGGGTTTACCGCTCCATGCCCAGATCACCAGGATCACGAAGGCCACGGTCAGCAGGAGGGTGATGATTCCCCACAACAATGGGATATCCATGGAGCGACCTTACTTGTCGAGGTAGGTACCGAGGACCTGCAGATACGCCACCATGGCGTCCATCTCCGTCTTGCCCTTGACGGCATCCGCCGCTCCGGCGACGTCGTCTTCGGTGTAGGGCACGCCCAGGGTCTGCATCGCCCTGAGCTTGCGCGGCGTCATGGTCTCGTCGATGACGTTCTCGGCCAGCCAGGGATAGGCGGGCATGTTGGACTCCGGAACCACGTCCCGCGGATTGATGAGGTGGACCCGATGCCAGTCGTCACTGTAGCGCCCGCCCACGCGGGCCAGATCCGGACCGGTGCGCTTGGAGCCCCACAGGAAGGGGTGGTTGTAGGCGGACTCACCGATCACCGAGTAATGGCCATAGCGCTCGGTCTCCGCCCGGAAGGGCCGGATCTGCTGGGAATGGCAGTTGTTGCAACCCTCCCGGATGTAGACGTCCCGGCCCTCCAGTTGCAACGCGGTGAAGGGTTCCAGCCCCGGGAGGGGCTTGGTGGCGGAGCCGTGCTCCTCCTGCACCGCGTGGACGAAATACAGGGGCACGATCTGCACCAGTCCGGCCACGCTGATCACCAGCAGGGTCAACACGATGAGCAGGCCGACATTCTTTTCGACGACTTCATGGGTCATGGCGATTCTCCTTGCTTGATGATCAGGCGGCCTGGGGCACCGGCACCGGCGAAGGCTTCACGCCGGCCACGGTTTTCCAGACGTTGTAGGCCATGACGAACATGCCGGACAGGTACAGCACCCCCCCGAGCAGGCGCACGGTGTAGAAGGGATACATGGCCTCCAGGCTCTGCACGAAGCTGTAGGTGAGGGTGCCGTCGTCGTTCACGGCGCGCCACATCAGGCCCTGCATGATGCCGGCGATCCACATGGAGGCGATGTAGAGCACGACGCCGATGGTGGCCATCCAGAAGTGCACCTCCACCAGCTTGTTGCTGTACATCTGAGGCTTGCCGAAGAGGCGCGGCAGCAGGGCGTACACGGTGCCGATGGTGATGAGGCCGACCCAGCCGAGGGCTCCCGAGTGGACGTGACCGATGGTCCAGTCGGTGTAATGGGACAGGGCGTTCACCGTCTTGACGGACATCATGGGCCCCTCGAAGGTGGACATGCCGTAGAAGGACAGGGAGACGATGAGGAAGCGCAGCACGGGGTCGGTGCGCAGCTTATGCCAGGCCCCGGAGAGGGTCATGATGCCGTTGATCATGCCGCCCCAGGAGGGCGCCAGCAGGATGAGGGAGAACACCATGCCGATGGACTGGGTCCAGTTGGGCAGGGAGGTATAGAGCAGGTGGTGGGGGCCGGCCCACATGTAGATGGACACCAGGGCCCAGAAGTGCACCACCGACAGGCGGTAGGAGAACACCGGCCGGCCGGCCTGCTTGGGGATCACGTAATACATGATGCCCAGAAAGGCCGCGGTGAGAAAGAAGCCCACGGCGTTGTGGCCGTACCACCATTGCACCATGGCATCGATGGCCCCGGGATAGGCGGAGTAGGACTTGGTCATGCTCACCGGCAGGGCGGCACTGTTGCCGATGTGCAGCACCGCGATGGTGATGATGTAGGCCCCGAAGAACCAGTTGGCCACGTAGATATGCTTCTGCCGGCGCTTGACGATGGTGCCGAAGAAGACGATGGCGTAGGACACCCACACCAGGGTGATGAGGATATCGATGGGCCATTCCAGCTCGGCGTATTCCTTGCTCGAGGTGAGACCCAGGGGCAGGGTGATGGCCGCCAGCACGATGACCAGTTGCCAGCCCCAGAAGGTGAAGGCGATGAGGGGCCCGCCGAAGAGCGGCGCCTGACAGGTGCGCTGGACGATGTAATAGGAGGCGGCGAAGAGGACGGAGCCGCCGAAGGCGAAGATGACGGCGTTGGTATGGAGCGGACGCAGGCGCCCGAAGGTCAGCCAGGCGGTTTCGAAGTTGAGGGCCGGCCAGATCATCTGGGCGGCGATAATCACCCCGACGAGCATGCCGACAATACCCCACACCACCGTCATGATGGTGAACTGTCGGACCACGGTATCGTTATAAGTGGGCTGGGCGTCCATAGACTACTCCTAACAGAAAAGACCTAAGGCAACAGGGGGGGCCTGCACAAGCCTCCGCCGTGACCGTCCAGACACGGCGTCCATGAGACCGGGACATTACAGGGCAACGGATTGTGAACGAATCTTAAGTTTTGTTAATTGACCTGAGTCAACCTCGGACCAAGGCGGCGATAAGAGTTTGCTATGGGACCCTAAGGAAAGGCTGATTTAATCCATCCAGGATTAAATCAGCCACGCCGGGCCCGGTACATGCCCGGGCCCGGCTCACGCATTTCAATCACTTACGTGATTGATGCGGCGGCCCATCCATGGACCGCACGGGAAGCGCGGAATAAATCAGCGCTCCCCTAAGCGGATGCGTCATTCGTCGTCGGAACCACAGCGGGCGCTGCGGTGGGCCATCGCCGCCAGACGCTCCAGGTCATTGATTACGATATTTTTTCTATGCACGCTAATGACGCCTTCGTCCTGAAGGCGGGAAAACATGCGACTGATGGTCTCCACCGCCAGGCCGAGATAGTTGCCGATGTCGTGGCGCGACATGCTGAGATTGAACTCCTTGTCGGAGTACCCACGGGCCCGGAACCGCTTGGCCACATTGATCAGAAAGGTGGCCAGGCGCTCTTCCGCCGTGGCCTTGCCCAGCAACAGCAGCATGGTCTCATCCTTGGCGAGCTCCTGGCTCAACAAGCGGAAGAAGTGTTTCTGCAGGCTCGGGATCTCGAGGGCCAGTTCCTGCAAGCGGTCGAAGGGCAGTTCGCAGACGCTGGAGGTCTCCAGGACCCTGGCGGAGCACATGTGACGCTCCTGTTCGATGGCATCGAGCCCCACCAGCTCGCCGGGCAGGTGGAAGCCGATGACCTGCTCCGAGCCATCCTCGCAGGGGGTGAAGGTCTTGACCGTTCCCGCGCGTATCACGTAGAGGGAGTGGAAGGCGTCCCCCGCCTGGAACAGGTCCTCTCCCCGCTTCAGGGGTCGGGGGCGCTTGAGGACGGCATCAAGGCGGCTGATCTCCTGTTCCTCCAGACTCATGGGCAGACACAGGCGGCTCAGGCTGCATTCGGAGCAGGCAATCTTGATGCTGGTGATATCAAGCATGGGAATGGGGGGACGCCTCTCGATCGAAGAGCACTGTGGGATTGGAGCAGCTTTGTTGACTTAGATCAATAAACGTAGATCAAGCCAGGATGACGGGGCTTGGCCGGCCGCCGGCCGCGATGACGGTCGCCAAACACGGAACCGCGGGGTTATCCTTGGTCCCCCGAAGTCGAGACCTCAGATCCCATGTCAGCAAGAACCGCCATCGTCAAGCGTGACACCCTGGAAACCCGCATCGAGGCCGAGATCCATGTGGATGGCGGCGGCAGCGGGCGTTTCGATACGGGTATCCCGTTTCTCGAGCACATGCTGGACCAGGTGGCACGCCACGGCCACATGGACATCCGCATCAGGGCCGAGGGGGATCTCCACATCGATCACCATCACACCGTGGAGGATATCGGCATCGCACTGGGCCAGGCCATGGCCGACGCCCTCGGCGACAAGAAGGGCATCGTCCGCTACGGTCACGCCTACGTGCCTCTGGACGAGGCCCTGACCCGGGTGGTGGTGGATTTCTCCGGTCGCCCGGGGCTCGTCTACGGAGTGCATTTCCCCCGCGCCCGCATCGGCGATTTCGACGTGGACCTGTTCAAGGAATTCCTCCAGGGCTTCGTCAACCACGCCAAGTGCACCCTTCACGTGGACAATCTGCGCGGCGACAACGCCCATCACGTGGCGGAGACGCTGTTCAAGGCGCTGGGGCGGGCCCTGCGCATGGCGGCGGCCCGGGACAGCAGCGGCGGCGATACTGTGCCCTCCACCAAAGGCATGTTGTAGGCCCCGCGCACCACCCCTTACCTCGTCAGCTACGGATACGCCCTCATGGAAACCGTCGTCGTCATCGATTACAGCATGGGCAACCTGCGGTCCGTGGCCAAGGCCCTGGAGCACGTGGCGCTGCCCGCACAGCGTATCGTAATATCCAGCGAGCCCCGGGATGTGGCAGCGGCCACCCGCATCGTGTTTCCCGGCCAGGGTGCGATGCGGGACTGCATGGTGGAACTCAACGCCCGCGGACTACACGAGGCCATTCTGGAGGCCGCGGTCAGCAAGCCCTTCTTCGGCATCTGCATGGGGCTCCAGGGCCTGATGGAAGGAAGTGACGAGTCCCCCGGCACGCCCGGACTCGGCCTGCTGGAAGGGGGCGTGAAGCGGCTGCCCGAGCGGGACGAGGACACCGGCGAACGCCTCAAGATCCCCCACATGGGCTGGAACCAGGTGAACCAGCGGGGCACCCATCCCATGTGGTCGGAGATTGCCGACGGTGAGCGCTTCTACTTCGTCCACAGCTTCCGTGTGGTGCCGGCGGACCCGCATGTCATCGCCGGCACCACCCGCTATGGCACGGACTTCGTCTGCGCCATAGCCCGGGACAACCTGTTCGCCGTCCAGTTTCACCCGGAGAAGAGCCAACAGGCGGGATTGCGGATGATGGCCAACTTCCTCTCCTGGCGGCCCTGACGGGCGGGGGAAAAGCCTTTGCAACCACGAAATACGCGAAAGAACACGAAAAGGGAAGAGGTGGACAAGGGGCGTGTAGCCTCTACAGCGGGAGTGGCCAGGCCGAGCCCTGAACCAGGGTAGGCTGGGATGGAGCGCAGCGAAATCCCAGCGATGCGAGTGAGCGGGTTTCGTCTGCCTGCTGGGTTTCGCTAGGCTCTACCCAGCCTACACCGCTGACCTCTCGATCTCCGCCGATCGGGCGTTGTTAATCAGCTACGTAGGCGGAACAAGCGTAGCGGTTCCGCCGTTGCGGAGGGGAAGGCATCGCCCCGGCACCTGGCCGGCAGGGCGCACCGCTTGACCTGCCCTACGTGGCTGTGGCGTTACTTTCCTTTCAACAACAACAGAATTCCTTCAGGCCTTTTTCGCGTTCTTTAGCGTCTTTCGTAGTTCATAAAAGGGTCCTGACCCACTATCCCGCCCAGACCGGCTGGCGCCCGATTCCTCGGGTTCTGGAACCGTCCCCCGTCCCCTAATGCTTCCAATTTCGCGTTCTTTCGCGTATTTCGTGGTTAAAAAAAATGTGCCTCGCCACTCCGGACCTCAGCCGCGTTCGCGGGCGATGGCGCGGTGGCCGATGTCGCGGCGCCAATAGGCGTCCCGCCATTGGATGCCCTCCACGCGCCGGTAGGCGGCGGCCTGGGCCGCGGCCACCGTATCGCCGAGGGCGCACACGCACAGCACCCGCCCCCCGGCGGTCACCACCCCCCCGTCCCCGTCCCGGGTGCCGGCATGGAACACCTTGGCATCCGGCGAATCCTCGTCGAGGCCCGAGATGGGCAACCCCTTCTCGTAGTCGTCCGGGTAGCCTCCCGCCGCCATCACCACCCCCAGGGCGGTGCGTGGGTCCCACTGCGCCCGGGCGCCCGCAAGGCCGCCGTCGAGGGCCGCCAGACACAGTTCCGCCAGATCGCTCTCCAGGCGCATCATGATGGGCTGGGTCTCGGGATCGCCGAAGCGGCAGTTGTACTCCAGCACCCGCGGTGTCCCGTCGGGGGCCACCATGACCCCCGCGTACAGGAATCCGGTATAGGGCCGGCCATCCGCCGCCATGCCACGCACCGTGGGCTCGATGACCTCGGACATGATGCGGTCATGCAGGGCCGGGGTCACCACGGGAGCAGGGGAATAGGCCCCCATGCCGCCGGTATTGGGGCCGCGGTCACCGTCATCGCGGGCCTTGTGGTCCTGGGAGGAGGCCATTGCCAGGGCATGGCGGCCGTCCACCATGCAGATGAAGCTCGCCTCCTCACCCTGGAGGTATTCCTCGATGACCACACGCGCCCCGGCGGCGCCGAAGCGCCCGCCCCCCAGCATCTCGCGCACCGCCGTGACGGCCTCCGCCTCGGTGGCCGCCAGGATCACCCCCTTGCCCGCCGCCAGGCCGTCGGCCTTGACCACGATGGGCGCACCCCGTTCATGGATGTAGGCCTCCGCCGCCGCCGCCTCGGTGAACGTCCCATAGGCCGCCGTGGGTATGCCCCAGCGGGCCAGGAAGTCCTTGGTATAGGCCTTGGAGCCCTCCAACTCCGCGGCCGTCGCGCCCGGGCCGAAGCAGGGCAGGCCCGCCGCCTGAAAACGATCCACCACCCCCGCCACCAACGGCCCTTCGGGCCCCACCACCGTGAGACCCATGTTCTCCCGGCGGGCGAAGGCCACCAGGCCGTCGAGGTCCGCGGCGGCGATGGCCACATTGCTGATACCGGGCTCCCGGGCGGTGCCGGCGTTGCCGGGCGCCACGTAGACATGGTCCACCCGGGGCGAGCGCGCCAGCCTCCACGCCAGGGCGTGCTCCCGACCCCCCCCCCCGATCACCAGTACCTTCACGGCGTCTCCTTGAAACACATGCATTTTTTAAACTACGAAAGACGCGAAATAGCGCGAAATTAAAGCAGGCAGCGTTGGGTTCGGAAATGGCCCTTACCAAGTAATCGCGTTCACCGAGTCCAAACGAACTCTGGACCAGGGAGAAAGCTCATCATTAAAGTTACACTGCTTTTTCCGCGTCCTTTCGCGTCTTTCGTAGTTACAAATGCCTTTACTCTCCCAGCCCTGACGCAGAACGGGTCAGTGGCGGAAGTGGCGCATGCCGGTGAAGACCATGGCCAGGCCGTGGTCGTCGGCCGCGCCGATGACCTCATCGTCACGCATGGAGCCCCCCGGCTGGATGATGGCACGCACCCCCGCCGCGGCCGCCTGGTCGATGCCGTCGCGGAAGGGGAAGAAGGCGTCGGAGGCCATCACCGAGCCCGCCACCTCGAGGCCCGCCTGCTGGGCCTTGGTGACGGCGATGCGGGCCGAGTTGACCCGGCTCATCTGGCCGGCTCCCACCCCCACGGTCATGGCGTCACGGCCGTAGACGATGGCGTTGGACTTGACGAACTTGGCCACCCGCCAGCTGAACATCAGGTCCGCCATTTCGGCGTCGGAGGGGGACCGGGCGCTCACCACCCGGATCTCCCGATAGAGGTCCTGGTCGGCATCCTGCACCAGCAGCCCGCCGTTGATACGCTTGAAATCAAGCCGCGGACCGCCGGCCCCCGCCGGCCACGGACCGCACACCAGCAACCGCACGTTCTTCTTGGCGCCCAGGGCCTCCAGCGCTTCCGGGGAGGCCTCCGGGGCGATGATCACCTCGACGAACTGGCGTGCCACGATGGCCTGCGCCGTCGCGCCGTCCAGGGGGCGATTGAAAGCGATGATGCCGCCGAAGGCGGACTCGGGATCGGTCTGGTAGGCCCGCTCGTAGGCCTCCTCCAGGTGGGCCCCCAGGGCCACACCGCAGGGGTTCGCGTGCTTGACGATGACGCAGGCCGGCCCGTCCTCGAACTGCTTGACGCATTCGAGGGCGGCATCGGTGTCGGCGATGTTGTTGTAGGACAGGGCCTTGCCCTGCACCTGGCGGGCCGCGCCGAGGGTGGCCCCGTCGCCACCGGCTTCGCCGTAGAAGGCGGCGCGCTGATGGGGATTCTCGCCGTAACGCATCTCCTGCACCTTGCCGAACTGCATGGTAAAGGTACGGGGGAAGGCCGCGGGCCCGTCGCCGCCATCCGCCACCCGCCGCCCCAGCCAGTTGGCGATGGCGCCATCGTAGCGGGCGGTATGCTCGAAGGCCTTGACCGCCAGGCTGAATCGCACCTCCGGGCTGACCTCACCGGCCGCCGCCCCCAGGGCCTCCTTTACGGCGCCATAATCCCCGGGGTCCACCAGCACCGTCACGGCGTCGTGATTCTTGGCCGCCGCCCGCAACAGGGCCGGACCGCCGATATCCACGTTCTCGATGGCCTGTGCCAGGGTACATTGGGCCGCGGCGGTCACCGCCTCGAAGGGGTAGAGGTTGACCACCACCAGGTCGATGGGGGGAATGCCGTTGTCGGCCATGACGCCGTCGTCCTCACCGCGCCGGCCGAGGATCCCGCCATGGATGCGGGGGTGCAGGGTCTTGACCCGGCCGTCCATCATCTCCGGAAAGCCGGTATGGTCGGCCACCTCGGTGACTTCGATGCCGTGGTCCCGCAGCAGGCGGGCGGTGCCGCCGGTGGACAGGATCTCCACCGACCGTGCGGCCAGCCCCTGACACAGATCCACGATGCCGGTCTTGTCAGATACGCTGACCAGGGCGCGCCGAATGGGCATGGATGGGTTACCTTCTTATTCGCATGGATGGTAGGCGGGTCTCATATCCCGCCCCCGGGGGAACTTACAGGAGGTCGTAGAGCTTCAGCTTCTTGCGCAGGGTGCCGCGGTTGATGCCGAGGAGTTCGGCCGCCCGGCTCTGGTTACCCTTGGCATGGCGCAGCACCGTCTCCAGCAGCGGCCCTTCCACCTCGGTCATCACCAGTTCAAAGAGGTCACCGGTGGGATGGCCCTGCAGGTTCTCGAGATAACGCTCCAGGGCGTTCTTCACACACTCCCTCAGGGGCTCATGGGCCGTGGACCGTTCCACCATGAGCCCACCGCCGCCCTCGCCGGTATTCTCCGCGCCTTTCACCAGGTAGGTCATGCCGCCATTGCCCCCTCCCGTGCGATGCCCCTCAAATAGGCATCCGTCAGGTATCGTTGTGCGGTGGCGGATTCTTCTGCATTGACCCGCTTCCGAAAGGCCGTGGACCCTGGGAGGTCTCTTGTATACCAGGCCAGATGCTTGCGTGCGATGCGTACCCCCACGGCCTCACCATAGAAATCGTGCAGGGCATCCAGATGGTGTAGCACCACCTGCCGTATGTCCCCGGGGCTGGGGGGCGCCTGATGCCGGCCGGTCTCCAGATAACGCACCACCTGGCCGAAGATCCAGGGCCGGCCCTGGGCGCCGCGACCGATCATCACGGCGTCGGCACCCGTCGCCTCGAGGACCCGACGCGCCTTGGCCGGGGAATCGATATCGCCATTGGCGATGACCGGGATGCCAACGGCCTTCTTGATGGCCGCCATGGTGTCATATTCCACCGGCCCGTTGAACCGGCATGCCCGGGTCCTGCCGTGGACCGTCAGGGCCTGGATGCCTGCCGCCTCGGCGAGGCGGGCGACGGCCACGCCGTTGCGATGGGCCGGGTCCCAGCCGGTACGGATCTTGAGGGTGACGGGCACCGTCACCGCCGCCACCACGGCATCGAGGATGCGTCCCACGAGGGTCTCGTCCTGCAGCAGGGCGGAACCCGCCCGCACGTTGCAGACCTTCCTGGCCGGACAGCCCATGTTGATATCCACCACCTCGGCACCCTGATCCACGTTGAAACGCGCCGCCTCCGCCAGCTCCCGGGGGTCCGCCCCCACCAGCTGAACGGCCCGCAGGCCCGACTCCCCCTGGTAGTCACGGCGTTTCACGCTCTTGGTGGTGTGACGCAGCAGCGGATTGGCGGACACCATCTCCGAGAACGCCAGGGCGGCGCCGAAATGCCGGCACAGGCTGCGAAAAGGCCCGTCGGTAATACCGGCCATGGGCGCCAGCAGGACCGGGTTTTCCAACTGATAGGGGCCAATCTGCATCGCCTTTCACACCACCCGATCGGAGAAGGAAGGCCTCGGGGGAAGGCACGGCCGATCCGCCCCATCGCCCCTCAGCCGTCTTGCAACCTGGAATGGCGGCGATGATAAACCCCGGCCCGGACGGCGAAAAGGGGTTGACACGGGAAGGCATCGCGGCGTCCACAGAAACGACTTGAAGTGCCTCGTTTATGTCGATGAAAGGTGAACTCGAAACTCACCGCATCCAGTTTCGGCGCCAGGAGGCTGAGGGTGAACTGATAAGGCTGATGGGGCCTCATGGCGGAAGGTGGTGGCCGCCCCAGATACTCCTCGGGACGGAACTCGCGGCTGGCCAGGGTGGCGCCGTTGACATCGAACAGGGTGAAGCCGATGGCGGGAAAGGGCTGGGGCAGGGGCGCGGTGTTGGCCATCACGGCCCGCGCCAGCAGGGCATCGGCGATGGTCGGATCGCTGCGTACGTCACGGCTCAACAGCTCGATGCGGGAGGGGTCGCGGTAGGGCGGGGCATCTTCCTCGCGTGCCAGGGCGAGGATCTCATGGCGCAGGGGCATCAGGCCCTCCACCAGGGGCACCAGCCGCGGCATCACCTCCGCCACCGCCGCCGGTTGGAAGAGGGCGACCTGGACCGCCAGCAGACCGAGCAACAGGCCCGCCAGCACCATGCCGAGGACGCGCCGCCCGCCGGACCCGGCCCCCTCATGGGCCGCCATGTCGGCCACCAGGCCGGGTGGCAGGGCCTCCGGGTCAGGGGGGGCCTCGGCCGGCTCGGGTGGAGCCGGCGCCTCCTCCACGACGCTCACCGCATCTTCGGCGTCCCCATCCACCGCCGCTGTATCGATGGGGGCGGGGGCCGGCAGTTCGTCCATCAGGTGGTGGTCCACGGCGAAGGGCTTCAGACAGTTGCCGCAACGCATCGCCCCCGCCGCGGGCAGTTCCTCGAGATGCAGCCGGAACACCGTGCGGCAGTGGGGACAACGGGTGTACTTGGTGGTCACCGGCCCGGCCCCGGCCGCTCCAGCACCAGCAGCGCCCAGCCGTCACGCACCACGCGGGAGGTGGCCTCGAACCAGGGTGCGTAGGCGGCCTCCACCTCGCGCATCTGCTCCTCCAGCAGGCCCGACAACAGCAGCGTTCCGGCCGGCCCCGTCAGCCCTTCGAGGGTGGGCGCGAGGTCCACCAGGGGCCCGGCGAGGATGTTCGCCAGCACCACATCGGCCCCCCGGCCCGGTATCTCCCCGGGAGGGATGACCTGGATACGCTGGCCGACGTCGTTCTGGCGGGCATTGTCGGCGGTGGCCTCCATGGCCCGGGGGTCGATATCCGTGGCCCAGGCCCGGGCCGCCCCAAGCCTGAGGGCCGCGATGGCGAGTATCCCCGAGCCGCAACCGTAGTCCACCACCATGGCCCCCTCGAGGGCCTGACCGTCCAGCCATTCCAGACACAGGGCAGTGGTGGGGTGGGTGCCCGTGCCGAAGGCCAGGCCCGGATCCAGGCGCACGTTTACCGCTGCGGGCTGCGGTGGCTCCAGCCAGTGGGGCACCACCCACAGGCGCCGGCCGAAACCCAGGGCCTCGAAGCCGTCCTTCCACGCCAGTTCCCACTCCTGGTCCGGCAGGAATTCCACCACCGGCTCGGGCAGGGTGCCCGACCATGCGGCGGTGATGTCATTCACCACTTCGGCGGGGTCGGTGTCGGCGGCGAACAGGCCGCTCACCCAGGTGGCCCGCCACAAGGGGGCCGCCAGGGGATCCGACTGGTATTGGGGTTCGTCGCCGGCGTCCGCCAGGGTGACGGACAAGGCCCCCTGGTCCTCGAGGGCCGCCACCAGGTCATCGGCCTGGTCCGCCGTCACCTGGAATTTGATCTGGGTCCAGGCCATGGGTGCCGGCATTACGCCTTCAGCAGCTTCTCCAGGTAATGGATGTTGGTTCCACCCCCCTGGAAGCCGGCGTCCAGCATCAGATCGCGATGGAGGGGGACGTTGGTCTTGATGCCCTCGATGACCAGTTCGTCCAGGGCCGTGGCCATGCGGGCCACCGCCGACGGGCGGTCTTCGCCCCAGGCGATGACCTTGGCGATGAGGGAGTCGTAGTACGGCGGCACGGTGTAGCCGGTGTAGATGTGGCTGTCCACCCGGATGCCCGGCCCGCCCGGCGAATGATAGAGGGATATGAGCCCCGGCGAGGGCAGGAAACTGCGCGGGTCCTCGGCGTTGATGCGGCATTCCACCGCATGGCCCCGCACCTCGATGTCCTCCTGGCGGTAGCGTAACGGCTCACCCGCCGCCACCCGCAGCTGTTCCACCACCAGATCGATGCCCGTCACCATCTCGGTCACCGGGTGCTCCACCTGAACGCGGGTGTTCATTTCGATGAAGAAGAACTCGCCGTCCTCGTAGAGGAACTCGAAAGTGCCTGCCCCACGGTAGCCGATGTCGCGGCAGGCGGCGGCGCAGCGCTCGCCGATGAAGCGTCGGGTCTCGGCATCGATACCCGGGGCGGGGGCCTCCTCGATCACCTTCTGGTGGCGCCGCTGCATGGAGCAGTCCCGCTCCCCGAGGTGGATGGCATTGCCGTGCTCGTCGGCGAGCACCTGGATCTCCACGTGACGGGGGTTCTGGAGGTACTTCTCCATGTAGACCTGGTCGTTGCCGAAGGCTGCGGCGGCCTCGGCGCGGGTCAGGGAGATGGCGTTGAGCAGGCCCGCCTCGCTGTGTACCACCCGCATGCCGCGCCCGCCGCCGCCGCCCGAGGCCTTGATGATCACCGGAAAGCCGATGGCCCGGGAGATACGCAGGTTTTCCTCATCGTCATCCCCCAGGGGGCCGTCGGAGCCGGGCACACAGGGCACGCCCGCCGCCTTCATGGCGGCGATGGCCGAGACCTTGTCCCCCATCAGGCGGATGGTCTCGGAGCGCGGGCCGACGAAGATGAAACCGCTCTGCTCCACCCGTTCCGCGAAGTCGGCGTTCTCCGCCAGAAAGCCGTAGCCGGGGTGGACCGCCTGGGCGTCCGTGACCTCGGCGGCGCTCACCACCGCCGGGATGTTGAGGTAGCTGTCCATGGACGGCGGCGGACCGATGCACACCGACTCATCGGCCAGCCGGACGTGCTTGAGGTCACGGTCCGCGGAGGAGTGCACCGCCACGGTACGGATCCCCAGTTCCCGACAGGCCCTGAGGATGCGCAGGGCGATTTCGCCGCGATTGGCAATGACTATCTTGTCGAGCATGGCATCACTCTATGGTGAAGAGGGTTTGGCCGTATTCCACCGGCTGGCCGTTCTCCACCAGGATCCCCGAGATGACGCCGGCCTTGTCGGCCTCGATCTGGTTGAGCAGCTTCATGGCCTCGATGATGCAAAGCACGGTACCCTCCTCCACCCGCTGTCCCACCTCCACGAAGGGCTTCGCCCCCGGCGAGGGCGCCCGATAGAAGGTTCCGACCATGGGCGACAGCACCACGTCACCGGCAGGGGGCTCGGGGGGAGTGGCGGCATCCGCCGATGGGGCAGGTTCCGGCACTGCCGCCACCGGCGGGGGCGCCGACGCCACCGGCGCCATGGGATGGGCGGCGCTGCCATAGCGGCTGATGCGCACCGATTCCTCCCCTTCGCAGATCTCCAGTTCCGCCACCCCGGACTCTTCGAGCAACTCGATGAGCTTCTTTATCTTTCTGATATCCATGATTTCCCCTTGTGCCAGGGCTCAGGGCGCCGGCGCCATGCGCCGCGCCGCGGCCGTCAGGGCCATCTCATAGCCCTCGGCGCCGAACCCGCTGATAACTCCCACGGCAACGTCCGAGAAATAGGAACGCCGCCTGAATCCTTCCCGCCGGTGGACGTTGGACAGATGGACCTCGATGAAGGGAATCTCCACCGCCAGCA
>JAABTG010000071.1 GCA_011389995.1 Thiotrichales bacterium
CCCCGTGCTGGGTTTCGCCTGGCTCAACCCAGCCTGCAGACTAGCCTTCGGCCACGCGATATGTCGGCTTCTCCTTGCGGGCGTTGATGCGTTCCACCATGTCGTTGACACCGAGGTAGGAGCCATCGATGAGCTGCTTGATGGTGGCCTTGACGTACTTGGGATCCGCGTCCACTCCCAGGCCCTCCACCCAGCGATTGAACAGGTTGAAGGCCCCGCAGGTGAGGTTTGCGTAGACCACGGCGGACTCGTCCCAGCCCGCCGCCAGGATGGCGTCTACATCGGCCTGGCCCACGGTGGCGGGACGTTCCGTGAGCTTGCGCACGTAGCGCAGTACCGGGCGCATCCGCTCCGGCGCCGCCAGGACCTCGGGGTCGTCCAGCAGCCGGCGCACCAGCCCTTCCTCGGTACCCAGGCCCTCGGCCACGCCGATGTGCACGGTGCTGCAGAAGCCGCACTCGTTCACCCCCGAGACGAAGCCCGCGAGCATCTCCCGCTCCGCGGGCGAGAAGGGCGAGTCGCCCCGCAACAGGGCCTCCAGGAAGACGTGGAGGGGATCGGAGAACTGGGGATACTGCAGGAAGATGTCGAACAGGGTGCCGTCGGGCAGGGAACGCAGGTAGGTCATGGGATACTCCTCCGGGTGTTTCGATGCATGGCTATGCCGGCCGCCGCGGGTAATCCCGGCGCCCATTCCAATGCAGACCGGTGCTGCGGGGTGTCCCTTACGGCCCATGCCTCCCCCTGATGCCGGCTCGTACCTCATGGGTGCAATCCCCCCCATCGTCCCGGCGGCCCCTCGCGCGCCCCCGGGGCGGCTCGGCCAGCGGTGTTTGTGAAATTTTAATGAGTGCCCGGGCCGTTGCCCTTTAAATAGTAAGTGGCCGGACCGTCGCCCGCGGCACGGTGCACGGTCCCACCCACGGACTCCTCGGGAGGATTAAGTGATGGCAAGCTACTGGATACTGGCCGCCGATTCCACGGAGGCCCGCCTGTTCACCCGCGACAAGAAGCATGACCCCTTGGTGGAACACCGGGACTGGCTGCATCCCGAGTCCCGTTCGCCCGGCCGGGATCTGGAAGACGATCGTCAGGGCACGACCTTCTCGTCCCAGGGTTACGACCGCAGCGAGAACCAGAAACCCACCGATCCGAAGACCCGCGAGGCCCAGGATTTCGCCCGTGAGCTGGCGCAGTTTCTGGACAAGGCGCGGGCGCGGGGCGAGTTCCAGGCCCTTTCCATCGTCGCCGAGCCCAAGTTTCTCGGCCTGTTGCGCGAACGCCTGGACCATGGGACGAGGGAACTGGTGGACCGTGAAGTGGACAAGAACCTGACCCGCAGATCGCCGGAGACCATCGCCGGGGCCCTGGAAGAGGGCTGACGGATGGGCGATGGAGACAGGCCTATGGGGAACGGCCCCACGCCGCGGCGGGGGCCTTGAGGACAGGGGACGGCGCCGCGGTCTTGGGGCGACAGGGCGCGATAGCGGGTGACACGCCCCGCGGGTAAAAACGCCCCATGGATCCTTCCTATACTTTCCCCTGAGGCCCCGGCCAAGGGCCCTGACACCGCGAGGGATGCCGCGGCCGGCGGGTTGCGGGCAGCATCCCGCGCTGCCCATGGCCGGCACCCGGCCATCCCGGACACCAGGAGTAGAGACCATGACCGACACCCTTACCGCCCGGTTCGACTCCGCCACCCAGATGGAGAACGCCGTGGACGATCTCCTCGCCACCGGCATCCCTGACGAGAAGATCCGCCGGGACTGGGAGAACAACCGCATCGCCATCGTCGTGCCGGACACCGCGAGGCCGGAGATCGAGGAGATCCTGAAACGCCACCGGCCCGCCGAGGGCCGTCCCTGAGCCCCGCTGGGGCCGCGGGGCCGGGCAGGCCCGGAGGCCCGGACTGCCCGCAAGGAGTTTTTATGAGACCCGCGGCGCTTCCTGGGACCAGGCACCACCACCACCCATCGCTCCCCCGGTCCTGAGGGCGCGGCGGATGCCCCCATGACCCTGTCCGCCTGGCCACTGAGTGCCGTGGTGGCCCTGTTTCTGGCAGGGGCCGTGGTCATCGCCATCGCCGGTACCCGCATCACCCGGCTCGCCGACCGCCTCGCCGATGTCACCGGCATCGGCGAGGCCATCTTCGGGGCGGTGCTGCTGGGCGGCACCACCTCCCTGCCGGGCATCGTCACCTCGGTGACCACCGCCTGGCACGGCCATGGGGAGCTGGCAGTGAGCAACGCCGTGGGCGGCATCGCGGCCCAGACCGCCTTCCTCGCCGTCGCCGACATCACCTATCGCCGGGCCAATCTGGAGCATGCCGCCGCCTCCCTGGAGAATATGATGCAGGGCGCCCTGCTGGTGACCCTGCTCACCCTGCCCCTGCTGGCCATGGGCGGGCCCGAGGTGACGCTGCTGGGGATCCATCCGGCATCGCTGTTGCTGCTCGCCGGTTATGCCTTCGGTATGCGTCTCACCTATCAGACCCGCGCCACGCCCCAGTGGCTGCCCCGGCACACCCACGAGACCCGGGTCGACACGGCAGCGACCGGAGAGGGTGGGGATGACCTGGGTGTGGCGCGGCTGTGGTTGGCCTTCGGGACCCTGGCGCTGCTGTTGATCATGGCGGGCTACGTGGTGGCCCAGACCGGCATCGCCCTGGCGGCCCGTACCGGCCTGTCGGAGACGGCGGTGGGGGCCCTGTTCACCGCGGTGGCCACTTCCCTGCCGGAGCTCATTACGGTGATGGCGGCGGTGCGCCAGGGGGCCCTGACCCTGGCCGTGGGCGACATCATCGGCGGCAACAGCTTCGACGTGCTGTTCCTGGCCTTCTCCGATGCCGCCTACCGCGAGGGCTCCCTGTACCACGCCATGGGGGACCTGCAGGTGTTCATCATCGCCGCCAGCCAGGCCATGACGGGGATCCTGCTGCTGGGCCTGCTGCGGCGTGAGCAGAGCGGCATCGCCAACATCGGCTTCGAGAGCTTCCTGGTGCTGGTGTTCTACGGCGCCGGTGCGGCCATCCTGCTGGTGATGTGAAACGGCGCCGCTTCAGGCCCCCAGGGTGAGCCACGCCGCCGCCAGGCCCGCCAGCCCGGCCAGGGCGAGGGCCGGCGCCACCCGCAGGCCCAGGGTCCGCCCCGCGATGGCCCCCGCCATGCCCCCCTTGACCAGACCGTTCACCGCCGCTGCCAGGATGATACCGGTGACGGCCACCGCGGGCGCCAGGTCGCCCCGGCCCAGGCGGGCCAGGGAGACGGTGGCGGCATCCATGTTGGCTGCCCCCGAGGCGAAGGCCATGGCCAGCACCCCGGCATCGCCGTACCACGCCTTGAGGGCCTCGGCCAGGAACACCACGACGGCGAGGAGGGCGCCGAAGGTCAGGGCCGCCTTGAGCTCCAGAGGGTTCTTCATGGGCGCGGCCATGTCCTCGGGCGTCGACGTCCGCCGCCAGGTCACCAGGGCCGGCACGACCATCACCAGGGCCATCACCGCCGCCGGCACCACCAGCGGCACCACCAGGGCCGGGTCGAGCAGGGCCACCAGGACCACCATGCGCGGCACCATGACGGCGCTCGCCAGCAGGATGCCGCTGGCCAGCACGGGCGTGGCCTGCTCATGGTCACGGGCGAGGCGCGAGAAGTGCAGCGTGAGGGCGGTGGAGGAGACCAGCCCCCCGAGCAGGCCGAGCATCATGGCGCCGCGCCCGGTGCCCGCCAGTTTGATGGCGAAGTAGCCGACGAAGGAGAGGGCAGCCACCAGGATCACCAGCCACCACAGCTCATAAGGGTTGAGGGCGTCCCACGGACCGTAGCTGCGGTCCGGCAGGATGGGCAGCAGTACCACCGTGATCAGCAGGAGCTTCAGGGTGGCGTACAGCTCCCGCCGCTCCAGGGCGTTGACCCAGCCGTGGAGGACCGGCTTGAAGCCCAGCAACAGGGTGGTGACCACCGCCGCCGCCCCCGCGATGGCCATCTCGCCGAGTCCCGCCAGGGCGCCCAGCATGAAGGTCAGCAGGCCCGCCACCAGGCTGGTGATGCCCACCCGGTCGTTGCGGCGGAAGTCCGCCAGATAGGCCGCCACCATGACGCCGGCGACGGCGACGAAGGCAAGCCCCAGCACCACCGCGCCGAGCTGCACCGAGACCATGGCGCTGCCGCCGCCGAGGAGCCCGATGAGGGCGTAGGTCCTGACTCCGGCCACCCGCTCGCCTTCCTCCGACTCACGCTCCTTCCAGCCCCGTTCCAGGCCGATGAGCAGGCCCACCGCGAGGGCCGCGGCGAGTTGGAGGATGATCATCTGCTGGTCGGAATGAAGTTCCATGCCCATGCTCTTCAGCCTTATTACCTGTTATCGCCAGAGCATAGCCGGGCCCTCGGGCCTTGCCCCGGCGCCCGGACCCTGCTATCCAGAAAGATATAACTGTATCAAGCCGGTGACCGGCCGGTTCCGTCTATCCTAAAGTCCCATGCAAGAGACCACACCACGATTCGAGTTCCGCATCTTCGGCGACGGCCTCCAGTTCATCGAGGAGCGCATGCGCCGCCTCGCCCCCTGCGAGGCCATCGACGAGAGCCGCGAGATCTACATCCTCGGCGCCGCCGCCACGGACCACAACCTCAAGATCCGCCACGGTCACCTCGAGTCCAAGACCCTGGTGGAGCGGGACGGCGACCTGGAGCGCTGGCGGCCGACGGGCCGCTGGGCCTTTCCCGTGGCGCGGGAGGTGCTCCAGGGGCTCTCCCTGGTGCCGCCGGATATGGAAGATCGCAGTGGCGGTCAGGTCGTCGATCTGGCCGGGCTGCTGGCCCGGGTGCGGCCGCGCCACGGCCTGTTCCGGGCCAATGTGCACAAGCGCCGTTTCCGTTTCACCATCGCGGGCTGCGCCGCCGAGCGGGACGAACTGTGGGTCAACGGCGCGGCCATCCAGTCCCTGGCCCTGGAGGCCGCCGAGGCCGGGGTGGTGACCGCCCTGCGCGCGCGTCTCGGCCTCGGGGACGCCGAGAACGTGTCCTATCCCCTGGCCCTGTGCCGCATCCTCGGCCTGTGCCCCCTACCCCGGGAGAGCTTCTATGAGCAAAGAGATTGAGCGCAAGTTCCTGGTCATCGAGGACAGCTGGCGCACCAACGAGGGTACCCCCTATCGCCAGGGCTACCTGTCCACCGACAGCCACCGCACGGTGCGGGTGCGCATCGCCGGCCCCCAGGCGTGGCTGACGGTCAAGGGCATCACCCGGGGCGCCACCCGCGCCGAGTACGAATACCCCATTCCGGTGGCCGATGCCCGGGAGATGCTGGACGACCTGTGCCATGAGCCCCTCATCGAGAAGCAACGCTACCGAGTGGACTTCGGCGGCCTGACCTGGGAGGTGGACGAATTCGAGGGCGCCAACGCCGGCCTGGTGGTGGCGGAGGTGGAACTGGAACGGGAGGACCAGCCCTTCGAGCGCCCCCCCTGGCTGGGCCGGGAGGTCACCCACGACCCCAAGTACTTCAACGCCAACCTGGTGGAGCATCCCTATACCCGCTGGTAGGCCGACCCATGGCCGGGGGATGCTCCCGCCCCGGGCGATGCCGGAAGGACGGTATCAGTCGCCCGTGGGGATGCTGTGCTGCTTGTGGAAAATGGTGATGCGGGGGGTGCTGGCCAGGACCTCGCCCGCGGCGTTCACCACCTGGCCCTGGAGGGTATGGGTGCCGCGGTCCACCCCCTCGAGGACGAAGTAGGTGTGGGTGTCGGGGCCGGCCCGCACCTCGCCGTCCATGGTCAACCGCAGACGGTGGCCCAGGTCGACCGCCAGGGGCGGTTGGAGGCGCATCTCCACCGGCAGCCGGCGGGCGTCGTTCCACACCGTCGCCTGGTCCTCGAGGTTGGCGAAGGCGAGATCGTAGTCGGTGCCCCCCAACGGGGTGTGTTCTTCGTTCTCCCCGGCCTTTCTCCCCGCGGCGGCGTCGTCGGAAAGCACTACGGGCGCACCGAGATCCACCAGGGGCAGGGGGTCCACCACCTCCGGCTCGGTATCCGGCAGGGGCCGGTCGGAGTAATGGACGGTGCCATCCCCGTCCGTCCAGCGGTAGACCTCCGTGGCACATACCCCGGCCCAGACGGCCAACAGGACGAGCAGGGCGATGCTCCTCATTATCGCCTTCATGGGCTCATCCCGGGCCGCACTTCCAGCAGGTTTTCCACGTCCTGTACGCCCCTCAGGTACCAGGCATCGCGGCCGGCGAGGCGCCACTGTTCGTCGCCGGCCACGCTGCCCCTGAGGGTCACCCGGTGGTCCCGGACCTCCACCGCGATGCTGGCGGCATCCAGCGCCGGGTCCTTCTCCAGCACCAGTCGCAGGGCGTCGGTGACCTCCTCGTCGGTGTCCCGTTCCTCGGGCAGTACCTGCACCTGGTTGGCCACGTTCCCGACCCCCCGGGTCCACCACGCCAGCACCTCCGCCAGACGCTTGTGGCTCAGGCTCTCCACCGCTCCCTGGAGGGTGACCACACCGCCGCTCACGGCGGCGTTGATGACCCCGCGCTGGCGCAGCTCCGTGGTCCTGGCGGGAGGCTCCGGGGCGCCGTCGCGGGCCGTCATCAGATAGTCCCGGAAGGCCGGCTCCTCCTTGAGGGCACGCTCCACATCGGCGGCGATGGCACCATCGCCCCGGGGTTCCGCGGGCGTCACCCGCAACTCGTCGCGTACCCCGTCCATGCCGAACTCGTCGATGCCCGCCAGGCGGGCGACCCGCTTCGCCGCGATGTCCTCCACCTCGCCCTCGAGCACCAGTTCATCGCCCTCGGCCCGCAACTCCACGGGGAAGCGGTGAAGGTTCACCAGGGGATGGCGTTCCAGGGCCGCGCGCACCCGCTTCAATTTGTCTTGCGTGCTGTCCATCGTCGCTCCTGTCGTCATGGTCGAGAATGTTCAATCCGGGTCAAGCAAGTTTCACACCATGGGGTTGGCGCAGCGCCCGCGGGGGGTCACCATTTTCCTGCCTGATCTCTTCAGAGGGGATGACGCCGCCTTCGACCACCATAAGTGTCTGAAAACGATAGCGAGGCCGGACCACACCCCACCTTCCCCTACGCCAGCAAGGCCGTGGTGCTTGCATTGGGCGTCCCTTATACGGGGGTGTCCCGACAGCCGCGGTGGTGGAAATCAACCGTTCGTCCCATGGCCGGCGGACAGGCTCATCGCCCGCCGCCTCACGCCGGCCTGCCGCCCCGCGACGACACCAGGCCCATGAAGGCGCGCCGGCTGGTGGGGCCGAAGGTCTGGAAGCTGGGATTGGGGGCCTCGGCGTAGGCGGCCTTGAGGCGCGCCACGTGGTCGTCCTTCAGGGCCTGGCGCACGGCGGGGACATCCACCCCATAGGGGCCGGCGGCATTGAGGCCGAAGATGCGCCGGCGCATCTCGGGGGTGATGGCCGGATAACCATAGCGTTCCTGGAACTCGTCGCTGATCTGGAAGGTGCGCAGGGCCTGGATCTGGTCCTGGGGGCTGCCATACCACAGGGCATCGGTGCCCCAGCAGATGCGCTCGGCGCCGAAATGTTTGATAAGTTTGCCGAGGAGGTGGGCGGCCTGGTCCGGCTTGTCCATGTAATAGCGCCACACGCTGCCCAGCTCGGCATAGAGGTTGCCCTGGTCGGGGCTGAAGCCGTTCTCGTCGTGGGCCTTGATGAGGCGGTCCACGCCCTGGTCCGCCTGGGGGGCATAGGGCCCTTCCACCACCCCCGGCTCGAAGCCCGAGTGATAGCAGATGAAGGTGACATCCGGGAACATGCGGGCCGCCCGGGCGATGTCGGCGGGATGGGAATACTTGTATTCCAGGTTGCCGAGAGGCAGGCCGCGGTGGGCGCAGATGACCTTCACCCCCAGCTCCCGGGCCTTCTCGATGAGGGGAATGCCGAACTCCTCGTCGTCCATGAAGTAGCCGCTGCCCTCGGGCCCCCACTGGGGGTAGGTCTTCCAGGCGGCCACGCCGTAATCCCGCGCCTGGGTCTCCATGTATTCGATGCCGCCGGGCTCATTGGGCATCACGCCGCCGTGGATGAGCCCGCGGTGGCTGCCGCCGGCGGCATGGATGAGGGCGCGGGCCTCGGCGGCGTAGTCCATGGGTGTGGGGTTGCTGTCCCGGCCGCCCCACAGGGCGGAGACCACCGATACGTCGGTGTCGCTGTCCAGGAAGACCTCCTTGATCATCTGCTCCGCGGAGTAGCAGTCGAAGGTGCCCTCGGCGCACTTGCGGCGCTGGGCGAACACCTGGTTCAGCACGTATCGCCACTTGCGCCCGGATTCGCCCCGGGCCCAATCCCCCGACGGATCCACGCAGTGGTTCTGGATGTCCATGATGAATTCGTCGCCCTCCAGGCTCGCCCGCGCCAGGCCGTCGTCGAAGGCCGCCTCCGCGGGCAGCAGGAAGGAGCCGCCGCGGGCACCGGCGCGGGCGTGCACCTCGTTGAAGGCCAGGAGGGTGGCGGCGGCCCCGCTAAGGGATTTCAGGAATGACCGGCGCGCCATGCCGAGGCGCCGTGCCGCCTGGTCGCAGCGCTCCCGGGCATGGCGGTTGGCGGCCTCCTGGAGGGCGGTCAGGGGACGGGGCTCGTACTCGCCGTTGCTGGCGGTATCGATCTTGATGGGGAGCCGTGTGCCGTGGGGGTCTAAGTCCATGGTTCACCTCTTGGTCTGGGCCTGTGGGGGGCGGCGGGTCGCCGGGGCAGGGCGCACGGGCCGCGGAGGGGCGCCAAGGCGGCCCGTCCGAGGATTCGAAGGCATGGCCCCGGGGCGTCGATAGCGTGCCCGGCGCGTTGTGGTGCATGCCGGGCCAAAAAGCGTATCCGGAAATAAAGGCCATGGTATGAAATCTTTCAATGCGGGCCGTGGGTGGGTGGTGTATGAGAACCCTGTACGACAGACCGCGGCAGGTGGCCGGCATGGCAGCGCGCTAGCGGGCACGATACCCGCGCGGTTCGTTATGATGGGGGCTCGAAGGGGAAATCGAAGGAGGAGATGCCATGCTGTGGCGCGTGATGATGGGTGTCGCCCTGGTGGCCGTGGGCTACTACGTGGGGCGGGAGATGGGCCGGACGGAGGCGGCCGGCATGACGGGCACGGTGGCCGCGGATGAGCCGGCGGTGGCCGACGAGGGACAGGCGGCGGCGACACCCGCGGATACGGATACCGGTGGCGACACCCCGCGGGAGGGCCCCGGCCCATGATGGCGGCGTCTGTCCGCCTGTACCGGAATGAGGGGCCGGGCGTGCCATGGGGGTCAGTCCCTGGTGCGGTGAGGGCTGACGGTCGATCCCGCTACCGCCCTGGCGCTGAATTGGGGCAGCGCGGCAGGCTGTCCTGCGGGAAAGGCAGCGGGGGTGCATCCTGGCGGCCGCGAATCGCGGCGCCGTTGCGGCCGTAACC
Organism: Thiotrichales bacterium; assembly: GCA_011389995.1. GTDB lineage: Bacteria > Pseudomonadota > Gammaproteobacteria > JAABTG01 > JAABTG01 > JAABTG01. The sequence goes on from JAABTG010000071.1 coordinate 9,418, forward strand.
GTCATGGCCACCATCGAGATCACCCATTCCCACGCCATGGGAACCCGGCAACTCCGCGACGCCGTGGAGGAGGTGGCCCGAAAGCTACAGGAGAATCTGGATATCCAATACCAGTGGTCGGAGTCCGGTGACGAGGTCACCTTCGCGCGCCGCGGCGCCGACGGCCGCGTGCTCCTGGGGGGCGAGGAGGTGAGGATCGAGCTGAACCTGGGCACCATGCTGCGCTCCCTGAAGGGGCCGATAGAGAAGCGCATCCGCGCCCACCTCGATGAGGCCCTGTCCTGACGGCCGCGGCCTGTGCGGCTCACGCGGCCCGGTCTGCGGACAGGCCGGCGTAGGCGGCCCGAATGGTATCCTTGCCGTAGCTGCGCTCCAGCCGGCGCAGCACGAAGTGGCCCCGGGCCATGTCCTGGAAGTGCTGCATGAAGATGACGTTGAGGGTGGCCGCCGTGGCGGCCCCCACCGCCGGCACCGCCATGGCGGCCGCCTTCTGGGACAGGGGTACCTGGAGGCGCGAGGCCACCGCCGACACCAGGCGCGCCAGCACCGGTGCCGCCGGGTCTTCGAGGCCCCGGGCGAGGACGTGGCGGGTGGCTGCCGTGACCTCCATGCCGATCATCAGCCGCACTCCGTAGTAGCCGGTGTCGGCGGCGTCGTCGAGGGTGGTGCGCCCGCCCAGGGCGAACACCTCCATGCAGGCCAGGCGTGCCTCCACCGTGGCGAGGTCCTCGCCTTCGCTGTGGGCGATATCGGCGATGGAACGCAGCATGAGGGTGGTGGAGACGGGCAACTCCAGCACCAGCCCGGGCAGGCCGAAGGCGCCGCCCATCGCCCCCGTACAGGCGCCGAGGACCTTGTAGTGCCGGTCCTCGGACAGGTACCGCCCCCCCCCATGCAGCCCGGAGATGGCCGTTTCCAGGGCCCTGGACACCCCCGTTTCCGCCAGGCCGTGGAGGCGCTGGTACCAGCTTCCCGGCAACAGCTTGAGGGCCACCTCGATGGGCGTGCCCACCACGCCGCTGAGACGGGCCGCCAGGCTGGCGTGCTCCAGCCGCTGGTGGGCCCGTGTCAGCGCCTGGCTGTCATCGGGGGACAGGGTCTTAATGACATCTTTCATGGACTGCTCCACAGGGCCTTGGCAAGATGGTGTTATGAAGTCTCCGCTACTCGAACGGAAGGGGCAACGGCAGAGATCAGGGGTCCTCGCCGGCATCCGCCGTGGCGAAATGCCCCCGTGTCTTGGCTGACAGCCCCGGGCCGGGAGCGTTCCGTGCGGGGCGTTCCCGATGCCCGCTTCACGGCGGGCGCGCGCCGGGGAGGGGATGATGGGACGGATTGAAGCGCTACACACGGCGGTGCCCGGCCGCGCCCGGCTGCGGGTGGCGGGCCTCAGGCGCAACGCCGCCCTGGCGCGACGGCTGGACGCGTGCCTGGCCGGGGCCCCCGGCGTCACGGCGTGGGAGACCAGCATCCTCACCGGGCGCGTGCTGGTGCGGTTCCATCGCGACAGCGCCCTCGGCGACATCCTCCAATGGCTGGAAGGGCGCCTCGCCGGCACCGGCCCGCCCGACGAGGCGCCCGGGCCGTCGGCCCCCCGCCGGTTGTCGCAGCGCTCCGGTGATGGGTCATCCCCTGCCGGCAACGGCCACGCCTGGCATGCCCTGGCCGGCCACCGTGCCCTGGAACTGCTGGAGAGTATCCGCGGCGACGGGCTCTCCCGCGACGAGGCCGCGGGCCGGCTGGCACGTTACGGCCCCAATCGCCTGCCCCGCAGCCGGCGCCGGCCCTATCTGGAGATCCTGGGCTCCCAGTTCCTGACCCCGCCGGTGGCCCTGCTGGGGGTGTCTTCGGTAGTGGCCATCCTCACCGGCGGCCTGCTGGATGCGGGGGTCATCGTTACCGTGGTCCTCATCAATGCCGCCATCGGCTCCATCACGGAACAGCAGGCCGAGGGCACCATCTCCGGGCTGGAGCGCCTGACCCCGCCCCAGGCGCGGGTAGTGCGTGACGGCGAGACGCGGGAGATCCCCTCCGAGGAACTCGTGCCGGGGGACATCCTGCGACTCGCCCCGGGCAGCCCTATCCCCGCCGATGGCCGCCTCCTCGCCGCGGACGAACTCAGTGTCGACGAGTCCACCCTCACGGGCGAGAGCATGCCGGTGCTGAAGGACGCCGACGCCGAACTGGAGGCGGACGAGGCCCTGGCGGGGCGTGTCAACATGGTCTACATGGGAACGACCGCCACCGGCGGCAGCGGCATCGCCGTGGTGGCCGCCACGGGCAGCGCCACCGAGTACGGCAACATCACCGGCCTGGTGGGCACGGCCCGCCCGCCCCCGACGCCCATGGAGCGCCAGCTGGACGACATGGGCCGGCAGCTGGCCTGGTTGAGCGGCGCCGTGTGCGCCGGGGTGTTCGCCGTGGGCCTGCTGCGGGGCTACGGCTGGCTGGCGATGCTCAAGGCCGCCATATCCCTGGCGGTGGCGGCGGTACCCGAGGGCCTGCCCACGGTGGCCACCACCACCCTGGCCCTCGGCATCCGCGACATGGGCCGCCGCAAGGTCCTTGTCCGCCAGCTGGCGGCGGTGGAGACCCTGGGTTCGGTGCAGGTGCTGTGCCTGGACAAGACCGGCACCCTGACCCAGAACCGCATGGGGGTGGTGGAGGCCCGCACCGGGGAGGATACCGTCAGGATTGAAGACGGGCGCTTCCTGGTGGACGGCGAGGCCATAGAGCCCGGCGGGCAGCCGGTGCTGCGCCGGCTGATGGAGGTGGCGGCGTTGTGCAACGACGTGGAGATCACCCACGACGACGACGGCCCGGGCTTCGACGGCTCACCCACCGAGGGGGCCCTGGTGGAGCTCGCCCTCGCCGCCGGCATCGACGTAAAGGCCCTGCGCGCCGACAGCCCGCGCTGCGACGTCCAGCACCGTTCCCAGGAACGCAAGTACATGGTCACGGTCCATGACACGGGCCGGGGACGGCGTCTGGTGGCCGTCAAGGGCAGCCCCGAGCAGGTGCTGGAGGCCTGCAGCCAGCGGCTGGAGGCCGACGGCGCCCGGCACCTCGAGGACGATCACCGCGAGGCCATCAAGGTGGCCAACGATACCATGGCCCGCTCGGCGCTGCGGGTCCTCGGGGTGGCCTGTGGGGAGCGGGACGACGACGGCTCCCTCAACGACCACGACCTCACCTGGCTCGGCCTAGTGGGTATGATGGACCCCCTGCGACCCGGCATGGAGAAACTGCTGGCCCAGTTCCACGACGCCGGCATCGAGACCGTGATGATCACCGGCGACCAGACCTCCACCGCCTATGCCATCGCCCGCCAGCTCGATATCGGCGGCGGCCGGTCCATGGAGATCCTGGACTCCGCCCGGCTCGATCGCATGGACCCCGAACTGCTCGCCGGCGTGGTGGGCGACGTCCAAGTCTTCGCCCGCGTCAGCCCGTCCCACAAGCTGCAGATCGTGCAGGCCCTGCAGCGCGCCGGCAGGGTGGTGGCCATGACCGGCGACGGCGTCAACGACGGCCCGGCCCTCAAGGCCGCCGACCTGGGGGTGGCCATGGGGGCGGGTGGCTCGGAGGCGGCATCGTCGGTGGCCGACGTGGTGATCCGGGACGACAACCTCCATACCCTGGTGGAGGCCCTGCGCCAGGGCCGCACCATCTACAACAACATCCGCAAGTCCCTGCGCTTCCTGCTGTCCACCAACTTCACCGAGATCGAGGTGATGCTGGCGGGCATCGCCCTCGGCCTCGGCCCGCCCCTCAACTCCATGCAGCTGTTGTGGATCAATCTGTTCAGCGACATCGCCCCCGGCCTGGCCCTGGCCATGGAGCCGGCGGAGGGCGACGTGCTGAAGGACCCGCCGCGCTCGCCGGACACCCCCATCATCGCCCGCGGCGACCTCGCCCGCCTGACCCGCGAGTCCCTCATCATCAGCGGCGGGGCCCTGGCCGCCTATCTCTACGCCATCTCCCGCTACGGCCCCGGCCCGCGGGCCGGCACCCACGCCTTCGTAACCCTCACCGTGGGCCAGCTGCTCCATGCCCTGAGCTGCCGCTCCGAGATCCACGGCATGTTCCATCCCGGCCGCCTGCCGGGGAACCGGCACCTGCGGCGGGCCCTGGCGGCCAGCCTGGGCGCCCAACTGCTGACGGTGAGCGTGCCGGGGCTGCGGCGCCTCCTTGGCACCACACCCGTGGGCCTGACGGATGCCCTGGTGATGGGCGTGGGGGCCGTGGCGCCGCTGGTGGCGAACGAGGCCCTCAAGACCCGCAACGGCTCTGGCCGTGATGGCAACGGGCATGACAGGGGGGCCAGGGCCCCCGAGGAGGAATCCCGATGAAGAGAGACTTCGTCTTCATGTCCCAGTCGGTGACCGCGGCCCACCCCGACAAGATGGCGGACCAGATCAGCGATGCGGTGGTGGACGCCTACCTGCAGCGCGACCCCTTCTCCCAGATCAACACCGAGTGCGCCATCGCCAAGGGGGTGCTGTTCATTGCCGCCCGCTTCGCCTCCGAGGCCTACGTCGACATCCCGGAGGTGGCGCGTCGGGTCATCGACGACATCGGCTACCCCCGTGCCGGGCTCTCCAGCGACGAGTCCACGGTGCTCACCAATATCACCGAGACGGACCTCGACCCGCGCCTGCGCCTCGACGAGCGTGAACTCACGGGGGAGGCGCTGGACCGCCTGCCCACCCGCCACGCCACCACGGTGTTCGGCTTCGCCTGCCGCCACAGCCCGGCCCTCATGCCATTACCCATCTGGCTCGCTCATCGCCTCGCCCGGCGTCTGGCCGCGGCCTGCGAGGACCGGGACATGGGGTACCTCTACCCCGACGGCAGCGCCCAGGTGGCGGTGGAGTATCGGGCCGGTGAACCGCGGCGCATCCACGGCATCACCCTGGTGACCAGCCAGGCCGAGGCCGGCGCGCCGGCGCCCGAGGGGGTGCGCGACGACCTCATGGCCCGGGTCATCGAGCCGGTGTTCGCCGACGAGGACATCGGCACGGACGATGGCACGCGCTTCATCATCAACCCCGAGGGCCCCTTCATCCGTGGCGGTCCCCGGGTCCATTCCGGCCTCACCGGCCGCAAGACCGCGGTAGACAGCTACGGCGAGTACGCCCGTCACAGCGGCAACGCCCTCAGCGGCAAGGGGCCCCTGCGCATCGATCGGGTGGCCACCTACGCCGCCCGCTACGTGGCCAAGAACCTGGTGGCGGCCGGGCTGGCCGACGAGTGCGAGGTGCTGCTGAGCTATATGGTGGGGGAGGCCCGCCCGGTGAGCGTGCTGGTGGAGACCTTCGGCACCGGCCGTCGCGACGACGGCGAACTGGGACGCCTAGTGGAAAACCACTTCGACCTGCGCCTGGGCGGTATCCTCAAGGCCTTCGGGCTGCGCCACCTGCCGGGGCGCCAGCCCGGGGGGCTGTACCGCCGCCTGGCCGCCTACGGCCAGGTGGGGCGCACCGATCTGGAGCTGCCCTGGGAGCGCACCGACGTCGCCGAGGCCCTGGACTGAGCCGGGACGGGGAACGAGACCTCAGTCGCCACCGGCCGCGGACGGGCCGTGCTCGTCGCGGATGAGGGTGAAGGCATACCACAACATGGTGGAGGCGGAACCAAGCACCTGGCCGCGGGCCGCCTGCACCAGGGTGAGGGCCAGCAGCACCACCATCAGCAGCGAACGGCTGTCGGTGGTGCCGGCGCTATGGTCGAGCAGCCGCCGGTCCAGACGGACAAGGCCACCCTGAGCCATGGTGCGCAGGGTAGGGGGTGGCGCCGGGTGACCAGCGGTGGTGAAGAGCCCGTGTTTCGCGCCCCAGCGCAGGATGGCGTCCCTGTGGTGTTCCGGGTCGTGGTGAATGAGGACGCTGCCGGTGCGGTGGTTGGTGCGTAGCGCCGTCACCCCGGGGCAGGCACCGAGTCGCTCCTCAAGGGTGGCGAAGTAGTCGGGCTCGTTGCGGCGTTCGGGGAGACGCAGGCGCAGCCTGCCGGGCAGGGCATGGACCACCCGGGCCCGCGGGTTCATGCCCCCTTGTCCGGATCCGGCCCGGATGGATCGGCGGGGCCCTCGCCGGCCGTTTCCCCGGCGGGCCCCGCGGCGTCCTGTTCGGTGCCCGCGGCCTCTTCCTCCAGTTCCGTGCGCACCTCGGCCATCAGGTCGTCCACCGTCTCTGCCAGCTCTGCCAGGAGCTCCCGGCCCCGTTCGTAGGCCAGGACACCGCCCTTCAGCGCCGCCCTGGCGAGGGGCCGGGCGGCGGTGGCCGCCACGGGCAGCAGCAGCGTCGCCGCCACGCCGAGCACGAAGCCCTTGTTTGTATCACTATTCGCCATGGGGTCCTCCGGGTCGCTGGCCGGCCGCAACCGCGCGGCCGTTTCAGATACGATTTAAGCATAATCGACGCGGTCCGTAACCGCTGCGCCGATTCCCTGATCCCGGCCGCCGGCCCTCACCACCACCATGCCACCAGCGCCAGGCTCAGGGCGCCGAGCAGCACGGCCAGCACGCGATGGTTGGCGTACCAGGCCACGCCACGCAGCTCCGCGGTGTCGCGCCGCCACAGCCGCGGCGTCCAGGTGTTCCGGCCCACCTTCCGCGCATCGGGCGCCGGACCGGTGGCAGTAGCCACCAGCAGGATGGCCGCGCTCACCACGAACATGATCCCACAGCCATACAGGAACTGGATGGAGGTGAGGTGGAGGATCTCGTTGCCCAGCCAGGCCAGCACCCCCAGGGGCACACCGGTCGCGATGGTCACGAAGGCACCCCTGGCATTGGTGCGGGGCCAGAAGATGCCGGCGAGGAACACGGCCACGATGGGTGGCGTGACGTAGGCGAGGATGGACTGCAGGTACTGCCACAGGGTGGGGAAGGTGAGAATGACGGGCGTCCACAGCACCGCCAGCACCATCAGGCCTACGGTGGCCCAGCGGCCGATCCACACCAGGGACTGGTCCCTGGTGTGGGGTCTGAGGGTCTTCACGAAGTCCACGGTGAACAGGGTCGAGGCCGAGTTGAGTATCGCCTCCAGGCTCGACAGGATGGCCGCCGCCAGGGCGGCCAGCATCAGCCCGCGCAGGCCTATGGGCAACACGTCGAAGGCCAGGGCGGGGAACACGAAGTCCGGCCGTTCGAGGTCGGTGTACAGGGCGGTGGCCATGACGCCGGGCAGGATGAGGATGAACAGGTTGGGCAGCTTGAGCAGGCCCGCGAACAGCGCGCCCCGGCGGCCGTGATCCAGGCTCCTCGCACCCAGGGCGCGCTGGATCACGAACTGGTTGGTGCACCAGAAATAGATGCCGATGATCAACACCCCCGTGAACACCCCGGGCCACGGCATCACGGCGTCCGAGGCCGGTTGGAAGAGGTGCAGCGCGCCCTCGGGGGACGACTCGACCACCGCCTCCCACGACGGGATGCGCCGCCACGTGAGTATCGCGATCAGCGTGCCGCCCATGATGATGAGGGCGGCCTGCACGGTATCGTTGATCACCACCGCGCCGAGCCCACCGAAGAAGATGTAGGCGGTGGCGATGGCCGCGGTGATGGCCACCGTTCCCCACAGCGGGAAACCGGGTATCAACACCTGGGCCACCGCCGCTCCCGCGTACAGGGCCGCCGCGGCGTCGATGAACACGTTCGCCAGCAGCAGGAAGCCCGAAAAGGCCAGCCGCGAGCTGCGGTCGAAGCGCTTCTCCAGGAACTCCGGGGCGGTGAATACCCGTGCCTGCAGAAACAGCGGCAGCATGAACCAGATGAAGAAGATGAGGATGAGGGCCGGCAGCCATTCGTAGTGGAACACCGCGATGCCGTCGGCATAGCCTGCCCCGGGCAGCCCCACGAAGGTGCTGCCGCTCATGTTCGACACGTAGAAGGACAGGCCGATGATGGGCCAGCCCAGGGAGCGGCCGGCGAGAAAGTAATCCTCGGAACCGCCGCCGCGGGTCTTGCGCGCGAAGTACCACCCGAACAGGACGCGGGTGCCCATCACGTAGACCATCAGGACGAGCAGGTCGATGGTGTGGACTTGAAATTCGGGCATCGGGTTCGGGCGTTTGAGTGCTGACGGGTCGCTCCATGGGGCAGGGCCGACGGCGACCTTCGCGGCAAATCAAGGAATGGGGGCGACGCAACCGCAGCCATGGGCCTGGAGCCCCCCGGTGGTTGCCGGGTCAATCCGCGACTGTTTAGCGGTGAGGAATCGCCGGGGTCATCGGACCACGGGCGGGCAGGGGGCGACATTGAAGTATCTCAATGTGGCGGGCCGGCGCCGTGGTGGACACTGACCCGCGCCGGTGACGTCGCCCGGCGCCGATGCCGGTGCCGGTGCCGGTACCATCCGGGGAGCCGGGGGGTTGTTTGTCTTGCCCATTCGCGGCCCAATCCCAAAGTCGAAGCGGGTGGTTTTGTTGATGGTCGGCAAGTCATGGCATAAAGCGCAGGAGACCCTCATGCAAGCAGGTAAAGCACTTCGCAACGCTGTGCTGGCAGCCACGGCGATGGCCGTCGTCATGGCCATGGCGGGCTGTGCGACCGGGCCCACGATTCGAACGGCCGTGAACCCGGGCAGCGATTTTTCCCACTACCAGACCTTCGGCTGGGTGGCGGAACTCGGTACCGATCGGGCCGGTTATTCCACCATCACCACCAATCACTTCAAGGCGGCGGTGCGCCGGGAAATGGAGGCCCTGGGTTTCGAGTACTCCCCATCGGCCCCCGACCTGCTGGTGAACTTCCATGCCCGCATCGAGGAGCGCGTCGCCACCTACACCACCCGCGAACCCATCTCGATGCTGGGGGCGGGCTATTACGGCTATCGATACGGGCTGTACACCGCCTGGCCGTATTACGCCCGTGACATCGATACCGTCTATTACAAGGTGGGCACCGCTAACATCGATGTCGTCGACGCCGACGAACGACAACTGATCTGGGAAGGCGTGATCGAAGGCCGGCTGACCGAGGATGAACTCGACAATCCGCGCCAGGCCATCGCCGAGGCGGTGCATGAACTGTTCGAGGAATTTCCCACTCGCAAAGGACGCTCCCCCGATCAATGAGCCGGCGAGCGCCTTGGATGGGCAGGGGTCCGGCTGTGACGCCGGAGACCGCCCCCGCCGTCGAGGGCGGCGGTGAGGCCGTGGATCCCTGCTTCACCTTCATGGGGCAGGCCGGATCGCGGGGTTTGCTGGCTTGCCGCGGTGCCTCGAAGGCCTGCTCACCGGGCCGCCATACAGCCCGCCCCGCGACCCAAGGCTGACGCGCCGGTTACGGCAGCAGCATTCGATCCGCCGGGGTATTGAAGTTTTTCAATGTCTCCGCCAGGCAATCTCTAGACAATAATCCCCGGGCTCCGGCGACGCCTCCCGGCGTCCGCGGCCTTCCAGGAACCAAGGGGGCGGTTATCCGCGTCCCCCTGAAGGAGGTATCCATGCAACTGCTCGATTTCGCCCGCGGTCCCGGACTCCAGATCGCCATCACCCTGCTGGTGCTGGGCACCACCTGGCGCCTGGTTCACATGCTGGCCCTGCCCTGGGGCCGGCGCCGCACCGAGCCGCGGGCGTCGGCCCGCCGCGCCGGCCTGGCCACGGTGTTTCGGCGCTTCTGGCCCCTGGCCGGCTTTCAGGAGGGGGTACGCTACGGTCACCTGCTGGGCTACATCTCCCATATCGGCCTGGCAGTGGTGGTATTCGGCGGGGTGTTCCACATCGAGCTCATCGCGTCCATCACCGGGCTCCACTGGCCATCCCTGCCGCCGATATTCATTACCTTCTCCGCGGCGGTCGCCATCGCGGCCTTCGTGGCCCTGCTGATACGCCGCCTGACCCAGCCGGTGCTGCGCATGCTGAGCGACTGGGACGATTACTTCAGCTGGCTGGTGGTGGTGCTGCCCCTGGTGACCGGCCTGGCCGTCGCCGGGGGGCTGGGGCTGCGTTACGAGACCCTGCTGGCCGTGCATATTCTGAGCGCCGAGCTGCTGCTCATCTGGATCCCCTTCGGCAAGCTGTTCCATGCCTTCAGCTTCGCTCCCTCCCGCGCCTTCACGGGTGCCCAGTACGGGCGCCGGGGGGTGCCGGTATGAGCAACCTGCCCACCTTCGAGGAGGCCCTGCAGGGTATGCAGGGCATGATGGAAAAGCTGCCGGAGATGGCCCCCCCCACCGACATGCCGCCGGAGGAACGGGTGCGGCGGGCCACCGACGTGTTCATGGGTAGCGTCGGCGCCCGCTTCGCCACCTATATGGAGTCCTGCATCCACTGCGGTCACTGCGCGCAGGCCTGCCATTATTACCGCACCACGCCGGACCCCAAGTACACCCCCATCCACAAGCTGGAGCTGTTCCGGCGCACCTACCGCCGCGAGGCCGGGCCGTTCCGCTGGCTCTACAAGCTGTTCACGAAGCCGGTCACGGCCGACGAGCTGGAGCAGTGGCAGGAACTGGTGTTCGACTCCTGCTCCATGTGCGGGCGCTGCTCCATGATCTGCCCCATGGGCATCGACATCGCCACCATGGTCCACCACGCCCGCGGCGCCCTCGACGCCGCCGGCCTGACGCCGCCGGAGATCCGCGCCATCGCCGCCGAACAGGCGGGCCAGGACACGGTGTTCGGGGCCTCCGCCGACAAGTTGCGGGAGGTGGTGGCCATGCTTAAAGAGGAGGAGGGCATAGAGATCCCCCTGGACCGCGACAGGGCCGACATCCTGGTGCTCACCTCGGGCCTCGACATCATGATGAACCCCCGCGGCATCCTTGCCACCGCCAAGGTCCTGAACCACCTCGGGGTGGACTGGACCCTGCGCAGCGACGGTTTCGAGTCCATCAACTTCGGTGCCCAGACCGGCAACGAGGAGGTCCACGCCGACATCGCCCGCCGGCGCATCGACACCGCCGTCAAGGTGGGGGCCAGCACGGTCCTCCTGTGCGAGTGCGGCCACACCTACACCGCCCTGCGCTGGGCCGAGTTCCTGCAGGACGAGCCGCTGCCCTTCAAGGTGATGTACATCTCCGAGTTCCTCGGCCGCGAGGTCCAGGAAGGGCGCCTCGAGCTCACCGCCGACGGCGGCACCGTCACCTTCCACGACCCGTGCAAGACCGGTCGCGTGGGGGGCATCTTCGAAGAGCCGCGGGCGGTCCTCGAGGCCATGGGCGACGAGGTGCGCGAGCCCTCCACCCATCACCAGGCCAACTACTGCTGCGGCGGCGGCGGCGCGGTGTTCCTGCTCCAGCGCGCGGCATCCCTGCGGGCCGGTGTCTACCGCCTCAAGATGGATCAGTTCGAACGCACCGGCGCCGACGCCCTGGTCACCGCCTGCGGCAGTTGCCGCCTCAACTTCGTGGGCGCGGCCCAGATGTCCGGCTGGAACAAGCCCGTGGAGAGCCTGGTGGAGCGCGCCGCCGCCCACCTGCCCGCAGGTGAAGGCGACGGCCACGAACCCTGGCGCCGGCCGGGCAAGTAGGCGGAGGCCTTTCCCCTCCCCACTTGTGGCAAGGCAGAATATCTCCTCCCCCACTTGTGGCAAGGCAGAATATCTCCTCCCCCACTTGTGGCAAGGCAGAACATC
>JAABTG010000072.1 GCA_011389995.1 Thiotrichales bacterium
CTCCCCTTCGTGGATATGACGGGCGATGAGGTGGGCGGTGGTGGCGCCGGCCGCGAGCACCAGCAGCCAGGCCAGCACGGCCTTGGCGCCGAGGTCGGCGTCGGGCCACAGCAGCAGGCCCGCCACCAGCAGACCGAGACCCACGTTGTCGGCCTTGGTGAGGGCATGGAGACGGCAATAGGCATCGGGCAGGCGCACGAGACCCACGCTGCCGGCGATGAAGAACATGAGCCCCAGGCCCACCAGGAGGGCGGCGAGCAGGGCCATCAGGAGCCCTGCCCCGGCTTGCCCGGGCCGCGTCGGGTGAGGGCGGCGATGGCCACCGTCGCCAGCAGGGCGAGCACCAGGGCCACATCCTCAGCGGCGGGGGCCGCCAACAGGGGCCCGAGCACCAGCAGCAGACCGACGCCCGTCGTGCCCATGAGCTGCACCGCCATCATGCGGTCTTCCGTGGTGGGGCCGCGGAACAGCTGGACCAGACCCAGCAGCAGGCAGCCGGCGAGGGTGACGGCGGCCACCGACAGCAGCAGGTTCATGGCGTGTCCTCAGCGGTCGGGAAGATCCGCCCTATGGCCCGCTCCAGGGCCACCAGCTCGGTTCGTGGGTCGGCATCCAGGGCGAGGGCGTGGACCTGCAGGGTGTCTCCCTCGAGGCGCACCGACAGGGTGCCGGGCACCAGGCTCACGCAGGCGAGAAACAGGGTCCTCGCGGTGTCCGTGCGCAGGGTCAGGGGGTAGGGGAAGATGTCGGGACGGATGCGCAGGCGGGGTGACATCACCCGACCGAACACGTCCATACCACCGCGCAGGGATGCCGCCAGGAAGAACGGGACGAAGCCGAGGACGCCCCGGGGCGAGATGCGGGGCCCCGCATTATTGGAAAGCCGCAGGAAGGCCCAGGCGGCGGCGAGGACGGCGGGTATGCCCACCAGCCAGGAGGCCGGGGCACCCTCGCTGAGGACCCACCACAGGACCGCCAGCCCCGCCACCGTGGCCACGACGGCGGCGGGATCACGCCGGCCGGCGGTGGTCGGCGCCCCGGCTGCGGGTTCGCCCGACCGTCTCGCGGGCCGTCTGGGGTCCTGCCTTTGCATGTTGACTCACCTCGGGTAGCTGATGCTGTCGAGGTGAATTATGGCGCCGTCAATTAAAAGAAAAAAGCGATATAAAAAATAAAAAACATCGTTAAAAACTGATAATAAAGGGCGTCGTCCAGGATCGACTTCGCTATGGTAATACGTCAGCAGCCTACGATAAATACGAAGCAACGGTTCTTTACTGCGGAACCGGCGGTGCGCGGCAAGGGGTGGGATGGGGCATGGAGACGGATGGGCGACAGCGGGAGGCGGGAGACGGGGCTGGGAATGGCCCATGCCGGGCCGGCGATGGCCGGCCAGCCGCGAGGGGAGCCATCGGCAATCACCGACGGCCATCGCCGTCGGGGATATCCCCGGCGAGCGGCCGGGTTGGGGAAGGGTTGGGCCGGCGTCCCCCCGGAGGGCTGGCCCTCAGGCCGCCGGGAGACGGCCCGTCAAGGTGCCGGGGGCCGTCGCGGGAGGTCCGCGAGGCACGGGCGGGGGGCGGGCGTCGTCAGCCGGAGGCCAGGACATCGGCGGCGGCCCGCAGGCCCGGACCGCCCCGGCCGCCCTGGAGGTTAACCCGTTTCTGGTCCAGGCGGCGCTCCAGGGTGTGCTTGACCCGGTCCACCGTGCGATTGATGGCGATGTCGAGATCGGCCTGCACCTCCTCCACCACGATGTTCTTGAGGCGGCCCGCGGACACGGTGATATGGCAGCGCTTATCCCGTCCCCCCTTGGGGCCGTTGATGTCCGCCAGCCGCACCGTGACGCGGGTAATGCGGTCACTGCCGTGATGCAGGGCGAACAGCAGTCGACGCCTGATGCGATCGCGAAGGGAAGGGGTGATGGACATGCCCTGGGCTTGAATCTCGATGATCATGTATGCCTCCGGTTGCCTGATGGTCGGAGGTGTACAAGCTAGACGAAGGGCCGGCCACGGACGATTCGGATCCGGGCGGCGAAGCTTCGAGGATTGCGAAGGTGTGGTGCCGGGTTGGCGTTCAGGGGGCGCAGCAGCCGGATGGCCCCCCGTGGCGGGATGGCGGCGGGGCCCCTATGGCGCGGCCGGCGGCGCCTCATGGTGATGCCACCAGGCCTCGAAGCCGGTGGCGTCCAGGGGCCTGCTGAACAGGTAACCCTGGACCTCGTCACAGCCCTCCCGTCGCAGGAAGGCCTGCTGCTCCCCGCTCTCCACCCCCTCGGCGATGGTGGAGACCCCGAGGCTGCGGGCGAGGCCGATGATGGCGGTGACGATGGCACGGTCGTCGGGATCACTGGTGACCTCCTGGACGAAGGCCTGGTCGATCTTCAGCCTCTGGATGTTGAAACGCTTGAGGTAGCTGAGGGACGAGTAGCCGGTGCCGAAGTCATCGATGGCGATGGCCACGCCGAGGGCGCGGAGTTCTTCCACCATCCCGATGGCGGCCTGGGGGTCCTCCATGGCGATGGACTCCGTGAGTTCCAGTTCCAGCCGCTGGGGGGCAACGGCGTTCTCCCGCAGGATACGGGCCACCTGTTGGGGCAGCCGTGGATCACGAAACTGGATGGCGGACAGATTGACCGACACGGTGGCCAGGGTCAGCCCCCGTTCCTGCCATTGCTTGAGCTGGCGGATGGCGGTACCCATGACCCACTCGCCTATCTCCATGATCTGTCCGCTGTCCTCGGCCACGGAGATGAACTCGTCGGGAGGCACCATGCCGAGCTTGGGATGACGCCAGCGCAACAGGGCCTCGGCGCCGATGACGGCCCCGCTTTGCAGGGACAGCTGGGGCTGATAGTGGAGCTCGAGCTGGCCGAGTTCCAGCGCCCGCCGCAGGTCCGTCTCCAGTTGCAGGCTGCGGGCGGACAGGGCCTGCATCTCGGCGGTGAAGAAGCAAAAACGGTTGCGTCCCTCGTCCTTGGCACGATACATGGCGATGTCCACCCGGGAGTAGAGGCTGGCGAAGTCCTCGCCGTCCCCCGGATAGACCACGATGCCGACGGACGGGGTGACCGTGAGCTGGTAGTTGCCGATGTGACAGGGCCGGCCGATGTCGGTGATGAGCTTGGCGGCCACGTGGCCGGCACCCTCGGCATCGGTGCCGGGCAGCAGCACCATGAACTCGTCGCCGCCCTGGCGGGCCACCGTGTCCACGCCCCGCACGGCGTCGCCCAGGCGCTTGGCCACCTCCGTCAGGAGCTGGTCGCCGATGCGGTGGCCCAGGGTGTCGTTGACCTTCTTGAAGTTGTCCAGGTCGATATACAGCAATGCCAGTCCGCTGCCGCGGCGCCGGGCCATGTTGAGGGCGTTGCCGATGCGGTCCGCCAGCAGGCTGCGGTTGGGCAGGCCGGTGAGGGCATCGAAGTAGGCCAGCCGGCTGATGTGCTCGCTGTCCGCCTTCTGGCGGCTGATATCGCTGAACACGCCGATGTATTCCAGGGTGTCGTCGGTGTCGTTGCTGACCCGGGTGACGGCCAGCCATTCGGGATAGATGCTGCCGTCCTTCTTGCGGTTCCACACCTCCCCCTGCCAGAAACCCTCGGCCTGTAAGGCGTCCCACATGACCCGGTAGAAGCCCTCGTCGTGCCTGCCCGAGGCCAGCATGGAGGGACGCCGACCCAGGATCTCGTCCTCGCCGTAGCCGGTGATGCGGGAGAAGGCGCGGTTGACCATGATGATGCGCTGGTGGGCGTCGGTGATGATGATGCCCTCATTGCCCCGTTCGAAGACCTGGGCGGCGATACGCAGCTGGTTCTCGGACCGCTTGCGATCGGTAACATCATGGATGAAGCCGTGCCACACCAGGCAGCCGTCGGCCTCGTAATGGGGCTGGGGTGTGGCACTGGCCTGTAACCAGCGCTCGGTTCCGTCCGCCAGGCGCACCCGGTATTCGCAATGCCAGGCCGTCAGGTTATCCATGGACTCCCTGACGGATGACAACACCCGTTCGCGGTCGGCGGGGTGCAGGACATCGAAGACCGCGCTGGCATCCTCGCGCACGGCCTCCGGCGTCACCCCGTAGATATCCTTGATGGCCTCGCTGGCGAAGGGGAAGCTGGTGCGGCCGTCGGGACATTGGCGGTATTCGTAGACCATGCCCGGGACTCGGCTGGCGATGCGGCCGAGGCGCTCGAGGGACTGCTGGCGCTCCGCCTCGATGCGCCGGCGGGCGGTGGCGGTGGCGAAGTGCTTGAGGGCGAAGCCGATGTCCTCGGCGGTTTCCTCCAGCAACTTGCGGGTGCCTTCATCGAAGGCATGGGTTTGCCCCGATGCCAGGTTGAACACCGCCACCACCCGGTCGCCGTAGCGCACGGGCAGGGTGGCCGAGGAGCGGTAGCCGTAGCGCCCGGCCATGTCATGCCACAGGGCGGTGGCCGGGTCGTGGGCGAAGTCCTGGCACCAGTAGGGTGCGTCGTCGCCGTAGGCGCGGGCCACCGGGCTGGCGGCGCCTCCCCGGTGGTCGTGGAGGGCGAAACGCCGCCCTTCGAGGTGCTCCGCCCCGGCGCCGAAACCGGCCTCGGGATGTACCGTCATGGTGTCCGGGTCCACCCGGCCGATCCAGGCCATGCGGAACTCGCCGGTTTCCACCATGGTGCGGCAGATGCGCTGGAGCAGTTCGTGCTCGTCACTGCTGCGTACGATGGCCTGGTTGTTCTCGCTCAGGGTGGCGTACAGGCGGGTGAGGCGGCGGATGCCTTCCTCGGCGGCCTTGCGCTCGGTGATGTCGCGGGCGATGCCCAGTACACCGATAACGCTGCCATCGCCGTCGAGGAGGGGGGTCTTGACGGTTTCCACGCGGGCGTGGTGACCGTCGTGCCGGTAGGTGATGGATTCCTCGTCGACCCGTGTCTGACCGCTCTCGAGTACCCTGCGGTCGTGGCGGCGGAAGAGGTCGGCGGTCTCGCCATCCACACAGTCGTGGTCGGTCTTGCCCAGCAGGTCCTGTTCCGTCCTCCCCATGAAGCGTTCGAAGGGGGGGTTGCACAGGAGGTAGCGGCCTGCGGGGTCCTTGACCCACACCAGATCGGGGATGCTGTTGATGAGGGTTCGCAGGTAGGCCTCGTTTTCCGCCAGGGCACGGCTCATCCGCCGCTCCACCCGGCTGCGCTCAATCTCCATCTCCAGGCCCTGGAGTTGCTGCTGCTGGCGCCACAACATGACCAGGGCAAGGGTGACCACGGCGACGGCGAAGAAACCCACCACGGTCATCCACAACACCACGGCGTTGGCGGGTTCCATCACCTCGTCGCGATCCACCTTGGCCAACAGCATCCAGTCGGTGTCCGGCACCGGGCCGTAGGCCGCCAGCACCGCCTGGCCGCGGTGGTCCCGGCCGGCCGTGGTGCCCGTGCCGCCATGGCGGAGCGCCACCGCGGCGGGCAGTGCCGGAGAGGTCAGCGGCACCTTGAAGGGCAGGGCCGTGCCGGGATGCCGGCGCAGATCGTTGAGGTGGACCACCCCGTCGCCTTCCTGTCGTACCAGCACCACTTCGCCGCTGGCGCTTGCCGTGGGCCAGTGCTGCACCACGGGGGGCAGGAAGACCCGCGGTTCCATGCGCATCAGGACATAGGCGTTAGGTGCCGGGGACGTGTCTCCATCCGCCACCAGCGGCGCCATGAAGTCCATATACATCCGGCCGTCGGAGTCGGCGTGGAATATGCCGCGTTCCACAGCATGGCCGCCCTCGGCGGCGGCCAACAGGGTGGCCACCTGCTCGGCTTGTGGTTCCGTGGCACCCACCACCAGCTCCACATCACCCTGGTTATCGACCACCGCCACCGTGTGGTAGCCATAGGCCTGCCGGACGGCCTGAAGCCGCTCCCGGATCTCGGACCGCAGGGCGAGGTCGTCGTGGCGCAGCATGAGTACGACGCTGCGGGCGAAGGTCCCGTCCCTCTGCAGAGACCGGACGTCGCCGGCCCGCTCGTCCAGCCAGCCGACCAACCGCTCCGTCTTGAGGGCGGCGATGGATTCCAGTTCCTGAAAGGTCTTGCGCTCGGTGGCGGGCCCATGAAGGCTGGCCACGGTGAAGGCCAGCAGGGGCACCAGCAACGCCAGCCCCCCGCCCACCGCCCACAGCCACCGGGTCTTGGGCAGCAGGTCCGCCAGGGCCACCTCGTCATTATCTTCGGTCTTCTGTTCGGCGTCCGGCTGTTCAGCGTCCAACCGCCACGCCGACAGCAACAGGTAAAGGAGACCCCCGGTCACCCCAACGAAGGCGAGTCCCTTCGCCGCCTCCACCGTCCCTCTCATCCCTGACTCCCCGAGGCCGAAGTCCATCAACGCGCCGGAGATGACGATCCACAGGGCGGCCCCCAGCCCGTAGATGGTCGTCACCTTCGCAGGCGTGAGGGCGAAAGTCCTTGATCTGCTCAACCTGCCGGCCACGGCCTCTCCTGGAGCGGTGCTGTTAAGGGGCGCATCAACCCGGTATAGCGGCCCCCCGCGGGCGCGCTAAATCCTTTGATGCCACGGATCCGCTGAGTAAATCAGCGCTTGCCCGGGGGATCGAGGCGGCAGAACTTCCCCGTATCCTTCGGTGCGGCTCTTCTATGGACGGGGCGGTGGCCGCCGCCGTCCCCAGGGTCGTCATGGCTTCCCCGGATGGCGAGTGGGAGAGACGGCCCCCGAACTCAGGGGATAGATTAGGAAAATTTATTCAAAATTAATATAGATTAATATCGAAGGGGCCATGGTGGGCTGGATTTCGGGCGTCTTCCCGGGACCGAGCCGGGATGCCGGTAAAGACTGGCGATGAAGACGATCCGGGCTTGATGGGGGCGGGCGCCCTGACACCTCCCTGTTCATGGCGTTCGCCCCATCGTCCCCCGGTAGATGAGGAACCCTGGAAGGGGGAGAGCGATGCCCCGGATTCAATAGTGATATAGCCCGGGGCAGTGTCCCCGGCGGCCGTTATGGGCTCCGGCGATACCGCCTGCCACCAGCGGCAAGGAGGCCGAGCACGGCCGAGCCCAGCAGAGGCAGGGCTGCGGGTACCGGTACCGGTGCCAGGAACTGTCCCGATTCGGAGCTGATGGCAACCCCCAGAGAGGTCTCGACGGAGAAGTTCGCCGAACTCGCGAAATCGGCAACGGGGTCGCTGGTCTGGCCCGCATCCGCGCAGGCGTCGGGACGGTCCGCCGAGGGTACGCAGGCGTTGGCGAAGGTGTTTAGAGTGGCGTCCAGGGCCACCTCCACGGTGGTGACCGCGGCGGGAATGGTGAACTCGAAGGGAAAGACCTTCTGGTCGGTGGCAAAGGTGTCCGGCCGGTAGATGGTGAAGGTGGAATCGAAGTCCGAATAGGAGCTGCCGGACGGGCCCGTGACGGACAGGTTCGCCGAAAAGAACGCCTCGGCGGAGCCGGAGAAACCCCCCGCGCCCAGGCTGATGGCGACGGGGAGGGCGACGAACCACTCACCACTCCCCGACTGGCGCTGGAAGGTCACTACGTCCTCGAAGAAGGCATTGGCGGTACTGCTGACCACCAGCCCCCCGTCATAGGGGTCGATACTGACCCGTGACAGGGCCTTGAGGGAACCGTCGGCGAGGTCGGCCTCGGCGAAGGCGCTCGCCACGATGGTGGTGGGATCCGACACGGACCCATCGAGAAAGGCGGTGGCCTTGACGGCCTGGCTGTCCTCTTGCTTGGGAATCGTGGAGATATCCGCCGCGGCAGTGGCCATGGCGGCCGTGGCCGGGTTTGCCAAAGCCACGGTCCCCGCGAGACCGAGCATGGGCAACACTACACGGGAGTTTGTGTTCAGCATCTTTGATCTCCTTACTTAATGTTTGCTCACGGCCGACCATCGGGCATGGTGCCGGGGCCTGCGCCCTGGCCCTCGCGCCCCTCATGCCGACCCGGGCCCCCAAAGGGGCGGCCGACGTAACCCATGGCGGCGGGACCGAGGCCTGGCCAACCACAGGCAAGACCCGGGCCAGGAATTCGGCTCCCTCCCTGGAAACAAAGTGTTATCCAATCGACGAAACGAGGCGGAGCCCATCGAAGGGATGGAAGAAGACAAAGTGTAAAAAAAACCGACATTTCAAGGAAAGCGAGGGAGCAGCGGGATCCCCCCGGCCGGCCGTGGCCGCCGGGCGCGTTTCTCCATCGGCCGGAGAGCCCGCCCGCTGCCTCGATGACGCCCAAAAAGAAACCCGCCGTTACGCGGGCTTGTGGACCTGTCTGGACTTGTGGATGGTGGAGCCGAGGGGGATCGAACCCCTGACCTTCGCATTGCGAACGCGACGCTCTCCCAGCTGAGCTACGGCCCCGAAGGGGGCGGACTATAGCCCATGGCAGGGTTCGGTTCCAGTGAGTAATGTCCATTTTCCGGGGTCTACTGTAGTGTCTGACCCAATTGACGGGGGCCCGTACTTCCCATGGGGGAGAGGGTGCCGGCAGGCCCGTACCGGGATACCATGGGCAATCCGGGGCCGTCCGGACCCAGGAACGGGCTGCGGCCATGGCCTTGGCCGCCCCACACCGAAGAGACCATAGAGAACGATGCGCGCCACATTTCCCAGACTCAGCCAGATCCCCTTCCCCGCCATCCGCCGCGGGCGGTTGGAGACCCTGCAGGTGAATCTCGGCTATCGCTGCAATCAGCAGTGTCTCCACTGCCACGTCAACGCCAGCCCCAAGCGCCGGGAGGAGATGACGTGGGAGACCATGGAGGACGTCCTCGCCCTGGTGGAGCGGGCATCGGTAAAAGTGCTGGACCTCACGGGCGGGGCGCCGGAGCTCAACCCCCATTTTAGTGCCCTGGTGGAGCAGGCCACGGCCCTTGGGGTGCAGGTGCTGGACCGCTGCAACCTCACCATCCTCGAGGAACCCGGCCAGGAGGGGCTGGCGCAGTTTCTGGCCGGGCACAAGGTAAAGGTGGTGGCCTCGCTGCCCTGTTACCTGGAGGAAAATGTGGAAGCCCAGCGGGGCAACGGCGTGTTCGATGCCAGTATTCGCGGGCTCCAGACCCTCAATTCCCTGGGTTATGGGGTGCCGGACAGTGGTCTCGACCTGGAGCTGGTCTACAACCCCCAGGGTCCCGCCCTGCCGCCACCCCAGGGTGGCCTGGAGGCGGATTACCGGCGTGAGTTGAAGGCCCGCTACGGTGTGCACTTCAATCGCCTCCTCACCCTCGCGAACATGCCCATCCAGCGTTTCGGCAGCACCCTGTTGTCCCGGGGGCAGTTCGACGACTACATGGATACCCTGCGCCAGGCCCATCGTGAGGAGAACCTGGATCAGGTGATGTGCCGTTCCCTGGTGAGCGTGGATTGGCGGGGTTACCTGTTCGACTGTGACTTCAACCAGATGCTGGACCTGCCCCTGGCCGAGGCCGGTACGCGGCTGCACGTCCGGGACGTGGATATCCACGAACTGGTGGACCGCTCCATCACCGTGGCCGGCCACTGCTACGGCTGCACGGCGGGTCAGGGCAGCAGTTGCGGCGGGGCCCTGGTTTGAGGGCGGTTGCGCCATTGCGGAAACGGGTACGCGGGCCTCAGGATGGCCTGTAGGCTTTCCATCGTCATGCCGGTGCTCCATGAGGCCGCCGGTATCGAACGGGCCTTGCTGGCCCTCCAGCCCCTGCGGGAGCGGGGGCACGAGGTCATCGTGGTGGACGGCGGCAGCGGCGACGACACCGTGGACCGCGCCCGCGGGTTTTGCGACCGATTGCTGATGAGTCGGCCGGGCCGGGGACACCAGATGGCGGTGGGTGCCCGCCATGCCGCAGGGGATGCCTTGATATTCCTCCACGCCGACACGGAGCTGCCGCCCGACGGCGACCTGCTGATCAACGGCGCCCTCGCCGGCGGTGCAACCTGGGGCCGTTTCGATGTCTGCCTCAGTGGCGGCGGCCGGGGGCTGCGACTGGTGGAGCGCGCCATGAACCTGCGCTCCCGGCTCACCGGCATCGCCACCGGCGATCAGGCGGTGTTCGTGCGCCGCGACGTGCTGGAGGCGGCGGGTGGCGTGCCGGCACAACCCCTGATGGAGGATATCGAGCTCAGCCGCCGCCTGCTCGCCGTGGGCCGGCCCGCCTGTCTGCGGGACACCGTCTGGACCTCCAGCCGGCGCTGGGAGGAGGGCGGCCTGGTGCGCACCATCCTCACCATGTGGGCCCTGCGGGCGGCCTACCGGCTGGGGGTTTCGGCACACCGCCTGGCGGCCATCTACTATCCCCGGCGGCGCCGGCCGCGCCCCTATGGCGGCCGTACTCAAGATATTCTCTAAGGCGCCCGTAGCCGGTGCCGTAAAGACCCGGCTGATCCCCGCCCTCGGCGCCGACGGGGCGGCCGAGCTGCAGCGCTGGCTGACCCGGCGGACGGTGGCCGCGGCCTGCGCCGCCGGCTATGAACGGGTGGAGTTGTGGTGCGCCCCGGACTGCCGCCATCCCTTCTTCGGGGACCTCGCCCGGACCTACCCCGTGGCCCTGCGTGACCAGTGGGGAGCGGATCTTGGCGAGCGCATGCTGAACGCCCTGGCCCACGACCCCGGTTGCGGGGCCGGGGTGCTCGTGGGCAGTGACTGTCCCGACCTCGACAGCGCCATGCTGAGGGCGGCGCGCCACGCCCTGACCAGGGACGGCGCGGCGGTGGTGCTGGGGCCGGCCAAGGATGGCGGCTATGTGCTCATCGGCATGCACGAACCGGTGCCCGGGTTGTTCTCGGCAATGCCCTGGGGCACCGATGCGGTGTTGTCCCTGACCCGCCGGCGGCTGGAGGCCCTGGGCCTCGCCACCGTGGAACTCGAACCGGTAAGGGACCTCGATAGGCCCGAGGACCTTCGCATCCTGGCGGGGCACCCCGACTGCCCATTCCCGCCCGGCCCGGCCGATCTTCCCGTTCCCTGACCCTGCCCCTGATGCCTTCGCCGGCGGTGGCTGCCAGTCCTTCGCCGCGGCCCCCAGTGCGGCACCGGGGGTATCGAAGGGAGCAGAGGCGTTCATTCGCCCCCTCACTCAAGTCATACTGCCTGTTGGACGATACCTATGAAAGGATTTGCCGGTATGATGCCGGTGCTTGCGGTGGCCTCGAAGAGGGGTTATGGGTAACAGGACGATGAGATGACTGAGTCGCAGGAGTTGCAACAGCGGGTTGCGGTATCCGTGGAGGACCTCGCAGAGCGTTTCGTCATGGCCGACCTCGGTGATGGCGCCTTTCTGGCAGAGGCCGCCTCCACCCTGGACAGCCTCGGGGCCGATCTCGAGGGGGGCTATCCTCGTTCTTCGGTTGCCGCTCGGTCGGCGGCAGGGCGTCTCCAGGAGGCCGTGTCGAGGGGCGATGCCCTGGCGGCGCCGGATGCGGAATTCGTCGAGAAGGTGCTTTCGGGGCTGCAGCATCTGGCCGCCCGCGACCTCATGGAGACGGCGGTGGACTATCCTCTCGCGGGCCCTGCCGGCGGCAGTGAACCGTCCATGGATGGCGAGCCCGACATGAGCCCGGTGGCGGGTTTCGACCAGGAGATCATGGCCGAGTATATCGGCCACCAGGAATCGGTGGTGTCGGATATCGAGGACCTGCTCCTCACCTATGAGACGGAGCCCGACGCCGAGCTCCTGGTGCAGCTCAAGCGCCTGCTCCATACGGCGAAGGGGGAGGCCGGGGTACTCGGCATCAACCGGGTGGAGACCGTGCTCCACGAGGTGGAGAACTACATCGCCGGGGCCGGGAGTGAGCTCAAGATCGACCTGCTGCTGGAGTTCAAGGACTGGTTCGAGCATGTGGTGGAGGCGCTGCAGCAGGGGCAGCCCCTGCCGGACAGCACCGCGTTGATGGGGGAATTGCGCCTGCCAGCGGCCCGAGACGCCACGGACGGGGAAGACCCGGCGCCCGGCGGTGAAGAAGGCCCGCCGACCCAGGCCTCTGCCGTCCGGGAGGACGCGGGGGCCGGGGATGGGGCCGGGGATGGGACAACCATCGATGAGGAGATCGCCGGCCACATGGGGCCCGTGGAGATAGAGGATCCGGAGATCACGGCGGAGTTCATCTCCGAGATCAACGAGCACTTCGAGGTGTCTGACGAGAACCTCATCACCCTTGAGAGCGAACCGGACAACGAAGAGGCCATCGCCTCCATCTTCCGCGCCTTCCACACCATCAAGGGCACCACGTCTTTCCTTGGGCTGATGGCCGTGTCCAAGCTGGCCCACAAGGCCGAGAGCCTGCTGGACGGCGTGCGTACGGGCAAGCTGGCCTTCGAGGGTGAAGTGGTGGATGCCACCTTCAGCGGTCTCGACCTCCTCAAGCGCATGTTCAAGGATCTGGAGGCCGCCCTCAATGCCGGCGAGCCTTTCACCCCCGACCCCGAGCTGCCCGTGGTGTTCGACCGCCTCAAGCGGGCGGGGGAACAGGAGGGGGGTGCGGCCCCTCCGCGACCGGCGCCGTCCCCGGCGCAGTCCCCGGGGGCGTCTCCCCAGGCCCCGCCCACCGTGGCCGCGGCGCCCGCCAGAGAACCCTCGCCGGAGGCCCCGCGGGAAGGGGGGGGCGGCAGCGCGCGGGTCCGCCAGACCATGAAGATCGAGGCCGAGCGCATCGACCTGCTGCTGGAGATCATCGGCGAGTTGGTGATCGTGGAATCCATCGTTTCCCAGGAGGTGGCCGGGCACCGGGCGGAATCCCGGGAACTGGAGTCCAACCTCAGCCAGCTCACCAAGATCACACGCAGCCTCCAGGACATGGGCATGTCCATGCGCCTCATCCCCATCGACAATACCTTCCGCAAGATGAGCCGGCTGTTGCGTGACCTGGCGAAGAAGACGGGCAAGAAGATCAACCTGGTCATGGAAGGCAAGGAGACGGAACTGGACAAGGGGATGGTGGAGAAGCTGGGGGATCCCCTGGTGCACATGATCCGCAACTCCGTGGATCACGGCATCGAGGCGACCCCGGCGGACCGCGAGGCGGCGGGCAAGGACCCTGCCGGTACCATCATCCTGCGGGCGTACCATCAGGGGGGCAACATCCACGTGGAGATCGAGGACGACGGCCGCGGCCTCGACCGCGATGCCATCGCCGCCAAGGCCCTGGAGCGGGGTCTCATCACCAGCGCAGACAGCCTCACGGACGACGAGATCTACGGCCTGATCTTCGAGCCCGGGTTTTCCACCGCCAAGCAGGTGAGCGAGGTCTCGGGGCGGGGCGTGGGCATGGACGTGGTGCGCAGCAACGTCCTCAGCATGCGCGGCAATATCCGCATCACCTCGGAGCAGGGCGTGGGCACCCGAGTGACCCTGGTGCTGCCCCTGACCATGGCCATCATCGATGGCATGATCCTGCGCGTAGGGACGGACCGCTATATCCTGCCGTTGCTGTCCATCGTTGAGTCTTTCCAACCCACGGCCGATATGATCACCTCGGTATATGGCCGGGGCGAGATGGTACCCTTCCGCGAACGCCTGCTGCCTATGGTGAGGTTGGCCGAACTGTTCGAGGTGGATGGGGCAGAGACCGACCCCACCAAGGCCATCGTGGTGGTCATAGAGGATTCCGGCCGGCAGCTGGGGCTGCTGGTGGACGAGTTGCTGGGGGAGAACCAGACCGTGATCAAGAGTCTGGGGCGTGGTCTGGGACGGGTCGAGGGAATCGCCGGCGCGAGCATCATGCCCGACGGCTTCCCGGGTCTGATCATCGACGTCGGTGCCCTGTTCAAGATGGGCGTGTGATGCCCGGGAACCTGGGTTGCGGGGGGCCCCGGGCGACAGGCCGCGTGGCCCCGCCTGGTGGAAAACAATTATGAACGGATTCGCCATGAATGGTCCGGCCATACTGGATGATCACACCTTCGAGCGGTTCGCGAATCTTATATACGAAGAATCCGGGATTACCCTGGGCAGCCACAAGCATTCCCTGGTGGCCGCCCGCCTGGGCAAGCGTATGCGCAGCCTGGGGATAGGCCGTTTCGAGGACTACTTCGCCTATGTCAGCCGGGACGACAGTGACGGGGAGCTGGTCATGCTCATCGACGCCATCTCCACCAATGTCACGCAGTTCTACCGCGAGGCGGTGCATTTCGAGATCCTGGAGAACCTCCTGCGGGGATGGCGAAACGAGGGCCAGACCCGTTTTCGTGTATGGTGCGCCGCCGCCTCCACGGGAGAGGAGCCCTATACCCTGGCCATTACCCTGGCCAAGGCCCTGGGGGAGGATTGTGACAAACGCATCCTGGCCACGGATATCTCCACCCGGGCGTTGGCGGTGGCCCGCCAAGGCAGCTATGAAGCGAAGAAGATGGAGACCGTACCGCGGGAACTCCTGTCCGCTTACTTCACATCCACCAGCGTCGGGGTTGAGCGTTTCTACCAGGCCAGGGATGGCCTGAAACACATGCTGCAGTTCGCCCGCCTCAATCTCGCCACCCCGCCATTCCCCATGAAAGGGCCCCTGGACGTCGTGTTCTGCAGGAACGTCATGATCTACTTCGATCAACGCGTGAGACAGCGGCTGGTGAACGAGATCCATCGCCTGCTCCGACCCGGTGGTTACCTGATGGTGGGGCATTCGGAGAGCCTCACGGGCCTGGGCAACACCTTCAGGGCCATCAAGCCCTCGGTCTATGTGAAGGATTGAGCGAGCGTATCCATGGCCACCATCGTCGTCGATATCGCGGGCATGCAGATCTCCAGGAACCCGGAGGACGTCCTCATCACCTATTCATTGGGGTCCTGTGTGGGGGTCGCCATCTATGATCCGGTGGTGCGGATAGGTGGCTTGATCCACTGCATGCTGCCCTTGTCCAAGGTCGACCCGGAAAAGGCGGCCCAGCGGCCGTATATGTTCGTGGATACCGGCGTATCCATGATGTTGAACCGGCTCTATGAGATGGGGCTGAAGAAGTCGCGGGCGGTCATCAGCGTGGCCGGAGGGGCCCAGGTGCTGGACGACAAGGGGGTGTTCAAGATCGGCGAGCGTAACGTTACGGTGTTGCGTAAGCTGTTTTGGAAGAACAGTCTGCTCATGCATGTTCAGGAGGTCGGGGGCAAGACCTCCCGCACCGTATCCCTGGAGATCGACAGCGGTCGTTTCAACATCAAGGCCGCAGGCATCACGACTCACTATGACATTTGATCCGCAAATCGAACAGCGTCTCCGGGAGTTCCCGGGGATGCCCGCCTTCAGCCAGGACCTGGTGGGCTATCTGCAGGACCCCGAGGCCGACTTCACCCGGGTCACCGAGATGATTCAGTACGACCCGGGATTGACCGCCAACATCCTCAAGTTGGCCAACTCGGTGGCCTACGGCGGCGTGCACAAGGTGGACTCCCTGCGGGCGGCGCTGCCGCGGCTGGGGATGAAGCGTGTATTGGAGATGGTGCTCGCCCTGACGGCATCAGATCGCTTGATGGGGGACCTGCCGGGGATGGGGCTGCGGGGCGACGACCTGCTGCAACACTCCATCTTCACCGCGGTGGCAGCCGGAGAACTGGCGCGGCTGCTGGACATGAGGCATGCGGATATGGCCTTTACCATCGGCCTCCTGCACGACCTGGGGATGGTGGTATTGGACCCTTTCGTGGCGGAAAACAAGGCGCTGTTCGATGACTTGTTCCTGGCTTCGGACCGCTCCTTCCAGCACCTGGAGCGGGAGGTTCTCGGCATCGACCATGCGGAGGCGGGGGCACGGATCCTGGCCGATTGGCGGCTGAGCGAGACGGTGGTGATGGCCATAAGGTGGCACCATGAACCGGAGCAGGCGGCGAGCCATCGGGAACTGGTGAACCTCATCCACCTGGCCGACATCCTGGCCTTCTCCCAGGGCATTGGCACAGGCGACTACGGTATGGGCTACAGGGCATCCTCCGACGCCATCAGTTCCCTGGGATTACGGCAGAAGCAGGTGGAGTACGTGGCCAGCGCGACGGTGGACAAGATGAGAGAGCTGGCAGACATCCTGGGGTTGAGACCTTGAAGTGGCCGGCCCGCCGACGAGCCGGTGGCTACCGGACTGTGGACACAAGAGTAAAGGGCTGGCCCTATGGCTAACAATGTTCTCATCGTGGACGACTCGGTCATCATTCGAAAGATGGTGGCCAGAAATCTCGACATGGCGGATATCGAACTCGGCGAGGTCCATTTCGCGGAAAACGGCCAGGAGGCCCTCGAGAAGCTGGAGCAGCACTGGATAGACGTGGTGCTTGCGGACATCAACATGCCGGTGATGAACGGCCTGGAGTTGATCGCGGAAATGAACCGTCGGGAGCTCACCGCCTCCATCCCGGTGGTGATCATCTCCACCGAGCGCAGCAAGGAACGCATCGCGGCCTTGAAGGAGATGGGTGTCAAGGCCTACATCAACAAGCCCTTCACGCCGGAGGAGTTTGCCACCGTCATCAAGGGCCTGCTCTGACGCCGGCCCCAAGGGGCGCTGGAAGAGGATTCTAAGAACGCATCAAGCGGAGAAGCGGGAAAATGAACGAGGAAGACAGGGCACACTTGCTGACAACCCTGGCCAGCGTCTTCGAGGGCCTGGCGTTCATGTTCGTCGACGAGGCGGACGACGATCTGGGGGCCGCCGATAGCTTCATCGGTGCCGGCATCGGATTCTGGGGCCGGGGGGTGGTGGGAGAGCTGGAGCTCGTTGTGCCGGCCGATGTATGTACCGAGCTGGCCGAGAACATTCTCGGAACGGATGCGGGGGACGAGGGCCTGCCCGAAGGTTCCGGGGCCAGCGCCCTGGCGGAGGTGCTCAACGTCGCCTGTGGCTATCTGCTGGTGCAGAAGCATGGGGATGACCACATCTTCGATCTCGCCATCCCCAGCACACGGCCGGTGACCGCGGCTGAGTGGGAAAGCCTGTCCGGGGACGACCGTTACGTGCTCTTCGGAGTGGATGACGCGCCGTTGCTGGCGCGTCTTTCCGAGTCGCCGAGCGAGTCGCCGGCATGACGAAACTCCAGGCGGACCAGGCCGGTATGAACGCAATGAACGACAAGACAAAGATACGGGTGTTGGTGGTGGATGACTCGGCCGTCGTGCGGCAGGTGTTGTCACGGGAGTTGTCCAGGGCCCGGGACATCGAGGTGATAGGGGCAGCCCCCGACCCTTACGTGGCCCGCGACATGATCGTGGAGCATAAGCCCGACGTAGTGCTTCTCGACCTGGAGATGCCGCGCATGGACGGCCTCACCTTCCTCAAGAAGCTCATGAAGTACTTTCCCCTGCCGGTGATCATCGTCTCTTCCCTGACCCCCAAGGGCGGCGATCTGGCCCTCGAGGCCATGAACAGCGGGGCGGTGGAGGTGTTGTGCAAGCCCGGTTCGGCGCTGTCCGTGAACGACATGTCGGAGGACCTGATTCAGAAGATCCGGGCGGCGGCACGGGCCAAGGTGGGGGTCGTCCAGTCCCCGGCCCCGGCGTCCGGTGTGCAGCGTGAAATCCGCATCTCCCAGGCCGAAATGACCCATTCGGTCATCGCCATCGGCGCCTCTACCGGGGGTACCCAGGCCCTGCAGGCTCTGCTGATGGGCATGCCACGGCGCTCGCCCGGCATCGTTATCGTCCAGCACATGCCCGAACACTTCACCGCCTCGTTCGCCCAGCGCCTGAATCAACTCTGCGACATCGAGGTGAGGGAGGCCAGGGACAACGATTCTATCCTGCCGGGGCTCGCCCTCATCGCGCCGGGCAACTACCATGCCCTGGTGAAGCGCAGTGGCGCGCGGTTCTACGTGCAGGTCAAGGGTGGTCCGCTGGTCAGCGGCCATCGGCCCAGCGTGGATGTGCTGTTCAAGACCACGGCCCAGGCGGCGGGAAGGAATGCCCTGGGGGTGATCATGACCGGCATGGGTCGGGACGGCGCAGCGGGCCTGCTGGCCATGCGCGAGAACGGCGCCAGGACCATCGCCCAGGACGAGCAGAGCTGTGTCGTGTTCGGTATGCCCAAGGAGGCCATCAAGCTGGGGGCCGCGGAGTTTACCCTGCCCCTTGGCTCCATCGCCGCCAAGGTGGTGGATGTGGTCAACAAACCGTCGACGTGAGTCGCCGTGCCCTGTGCAGCCGGCGCCGCCCGGAAGGACCGGAGACGGCGCGCCGACGGTGCCAACCGGAGGACTTTCTCGAAAGCCATGATTAAATGGAACCATGAAGAGGGCAGGTTCGAGTTCGCTGCATCGGACCTCGCCAACATACGCAACCGCAACGAGCCGCGCGTGGCTGCGGCCATGGCCGAGGTCCTGAAGGAGTTTCCCGGCTTCGGACCCGAGGTGATGGATCTCCAGGACGTCTACGCCCTGGCGCTGAACTCCCTGCCGCCCCGCTATGTTCAGCGTGAGGGCATCGTACTGCGCGAGCCGGTGGCCGACGACGAGGTTCGGGAAGCGGTGCGCCAGGCCATCCGCAAGGTCATGGAGAGACCGAACTACTGAAGCCCCCCCGAAATGCGTCCCTCCACCCCTGTCGGGCTTTAACAAAGCCCCTTTTTAAGGTATACAAGCGCCTGGGAGCGTTGCGAAGACAGCGCCTTTCCGACCGCTTGAAGTGGTAGCCAGCCGCCTGTGTCCCACCGGCCGTCAAGAAGCCGGGTATTGGAGCGTTCAATGACCAACAGGTGACAGGAGATGGAAATGCAGTTCGAGAAATCCCGCGTTCTGACCCGGGTCAGCGTGGATAACTACAGCTTCAGTTTGACTCGGGAAGCCATGGGCGGCGAGGGTTGCTTCGTCCTGTGGATGAAAGACGAGCGGTCCATGGGCTCCTTCCAGGCCCTGGGCCGGTTCAGCACCTTCGACAAGAGAAAGACCCTCGATTTTATCGTGCGTTACGTGTCCAGCGACGCGCTGCGGGAGGAGCTTGCCAGGAGGCGCTTCGCCCGTCACCTCGACAGCCTGTCGGCGGATTACTTCAAGGACCTCTGGGACTCCCTCGAAGGGCTGAGCGATGACGAGAAGGTCATTGCCTTCAAGGACCTGTTCGTGTTGGACTCGGAGATAGACGCCCCCGTCGACCTCAGCTGGAAACGCCGCTACATGGCCAAACGCTTTCATCCCGACAAGGGTGGAGACCACGAGAAGATGGCCCTCATCAACGAGGGTTACCGGATACTCAAGGGTGCCGTTTCCTTTTCGCCGGCCTGAGTTGCGGTGCCTGGAAGGGACTTGAGGCCGGGCCCGCCCCGGGGACTCGGCACCGTAGCGGGCGCATCATCAGCGATTGTGAGGAAACATGGCACTGAACAAAGACACGAAGATTCTGGTGGTGGATGATTTCTCCACCATGCGCCGCATCATCAAGAATCTGCTGAGGGACCTCGGTTACACCAACGTAGACGAGGCGGATGACGGGACCACGGCCCTGCCGAAGCTCAAGACGGGCACCTTCGGATTCCTCATCTCGGATTGGAACATGCCCGGCATGACCGGGCTCGATCTGCTGAAGGCCGTCAGGTCCGATGACAAGCTCAAGGACCTGCCGGTACTGATGTTGACGGCGGAGGCCAAGAAGGAACAGATCATCGAGGCCGCCAAGGCCGGCGTGAACGGCTACATCGTCAAGCCGTTTACGGCTCAAGTTCTGAACGAAAAGATCGATAAGATATTTCAGGATTGAATCCATCGGTAAGCCCCAGGCCTGCCATTATTTGTCCCTACCTCATGTGAAGGAATAATCATGGTCTCCGGCCCAGGGTATGCGAATGAGGCCTTCGTCTCCGAACTCAGGGAAGTGGCCGGAATCCTTGTAGACAAGCTCGAGGGCGACCATTACGAAGAGGCCATGGAGGTCATCAACCGCCTGGTGGAGGTTCGTGACCAGAGCGTGTTCAGCGCCGTCGGTAACCTCACCCGGGCGCTCCACGAGGCCATCAAGAATGTGGGGCTGGAGTCGGATTCCGACGGTGATGGCGCCGCGGCGACGGCGCCGGAGATGACCGATGTCTCCGACCGTCTGAGCTATGTGATCGACCTGACCCAGGCCGCGGCCGACAAGACCCTCGAGAAAGTGGAAGCCGCGGTGCCAGTGGCCACCGCCCTCGGGCGGCACGCCAACGAACTGCAGGACCAATGGTGCCAGCAGGCCACCGCCGGCGACACCGGCACGCTGGATCCCGACGTCCAGCAGAAGGTGGAGGCATTCCTCGCCGAAGTGGATACGGGGACCTCGGATCTACGGGGATTCCTGCAGGATATTCTTCTCGAGCAGGGTTACCAGGATCTCACGGGCCAGGTTTTGGCGCGGGTGATCACCCTCATCAAATCCGTTGAGCATGACCTCGTTGAACTGGTGAAGATCGCCGGCCAGGTGGAGTACCTCACGGGGCAGGTACAGGCCACGGCTGGCGCCGGGGCCGACAGGTCTGATATCGACGCCACCCGGGCCGAAGGACCCAATGTCCACGGCGACCGGCGCCAGGACGTGGTCCACAGCCAGGACGAGGTGGATGACCTGCTGTCCCAGCTGGGTTTCTGAGCACCGCGCCCGGCCCATTGTCGTCATGACCGCGGTGGGCGGGCGCCGTCGAAGGAGCTATGGCGGGGCAGGGCCGTGAACGCGGCCGGGGACACGGACCAGGGCGCGCGCCTTGCCGGCCAGTATCTGACCTTCCGCCTGGGTGAAGAGGCCTACGGTCTGGGCATCCACAGGGTCCAGGAGATCATCGGCCTCCAGGAGATCGCTGCGGTCCCGGCCAGCCCCCCCTGGTTCCAGGGGGTCACGCAGCTGCGAGACCACATCATCCCCGTCCTCGATCTGCGCCGCCGGCTCGGCATGGAGGCGCGGGAGGCCACGGATCGATCCTGCATCATCATCGTCCAGCCCCAGCCCATGGCGTCCGGCATGGGTACGGGCCTGCTGGTGGATGAGGTGGCCGAGGTGGTGGATGTTCCCCGGGAGCGGGTGCATCCGCTGCCCGTCCTGGGCCTGGGGGAGGGTAGTGGTTACATCCTGGGCATGG
>JAABTG010000073.1 GCA_011389995.1 Thiotrichales bacterium
GGTGATGCGGGTCAACCTGGACGAGCGCAAGATCGATTTCGAGCCTGCTGCCGCGCCGGCCACCAAGGGCAAGGGCCAGAGCAAGGGCCAGAGCAAAGGCCAGAGCAAAGGCACGGGACAGGGCCGCAGTAAGGGCAAGGCCAGGGGCGGCCGCGGCCGGAGCCGGCCCCAGGCCGCCGACGACACTCCGGCATCCCTGGAAACGCCGCCAACCCCGAAAGCCCCGGCAACTCCGCCCCAAGGCGATCAGCCGGAGGGCAAGGCCAGGAGCGGCCGCGGCAGGCGTCGGCCCAAGGCCGCCGCCGAGATTCCGGCGTCCCAGGAAACTCCCCCAACCCCGGCAGCCCCACCAGACACGGCGGAAGGCGACAAGCCCAGTGACAAGCCCAGTGACAAGCCCAGGGATAAGGCCAGGGGCGGTCCGGCACGGCCCAGAGGCGGGGCCGAGATTCCGGCAATCCTGGATACTCCGCCAACCCCGACAGCCCCGGCAACCCCGGAGGACGGCGACAAGCCCAAGGACAAGTCCCGGCGCGGCGGTCGGCGGCGGCGACGCTAGCCGTCCACCATGACAGAGAAGGTCTGTGGCCTCCATGCGGTCACGGCGTTGCTGGAAGGTGATGCCGGGGCGGTGGCCGAGTTGTGGGTGCAGCGCACCCGCAAGGACCGCCGGCTGGAGCGCCTGCTGGGGCTGGCCCGCCGCCGTGTCGACGTGGTCCACGAGGTGGAGCGGGCCGAGCTGGACCGGCTGGTGCCCGGAGTGCGGCATCAGGGGGTGGTGGCGCTGGCCCGGGGCGGCCACAGCCGGGGGGAGCCGGACATCGGGCCCCTGCTGGACGCCGCCGGCCCGGCACCCCTGGTTCTGATACTCGACGGCATCCAGGACCCCCATAACCTGGGGGCCTGTCTGCGCACCGCCGACGGCGCCGGCGTGACCCTGGTGGTGGCGCCGCGGGACCGCGCGGTGGGGCTCACCCCCGCGGTGCGCAAGGTGGCCTGCGGCGGTGCCGAGACCGTGCCCTTCATTCAGGTGGCCAACCTCGCCCGCACCCTCCGGCTGTTGGCGGAGCGCGGGCTCAAGCTGGTGGGACTGGAGGGCATGGCGGCGGCACCTCTGTCCGACTGTGACCTGCGGGGGCCCCTCGCCCTGGTGCTGGGGGGCGAGGAGAAGGGGCTGAGACACCTGACCCGCGAGCATTGCAGCGAATTTGCCGCCATCCCCCTGAAGGGCAGCGTGGAGAGCCTCAACGTCTCCGTGGCGGCCGGCATCGCCCTGTTCGAGGCCGTACGGCAGCGTGATGGGGATACTTGAGGGAATAGGGAATAGGGAATAGGGCGGGCTTGTCGTGGTTGCGTCCGGCCGGGCGCTGAATTATATTGCCCTGCTTTTCCGTCCCCCCGCGGGGCGGCTCCTTGCCCCACCGCAACGCAACGGGGGGCTCAACCCGAAAGGAACCCTACATGCGTCATTACGAGATTGTGTTCCTGGTCCATCCGGACCAGAGCGAGCAGGTGCCGGCCATGGTGGATCGCTACCGATCCATGATCGAAGGCGGCAACGGCAAGATTCATCGCTACGAGGATTGGGGCCGTAGACCCCTCGCCTATCCCATCTCCAAGATCCACAAGGCCCACTACGTGCTGCTCAACATCGAGTGCGGCCAGGATGTCCTGGATGAACTGGTGAGCGCGTTCAAGTTCAATGACGCCGTACTGCGCAACCTGGTGCTGAGCAAGCAGGAGGCGGTCACCGAGCCTTCGCCCATGGCCAAGTCCAAAGAGGAGAAGGAGCAGCGTTCGGGAGACCGGGATGGTGGCGACTCACGCCCGTCGCGGAGCCGCTCCGATGATTCCGGCGGAGACGGTGGCGGCGACGATGGTGCAAAGGATTCCGGTGGCGATGACTCCGGGACCCCGGACAAGACCGCCGACTGAGGTCGCCAACTCACTTTTAGAACGTAATCAGGAGTAGGGTCATGTCCCGATTTTTCCGCCGCCGTAAGTATTGCAGGTTCACCGCCGAGGGGATTACCGAGATCGATTACAAGGATCTCGCCACCCTCAAGGCCTATGTCACCGAGACCGGCAAGATCGTGCCCAGCCGGGTGACCGGCACCAAGGCCCGCTACCAGCGCCAACTGGCCACCGCCGTCAAGCGGGCCCGCTACCTCGCGCTGCTGCCGTTCTCGGACCAGCACGAGTAAAATTCCACGAGGGCGTGGCACGGCTCCGGCCTTCGGCGACGCCCATGGTGGCTCTCTGCCCGGCTAGTGTCCTGTCCCGTAAGAATGTTCGAGAAGTGGCGCGGGGCGCAGTGCGCCAGGCAAGGCAAGAGGAGGAGGCATAGCACCGCTATGGCGTCGACGAATAACGCCCCATGGCGTGCTGCGAACAAGCGGGAATCGAATGATTCTTGCGGGACAGGACACTAGCCCATAGTGCGTCTAATCGCCCAATATGCGATGCGTGGCCGTTTCCAGTCGGTCACCGTCATCGCGGTATTCACGGTATTGTCGCTGTTGGTGGCGCCCCTGGCCTACCTGGGCGCCGCCGGCCTGG
Organism: Thiotrichales bacterium; assembly: GCA_011389995.1. GTDB lineage: Bacteria > Pseudomonadota > Gammaproteobacteria > JAABTG01 > JAABTG01 > JAABTG01. The sequence goes on from JAABTG010000073.1 coordinate 2,560, forward strand.
CGCTGGTGACCCTGCGGCATGGCGGGCGCGAGGCCCTGGTGGTGGGCGCGGCGGCGATGCTGGGCACGGGCGTGCTGGCCACCCTGGCGCTGGGATCCTTCGTGCCGGCCCTGGCGGTGGCCCTGAGCCTGTGGCTGCCGGTTACTCTGCTGGCCCTGGTGCTGAGAGCCACCGGCTCCCAGGCCCTGGTGATGCTGCTGGCCGGTGCCCTGTCCGCCCTGGTGGTGGTGCTGCTGCACCTGTTCCTGGAGTCGCCGGCCCAGTGGTGGCGGCAGGCCCTGGAGGAGGTCCTCGCCCCGGCCCTCGGCCGCCAGGGTGTCTCCATGGATCCCCAGGCCCTGGACAATATCGCCGCCCTGATGACCGGCCTGGTGGCGGTGGCTTCCATGACGGGTCAGCTGTTGTCGCTGTGGTTGGGCCGCTGGTGGCAGTCGGTGTTGTACAAGCCGGGGGGATTCGGCGAGGAGTTCCGTGCCCTGCGCCTGCCCCGGGCCCTGACAGTGGCCACCCTGGTGCTGGTGGGCATAGCCATGGCGGCCCCGGGGGAGTTCGGACGCTTCGCCGGTGAACTGGCCATCATCGGCCTGGCCCTGTTCGTTTTCCAGGGTCTGGCCGTGGTCCACGCCCTGGTGAAGCAGCGGGGTGCCTCCATGGGCTGGTTGTTCGGGACCTATGTATTGTTGCTGGTGATGGGTGCGCCGGCGACCATTGCCTTGGGTGCGGCGGGAATGGCCGACACCTGGATCGATTTCAGACGCAAGGGACTGCAGGACTAACGCGAAAGGTACACTGTGATGGACGTCATTCTGCTGGAGAAGGTTCACAACCTGGGTGGGTTGGGCGACAGGGTCCGGGTGCGCCCCGGCTACGGCCGCAACTTCCTGGTGCCCCAGGGCAAGGCTGTGGCGGCCACCAAGGAGGCCATCGCCGCCTTCGAGGAACGCCGCGCCGAGTTGGAGGCCGCCCAGGCAGACGCCGTGGCCAAGGCCGAGGCGCGGGCGGCGAAGCTGGGCGAGCTGTCCCTGCGCATCACCCGCAAGGCGGGGGCGGAAGGCAAGCTGTTCGGCTCGGTGGGCACGGCGGATATCGCCGAGGCCGCCATCGCCGCGGGGTTGGAGCTGGAGAAACAGGAAGTGCTCATGCCCGAGGGTCCGCTGCGCCACACCGGCGAGTTCGACGTGGAATTGAACGTGGACGGTGAGGTGCGTACCAGCCTGCACCTCGAGGTGGTGGCGGAGGAGTAAGCCGGCCATCCCCCCGGCGCCGGCGCAGGGATGACGTCGCCGGCGTCGCGGCGTAACCTGAGGGTCAGCTGCGGTGTGGCCCGGGGCAGCGTCCCCGATGGGGCGTTTCCGCCCGCCTCGCCGATGGATCAACCATTCAGGGTGGCACCATGCAGGAAACCGCGTCCCGGTTGCGCGACCTCGATTCCCAGACGGCGGCCCTCAAGGTGCCGCCCCATTCCCTGGACGCCGAACAGTCCGTGCTCGGCGGCCTGCTGCTCGACAACTCCGCCTGGGACCAGATCGCCGATCGGGTCTCCCAGGAGGACTTCTACCAGCGCTCCAATGCCCTCATCTTCGCGGCCATACGCGGCCTCATCGAGGCGGGCTCGCCCTGTGACCTGGTCACCCTCTCCCAGTGGCTGGAAAAGCGTAACCAGCTGGACGACGCCGGCGGCCTGATCTATCTCACGGAGCTGGTGGAGAGCACCCCCAGCGCCGCCAACGTCAGGGCCTACGCCGCCATCGTGCGCGAGAAGTCGGTGCTGCGCCATCTCATCCGGGTGGGTGGACAGATCGCCGACGCGGCCTTCAACACCGAGGGTCGGGAGACCCGCGAGCTGCTGGACCACGTCGAACAGCTGGTGTTCCAGATCGCCGACGGCGAGAACCGGGGTCGCGGCGGTTTCGCCGGCATGAGCGATGTGCTTACCCGGGTCATCGAACGTATCGACGAGTTGCACCAGTCGGGTTCCGCCCTCACCGGGGTTTCCAGCGGCTTCACCGATCTCGACGAGAAGACCGCCGGCCTGCAGCGCTCGGACCTCATCATCGTGGCCGGGCGCCCCTCCATGGGCAAGACCAGCTTCGCCATGAAACTGGCGGAGAACGTGGCCCTGGCGGAGAAGCGGCCGGTGGCGGTATTCAGCATGGAGATGCCGGCGGAGCAGCTGGTGATGCGCATGATCTCCTCCCTCGGGCGCATCAACCAGTCGAAGATCCGCACCGGCCGCCTCACCGACGACGACTGGCCGCGGTTCACCTCCACCACCGCCCTGTTGCGGGACAGCGCCCTGTTCATCGACGATTCGCCCGCCCTCACCCCCACGGATCTGCGGGCCCGGGCGCGCCGCCTGAAACGGGAGAACGGCGATCTCGGGCTCATCGTGGTGGACTACCTGCAGCTCATGCAGGTGCCCGGCACCAAGGAGAATCGCACCAACGAGATCTCCGAGATCTCCCGCTCCCTGAAGGCCCTGGCCAAGGAGCTGGATTGCCCGGTGGTGGCCCTGTCCCAGCTCAACCGCAGCCTGGAGCAGCGCACCGACAAGCGCCCCGTGATGTCGGACCTGCGGGAATCCGGCGCCATCGAACAGGATGCCGACGTCATCCTGTTCGTCTACCGCGACGAGGTCTACCACGACGACAGTCCCCACAAGGGCATGGCGGAAATCATCATCGGCAAGCAGCGCAACGGCCCCATCGGTATGGTGCGCCTGACCTTCCTGGGGGAGTTCACCAGCTTCGAGAACTACACCTCCGCCTACGACGGGGGCTATTCGTGACCCGCCCCCTGCGGGCCCGCGTCCAGCTCCATGCCCTGACCCAGAACCTGGCCCGCGTGCGCCAGCTGGCCCCGGCCAGCCGGGTCATGGCGGTGGTCAAGGCCGACGGCTACGGCCACGGCCTGGGTGCGGTGGCCGCGGCCCTGGCGGACGCCGACGCCTTTGGCGTCACCACCATCGACGAGGCCCTGGTGCTGCGTGCCGCGCTGGCAAACGCCCGGGTGGTGCTGCTGGAAGGTCACTTCGAGGGTGACGAACTCGGGGTGGTGGTGGAACACGGCTTCGACCTGGTGGTGCATCAGACCCGCCAGGTGGAGGAGCTGGCGGCCCTCACCGCGGCGCCGGGCCTGAGGGTGTGGCTCAAGGTGGATACCGGCATGTCCCGCCTCGGCTTCGCCCCCGCCGAGGTGGCCTGCCACTGGCAGCGACTGCGGGACGCGCCGGCGGTGGCGGACGACATCGTATTCATGACCCATCTGGCCTGCGCCGACGACCGCGACGACCCCATGACCATCGGCCAGCAGATGCGCCTGACCGAGGCCCGGGGCGAGTTTCCCGGGGCGTGTTCCATCGCCAATTCGGCGGGTATCGTGGGCTGGCCCGATACCCATCACGAGTGGGTGCGTCCCGGCATCATGCTCTACGGCGTGAGCCCTTTCCCGGGGGTCACGGCCGCCCGTCTGGGCCTCGCCCCGGCCATGGCCCTGGAGTCACGGGTCATCGAGGTGCGCTCCTGCCGGGCCGGCGATAGCGTGGGCTATGGCGCCACCTTCCGCTGTCCCGAGGCCATGCCCGTGGGGGTGGTGGCGGCGGGTTACGGCGACGGCTATCCCCGCCACGCCCCCAATGGCACGCCGGTGCTGGTGGACGGCCAGCGGGTACCCCTGGCCGGCCGGGTGTCCATGGACATGCTCACCGTGGATCTGCGCACCCGGCCCCACACCCGCGTGGGCGACGCCGTGGAGCTGTGGGGCCCCGGCCTGCCGGTGGCGGAGGTGGCCAGCGCCGCCGGCACCATCGCCTACGAACTCCTGTGCGGCGTCGCCCCCCGGGTGCCCAGGGAGTATGTGCGCTGATGGCGTCGCTGGCCCCAGGACGGATCGACCGAACATTGATCTCGCCAAGGCGCCGGGCACGCCAAGAACAGCAATGTTTGCCGTCTGTGCTCCTGTGCCTCCGTGACTCCGTGAGAGATAGGTCTTGCCATGGCAGGATGATCCTCACACGCAGGCACGGCGGCACGGCGGCGATGAGGTGGCTCTTCCCGGCGTGCCTGGCGCCTCGGCGAGATCATCCATCCCTCTGCAGGGTGTAACCGTGGCCACCAGGGAGAAACGGCTCTATACCTGTACCGAGTGCGGGGCGCAACAGCCCAAATGGGCGGGGCAGTGCCCGGACTGCGGGGCCTGGAACAGCCTGCAGGAGACCGTCGCCGCGGCCCCCGCCGGCGAACGCCACCGCCGCGGCGGCTTCAGCGGCAGCGCGGGCCAGGGGCGCGACGCCCTCGACCTGGCGGCAGTGGACCTGGTGGCCGAACGACGGATCAGCCTCGACATGCCGGAGCTGGAACGGGTGCTGGGAGGCGGGCTGGTGCCGGGCTCGGTGGTGCTGTTGGGGGGCGACCCGGGCATAGGCAAGTCCACCCTGCTGCTGCAGGCCCTGGCCGCCGCCGCCGCCCGGGGGGTGAAGGCCCTCTACGTGACCGGTGAGGAGTCGCCCCAGCAGGTGCGGCTGCGGGCCGAGCGCCTGGGGCTGTCGGACGAGGCCGTGCGGCTGCTGGCGGAGACTCAGGTGGAGCGCATCCTCGAGGTGGCGGCCCGGGAACGACCGGGGGTGATGGTCATCGACTCGGTGCAGACGGTGTTCACGGATCTCCTGCAGTCGGCCCCGGGCAGCGTGGCCCAGGTGCGGGAGAGCACGGCCCAGCTGGTGCGCTTCGCCAAGACCACCGGTTCCACCCTGTTCCTGGCCGGGCATGTCACCAAGGAGGGCGCCCTGGCGGGCCCCCGGGTGCTGGAGCACATGGTGGATACGGTGCTCTATTTCGAGAGCGACGCCGGCAGCCGCTACCGCATCATCCGCGCCATCAAGAACCGCTTCGGGGCGGCCAACGAGTTGGGCATGTTCGCCATGACCGACGGCGGCCTGAAACCCGTGTCCAACCCCTCGGCCATCTTCCTGTCCCGTCACGACGGCCCGGTGTCGGGCAGCGTCATCACCGTCACCCGGGAGGGCAGCCGGCCCCTGCTGGTGGAGGTGCAGGCCCTGGTGGATGCCTCCCATATCGCCAATCCCCGGCGTGTGACCCTGGGGCTGGACAACAGCCGGCTGGCCATGCTGCTGGCGGTATTGCACCGCCACGGCGGCATCGCCACCTTCGACCAGGACGTGTTCGTCAACGTGGTGGGGGGGGTACGTCTGAACGAGACCGGGGCGGATCTGGCAGTGGTGATGGCCGTGCTCTCCAGCTTTCGGGACCGCGACCTGCCGGCGGAGCTGGTGGTGTTCGGCGAGGTGGGCCTGGCGGGAGAGATCCGGCCGGTGCAGGGGGGCGAGGAGCGTCTGCGGGAGGCCGCCAAGCATGGCTTCCGGCGCGCGGTGGTGCCGGAGGCGAACCGGCCACGCCGGGCCGTCAAGGGCATGGAGGTGATGGCGGCCAAGCGCCTCGGTGATGTCCTGGATGTGTTCTGAAGCCCGGTCCGCCGACGGACCGGGCTAACGGTCACGGCGCGGGCGACTCACCGTCCACCAGGCTGGCGAGTTCCCGGTAGACGGCCTCCGGGTCCCCCAGATTGAGGGCCACCAGGCGCTTCAGGTGGGTGATGCTGTCCACGTCGATGCTCTCGCAACGCAACCCGAGGCGCCCGCCATCGCGGTGGGCCACGGTGAAATCCATCACGATGCGGAAGTCGTCGCCATCCAGGGACAGGGTGAGGGTGCCCCGACTCTCCAGGGCGGGACCGCCGCCCGGCGGGCATTCCACCAGTGCGCCGTTGAGGGAGATGTCCAGCACCGTGGCCCGGCACGGTGGCCCGTCGCCGGCCAGCGTGGCATCCATGGCGAAGGGGACCCGGCTGAAGCGGCGCTTTTCCCCGGCATTTTCCGGCATGGTTTCGCCTCCACGGTGGATGGCCGACCCGCGGCCGGCGTTATGGGGTATCTTCTTCGGCCTCTGCGGGATCCGCGAGCCCGGGGTTGATGCGCACCCGTCGCACGGCGTTGTCCTTGGTGGCCACGATCTCCAACGGATAGCCCGCCAGCCGCAGGCTGATGCCGGGCTCCGGGATGAACTCCATGTGCTCCAGGATCAAGCCGTTGAGGGTCTTGGGCCCGTCGGTGGGCAGCTGCCACTGCATGGCGCGGTTGAGGTCACGGATGTTGGCGCTGCCGTCCACCAGGTAGGTGCCGTCGGCCTGGGCCACCACGTCGGGGGTGAAGGCCGCGGGGTCACTGGTGAACTCGCCCACGATCTCCTCGAGGATATCCTCCAGGGTCACCAGTCCATCCACCTCGCCGTACTCGTCCACCACCAGGCCGGTGCGGCGCTGCTGGCGCTGGAAGTTGATGAGCTGGGTGTGCAGCGGCGTGCCCGAGGGCACGAAATAGGGCTCCTGGGCCAGTTCCTCCAGGGCCTGCCGGGAGAAGCGATCCTCCCGCACCAGGCGCAGGGCGCGCCGCAGATGGATGATGCCCACCACCTGGTTGATGTGGCCGCGGTAAAGGGGCAGACGCGTATGCTGGCTGCCGGTGATGACGTCCAGCAGCACGTCGTCGGGCTCCTCCAGATTCAGCCCCGCTATCTCGCTGCGGGGCACCATGATGTCGTCCACCGTGACCTTCTCCAGGTCCAGGATGCTCACCAGCATGCGCTTGTGGCGCTGGGGGATCATGGCGCCGGCCTCCTTCACCACCGTGCGCAGCTCGTCCTGACTGAGGGGCGTGTCGGCCGCCTGGTCGGGGCGGATGCCGAACATCCCGAGGAGACCATTGGCCAGACCGTTGATGAGCCATACCAGGGGATACAGCAGCCACAGCAGGGGTTTCAGTATCCACGAGGCGGGAAAGGCCACGCGCTCGGGTTCCAGGGCGGCGATGGTCTTCGGAGTGACCTCGGCGAAGATGAGGATGATGACGGTCAGGGCCAGGGGGGCCACGGCGATGCCCACCTCGCCGAACAGGCGGATGGCGATGAGGGTGGCCAGGGTGGAGGCCAGGATGTTGGCGAAGTTGTTGCCGAGGAGGATGACCCCGATGAGGCGGTCCGGGCGCTCCAGCAGTGAACTCACCTGCTGGGCGGAGCGATGGCCGTGCTTGGCGAGATGGCGCAGCCGGTAGCGGTTGATGGCCATCATGCCCGTCTCGGAGCCGGAGAAGAAGGCCGACAGGATGACCAGGCCGAACAGGGCCAGACCCAACAGGCCGAGGGGGATATCACTCATGGTTTGGCGTCACGAAGGTACGGCCATTCCCGCCTCAGGAGGCGACAATGAACTCGAGCACCAGCTTGCTGCCGAAGAAGGCCAGCATGAGGATAAAGAACCCCCCCAGGCTCCAGCGGATGGCCGTGCGTCCCCGCCAGCCGAAGCGCCGGCGGCCCCACAGCAGGACCCCGAACAGCACCCAGGCGACGATGGACAGGATGGTCTTGTGGGCCACCTGCTGCTCGAACATATTGTCCAGGAACATCATGCCGCTGACGATGGCCAGGCTGAGGACGAAGAAACCCAGGCCGATGATCTGGAACAGCATCTTCTCCATGGTCTGCAGCGGGGGAAGGGCGCGCAGGAAACCGCCGGGGTGGCGCCGCCGCAACTGGCGGTCCTGGAAGGCCAGCAACAGGGCCTGCACGGCGGCGATGGTGAGCAGGCTGTAGGCCAGTACGGCCAGCACGATATGGGATTCCAGCCCCAGGCCGGCATCCAGGGGCAGGTAGTGGTCGCTGGTGAAGGAGACCGACAGCAACAGGGCCAGGGCGGCCACGGGCAGGGCCAGCAGACCCAGATTCTCCACCGGCCGGGTGAGAACCCCGGCCAGCAGCAATACCACGATGACCCATGCCACCAGGGACAGGGCATTGAAGAAGCCGAGGTTGATGCCGGCGCTGGTCACCATCTCCAGGTAGAGCACGGCGCTGTGCAGTATCAGGGCCACCAGCCCGAGGGCCAGGAGTTGTGCCTTGATGCGCCGGGTCGGCGGCGGATCAACGAAGAGCCCGGCCGCCACCCGGCCGGTGGCGGCCAGGTAGAAAACCAGTGCGATGACAGCGAGAGCGAAAGTGTTCATCCAGGAGAGCCGGACTACTCGGAAGTTCATGATGGCATACTTGGCTCCATGGATGAAACAACTCCCAGGCCCACGGGCCCTGGCCGATTAATCCGCCCCACCGGGAGGGGGGGCTGAGCCGTGGCGCGCGTCCTCTTCGTGTGGGAGCTGGGCGGTGGGCTCGGCCACACCATGGTCCACGTGGGGCTGGCGGCGCGGCTGCGGGAGGCCGGTCACCAGGTGATATTCGCCATCCGGGATCTGGGGCAGGCGGAGGAGGTCATCGGGCGTGCGGGTTTCCATTACCTGCAGGCCCCCCTGCGTCTGGGGCCCGTCAGGGACCCCCTCCCCACTTCCGTGAGTTATCCGCAGATCCTCCACAACATCGGGTTCTCGGATTACGCCGGCCTGCTGTCTCAGGTGAAGGCCTGGCGCCTGCTGTTTGCCATCGTCCAGCCCGCCATGGTGGTCTTCGACCACAGCCCCACGGCGCTGCTGGCCGCCTCCGACCTCGCGGCCCAGCGTATACACATCGGCACCGGCTTCACGGTGCCGCCCCGGCTCAGCCCCTTTCCCGCCCTGGCGCAGGCCCCCCGGGGACCCGATCCCGGCGCCGCGGAGGCCGCGGTGCTGACCACCATCAGCCGCGTCCGCGACGGTCTGGGACTACCGCCCCTGGACGACGTGGCCGCCATGCTCGAATGTGATGGCGAGCTGTTGCTCACCTTCCCCGAACTGGACCACTACGGTCGCCGGGAAGACGTGCCCTATCGGGGCGACGGCCCGCGGGACGAGGGCGCCGACCCTGCCTGGCCTCCCGGGGACAAGCGCATCTTCGCCTATCTCAAGCCCTTCAAGAGCCTGGGTTCCCTGCTCGAGTCCCTCGCCGCTACGGGGCACGGAGTGCTCGTCTATGGGCCCCAGATCCCGACGGCCCTGGCACGTAAACATGGTGGCGGCTCGTTGCGCTTCTGCGATGGGGCCGTGAATCTGGTGCGCGCCGGGCAGGAGTGCGACCTGTCCATACTCAACGGCACCCATGGCACCACCGCCGCCATGCTGCTGGCCGGCCGCCCCAGCCTCCAGCTCCCCCTCAACCTGGAGCAACTCATCACGGCGCGCCGCGTCCAGGAGATGGGGGCCGGACTGGCCGCTCCCCTCCTCAAGCCGGAAGGGATGCGAGCCAAGCTGGCGGCCCTGCTGGATGACCCGTGCTATGCCACCGCGGCGAGCCGCTTCGCCGCACGTCATGCCGCCTTCGACGGGGCGGTGCGGGATCGCGACATGGCGGCCGAACTGGCAGCCCGCCTGGACTCGTAGTCCAGTGGGCGGGAATGACAGTTAAAGTGATTTATTAAGTATCGACGTTGATTATCTGATAAAAACTGCATAGAGTGCCGCCATAAGCGTCCATCGGGGGATGGTCTTGAGACACCGCATATTTCTTCTGGGAGCGCTCGGCGCGCTCGTGATTGCCCCTTTGCTCGGGCTTCAGCCCGCCTGGGCCCAGGCGCCTACGCCGGGCGATATCCAGGCCCCGTTCCGTGATCGACCTCAACTGCCGTCCGGCACCCTGCCCGAAGGCGAACAGCCGAGCGCCCCGTTGCGGCCGGCGGTGCCGCCGGGGGGGCGCCAGATCGAAGTGGAGCGCTTCGACGTCACCGGCAACGAAGTGGTGGACGACGACGAGCTCGCGACCCTCCTGGAACCCTGGCTGGGCAGGAAACTCACCCTTCTCGAGATATACGATGTGGCCGACGCCATCACCCGGCGCTACCGGGAGAAGGGCTATGCCCTGGCCACCGCCACGGTGCCGGCCCAGAAGGTGGAGGACGGTGTGGTGCGACTCGAGGTGGTGGAAGGACGCATCGGCGGCGTGCGTTTCAGGGACAACCGGCGCTACAGCAACGAGGTGCTGGACTACCACGTGGACGAGATCGGCGTCGGCCAGCGCCTGCGCCTGGATGCCCTGGAGCGGGAGCTCCTGCTGCTCAACGACATGCCCGGTCTCGAGGCCCGTTCCATCATCGAGCCCGGGGAGGAGTTCGGCACCTCCATCATCACCATCAAGACCGAAGAGACTCCGGTAAACGGTCGCATCGGCATCAACAACTACGGCCGTGAGTCTGCCGGCGAATGGCGCGTGGACGGCGCCGTCGACGTCAACAATCCCCTCGGTATCGGGGATGCCCTGGGCCTGCAACTGGTGCGCAGCGAGGCCGGATTGCTGGATTTCTACGCCCGCATCAATTACTCCCTGCCGGTGAACAGCCACGGCACCCGGGCGGGCATCAGCTATGCCCGTTACGTTTACGACATCGACGAGCGGGATGTGGGACTGAACCCGGCCCTGGACCTGCGGGGTGACGGTGACACGGCACGTATCCAGGTAACCCATCCCCTGCAGCGCAGCCGCGCTCGCAATACCCTGGTGGGGGCGGGCTTCAGCCGCACCGATACCACGGCGTCCCGCATCGGTCCGGATGACAGTGACCACATCGCATTCCTGGATGTCAGCGTGCTCTCCAGCTGGCGCCATGGCGATGGCTCGTCCACCGTCGCCTCGGCAGTGGTGTCCAGCAATTTCGAGCGCAACGACGATGGCACGGAGACCAATGCCCATCGGGGCAAGCTGGATCTGGAGGCCAGCCACCAGCGCCGCATCACCCAACGATGGAGCCTCTACACCCGGGCGCGCGCGGCGCTGTCCATCGACCCCCTGGCCAACACGGAACGTTTTCGCATCGGCGGGCCCTTCGACGTGCGGGGTTTCCCCAGCGCCGAGCTGGCGGGCGACAGCGGTCTGCAGGTCACGGTGGAGGGCCAGCGCTACTTTCAGTTGATGGAGGGCACCCCGGCCCAGTGGCGGATCTACTGGGATGGTGGCGTGGTATGGCGCAAGGACGGCGCGGCGGACGTGAAGGCCAATGCGGCGGACGGGCGGGATTCCCTCACCAGCGTGGGTACCGGGTTGACCATCAGTCTGCCCTACAACACCGCGGCCAGCCTGGACCTGGTGTTTCCCACCCACGGCCACGAGTCCAGCGATGACCGGGACGACAAGCGCTTCTGGGCCAGCATCGGTGCCCGATTCTAGAACCCTTCTTCCCCGCGCCGGAAGAAGAACTGTGAAACCGTTCATGAAAATCACGGCCTTGGGGGTCGGAACAGCATGCTAGATTCGTCCTTCCTATTTCGATGGTCATTCCCAGGGTAATCCGCTCATGAACCCTTCCCCCCCTGACTTCAACGGTTTGAACCTGCGGCCCTCCCTGCTCACCACCGCCCTGCGGGCCCTGTGGCGCTCCCCGCGAACCTGGGGCGTGCTGGCGGGCGCGTTGCCCGGGCTGGCGGCGGCGGGCCCCAGCGGCGAGCAGGTGGTGGCGGGCGACGTGGCGGTGAACCGCCCGGATGCCCGCCACACCGTCATCGACCAGGCGAGTTCCAAGGCCATACTCAACTGGCAGCAGTTCTCCATCGCCGGCGACGAGTTCGTCCAGTTCAACCAGCCGGGCCGGGGCGCCGTCGCCCTGAACCGGGTGGTGGGTGGCGACGTGTCCAACATCCTGGGCAGCCTCACCGCCAACGGCCAGGTGTTCCTGGTGAACCCCCGGGGCATCTACTTCGGGCCCAACGCCACCGTGGACGTGGGTGGTCTGGTGGCGGGCATCATGGACATCCGCGACGAGGACTTCCTCGCCGGTCGCTATACCTTCAGCCGTCATGACGACTCACCGGCGGGGGCCGCGGTGGTGAACGACGGCTACATCCGGGCCCGGGAGGGCGGTTACGTGGTGCTGGCGGGGGACTATACCGCCAACGCCGGCGTGGTGGAGGCCCGCCTCGGGCGCGTAGTGCTGGCCTCCGGCAGCCGCATGACCCTGGACATGGAGGGTGACGGCCTGGTGAGCTTCGCCGTGGACGAGGCGGTGCTCGGTGAGCTGGCGGGGGTAGAGAACAGCGGTGAGCTGCTGGCGGATGGCGGCCGGGTGGTGATGACGGCCAAGGTGGCCGACGAGTTGCTGGGTGCGGCAGTGAACAACACCGGCCTGGTGCGGGCCCACAGCGTGGCGGAGCACGGCGGCGAGATCTACCTGACGGCGGCCGGGGGCGACATGGTCAACGGCGGCACCCTGGATGCCGACGCCGGGGATGGTGAGGCCGGCGGCACGGTGCGGGTACTCGGCGACCGCGACATCGACCTGCCCGCCGGCGGAACCATCACCGCCCGCGGCGACGGCGACGGCCGGGGCGGCGATGTGCGGGTGGTGGCCAACGACCACCTGGCCTTCCGCCTCGACCACACCATCGACGTGGGGGGCGGGGCGCCGAACCGCGGCGGCTTCGTGGAGGTGTCGGGTCACGGCGGCCTGCAACTGGCCGGCACCTTGCATCTCGGCGGCGGCCGGGTGGTCATCGACCCGGACCGTATCAATGTGAATTTCGGCTTCGGCGGGCCTGGTGGAGGCACCAACAGTGCCGGAACCACCAGCCTCGGGGCCGGTTTCCTCGGCAATCTGCTGGCGGGCAACAGCGACAGCGACGGCGCGGATGTGTACCTGGTGGCCGACGACGCCATCAATATCAATGCGTCCATCAATGGCCAGAATGGTTATGGCAACCAGGGCGGCGACCTCCAGCTGATATTGGGCACGGTCACGGGAGGCAGCGGGCCGGATTCCTCCTATGGCGTATTCACCGGTGTGGGCAGCATCGACGTCCGGGCCGCGGCCGGCGGTACCATCGGCCTCAATAACGACATCACTCTGGACGGCGATCTGGTGATCAACGCGGGCCAGGATGGGGGTGGTGCGGGGGTGGGCTCCATTAACATCGGTACCAGCTTTTTCAGCGCCAGTGTCGCCAACTTTACAGCCTACGGCGCTATCGATGGCGCCGAGGGCATAGACATCCAGGCCGCCGGCGATGTCTTCATGGAGGATGCCAGCGTAGACGGAGTCTTCGGGGAAATCACTGTCTCGGGCAACGGCGTCGCCACCGGCAATCTGAGCGCCGTCGGGAGTCTGTCTGCCTCCGTGGATATCAGCGGTACCGCCGTTTCCGTCGGCGATGTCGACGTCAGCGCCAACTCCTCCAATGCCAACGTCAACATCAACGGTGGCAACGTAAACGCAGGCAATGTGACCGCCACCGGAGGATCGGGCAGCTACGGCGGCATGGCCGACGTCAACATCAGCGGCGACAACGTAACCGCGGGCAATGTGGCTGCCACCGCCGGATCGGGCAGTTATGGCGGCGGCATGGCGGACATCCGGATCACGGGCAACGGCGTGACCACGGGTACCCTGACGGCGGAGGGCTTCGGCGGCTCGCCGAGCCCCGGGGCTCGGATCCGGGTCACAGGCAACGGCAGCGACGTGAGCATCGGTGGCCTCGAGGCCACGGCCCACAACGGCCACGATGCCTTCATCGGCGTGGACGCCTACGGTGGGGGGGGCCACGACCTGGTGGTCGACGGCGCCGCCACGGCCACGGGAGCGAACGCCGACGTCTTCATCAACAACTTCACCGATGGTGACCTCACGGTCAACGGCACGGTCACCGCCACCGGCACCAGCGGCGACGCATCCATCGGCCTGTTCAGCAGCGGCAGCGGCGCCGTGACGGCCGGGAACCTGGCCGCCAGCGGCGCGAGCGCGGCCATCAACGTACGGGGCCAACAGGCGGTGTCGGTGGGTGATGCCTCCGCCGCCGCCAGCAACGGCGCGGCGGATCTGTTCGTGCGCAGCACCACCGACAATGGCGGTGCGGTGGAGACCGGCAACCTCACGGCGAGCGCACCCGCCGCGGAAACCGATGCCACCATCATCGTTACCGGCTATGGTGCCGTGACGGCCGGCAACGTGACGGTCACGGCCGGCAGCGATGGGAGCGCTACCGTTCAGACCTTTGGCAACGCCGGCGTCAGCGTGGGCGAGCTTGAGGTTTCGGGGGGCGGTTCGGCCTTCGCCGACGCCCTGGGCAACGGCGCCGTGACGGTCGGCCGGGTGGCCCTGGCCGGGGCTACCGCCGAGGCAATCCTCAGCGTCCAGGGTGGTGGCAGCGGGGACGTGGTGGTGGGCAACGTCGCCGTGGATGGTGGCTCCAGTGCCGCGGTCGACATCTCGCACCAGGGCACCGGTCCTCTCGCGGTGGGCGATGTGGCCGCCACGGCCTCCTATGGTGATGTCGACATCGACATCTGGACCTCCAGCACGGGAGCGGTGACTGTGGGGAACGTCACTGCCAGTGGCACCTCCGCCAGCGTGAACGTGTGGGGCTCTGTCGGCGCCGTCAGCGCGGGCGACGTGATGGCCACGGGAACCAGCGGTCGCGCCGAGATCAACGTCTGGGTTGGCGGGTCGGACGCGGTGATGGTGGGCAACGTCTCCGCCAGTGGCAGTATCGGCAGCGTGAACGTCTGGAACAGCGGGAGTGGCGCGGTCACCGTGAGTGACGTGACGGCCACCGGTACGGCAGGTCATGCCAACATCGACGTCTGGAGCAGTGCTGCGGGGGCGGTGACGGTGGGTAACCTCACCGCCACGGGTACCTCTGCCAACGCTGACGTATGGGGCTCTGGCACGGTGACCGTCGGCAACGTGAGCCTCACCGGCACCGACGGTGACGGCCACCTCGACATCTGGAGCAACGGTGCAGGTGCCGCCGTGACCGTGGGCGATATAACCGTCGCCGGGGCCGGCTCCTACGGCGACGGCTCCGCCCACATCTGGGGCAGCGGCGGCGGCGCCATCACCGTGGGCAACGTCATGGCTGCGGGCAATTCCGCCAGCGTGAGCTTCAGCCGCTTCGGTTCCGGGACGGGCGCCATCAGCGTCGGGGATGTGACGGCCGAGGCCGGCGGCTCCGGCGACGCCCGCATCCGCGTGGACGGCGCCGAGGGTGGCTCATCCCCCGGCGACGTCGCCGTGGGGCGCCTCGCGGCGACCGCCGGCAGTGCCAGCGGTGATACGGCCTCCATCTTCGTGAGGGGACGGGACATCACCACCCAGGACCTGGTGATGGACGGCGCCGCGCGCCGCCTCCAGGTATTCGGACGGGACATCAAGGTGGCCTCGGCGGGGGGCATCGACCTCGGTAGCAGCGGCACCATTGAGGCCAGCCGCAGCCTCACCATGGTGGCCCGGCAGGGCGACATCACCAATGCCTACGGCAACATGATCCAGGCGGACGCCATCGCCCTGGCGGCCCCCAACGGCAGCATCCTGCTGCCCAATACGCGTATCTATGTGGGCGACGGCATCGCCCGGGACCTGGGGGGCAACCCGTTGCTGGCGGATGCCGAGCTCATCAACACCCTGCAGCAGAACGCGGGCCAGATCTTCGAGGGCGCGGAGCCTGCCAGCGAGAGCATCAACGCCTTCTTCCAGGCCGGTGAGGAACTGGTGCTGGGCAGCGTGCCCCAGGGGGATGCCGGGGACTACCAGTTGGATGGAGGTTCGGTAACCGATGGGCTCAACGTGGCCGACGGCTATCTGGCCCTGCAACTCGGCATCGGCACGGACATCGACGGCGACAGCATCCCCGACGACGATAACAAAACGGGATATGCCTGGTTCGAGGGCCAGGTCGTCGACCTCGGCCCGGTGGTGGGCGAGGCGGCCAACATCATCGTCCAGTGGGCCTCGCCCAACGACCTGGCCATCAGCGGCGATGCGGCACCCGACGCCATCATTCAGCTGGAGCAGAGCACCACCTACCTGACGGTGCCGGATCACTTCAGCCGCTTCGCGGGGACCACCCACGCCCCGGGTTTTGCGGCCCATCCCCTGTCGACGGCGTCGCCGGCGGTCCCCGGAACGCCTGGCGGCCCCTATGTCGGCAACGTCGACATCACCGGTACCGTGGGGCTGGGCAGCGCCAATTTCCTCCTCCTCACGGGGGGTTCGGCTACCGGGCTGGAGAACATCCAGACCACGGGGCTGGTGGCCCTCATCAATGTGCTGGCCGGCCCACCGGAAGAGCCGCCAGGCGCGGATGATACGGGAGAGCTCCTGGAGGCGGTGGACTCCGAGGAGGGCGAGCTGGAGGACCTCGTGGAGGAGGATGTGGACGATCCGGAATCGCCGGATACATCGCCCAGGGGTGACCAGGCGCTGGCCCGGGTATGTCAATGAGGGGGAACGACGTGAAGCGAAGCCGCTTGGGCCGTTGGGCCCCATGGGTCCTGCTGCTGGGACTCGGAATACAGGACACCGCCCTGGCGGCGGCGGGCGAAGTCACGGCGGCGCGGGGGCGGGTGACGGTGGCCACGCCGGCGGGTGAAATCAAGGCCCTGGAGCGTGGTAGCACCGTTAACGAGGGCGATGTGGTGAACACCGGCCCGGGCAGCTTCGCCAAGATGAAGTTCAGCGATGGCAGCGCCTTCTACCTGCGGCCGAGTACGCGCTTTCAGGTGGAGTCCTACCAGGACACGGGGGGACAGAAGGAGGACGACCGCGGCATCTTCGGCCTGCTGAAGGGCGGGTTTCGCTTCGTCAGCGGCCTCATCGGCCAGCGCAACAAGGATGCCGTCAAGCTGCGCACGCCGGTGGCCACCATCGGCATCCGCGGCAGCGATGGTTCCTTCCGGTTGTGCAGTGGTGGTGACTGTTTCGATATTCCTCTCGATGAGATCCCGGACGATGGCCTTTACATGAAGACCAACGAGGGTGAGTTCCTCATCGAGCGGGAGTTGGACGGCCGTTTCACCGTGACCCCGGTGCCGGCGGGCAAGACGGCCTATGTGAGTCCCGGGGCCGATGAGCCCGAGGTGGGCGACGAGGGTTTGCCGGTGATCGAGAACGACGATTATCCCGACCCGAAGGACCCCGACGACGACCCCGAGCCCCTGGGATGTGGTCCCGGCGCCTGAGGGCCGCAAGCTGACGCGGGCCGACGGTAGTCGTATGGGGCGCATCCCCGGTGTCGGCTCTTTTGTCTGACGCGCTCGTGGTTGACCCGCTTCCCGTTCCCCCGGGCTTCGCGGCCCTGGAGCCCTTCGACCGCGAGGCCCACCATGGTATGGGCATCCGCCGGGAGACCGCGGCCCGCTTCGGCGCGGGCCTCAACGCCTGCTATCTGGCCGCCACCGAGTTCTTCCGCGCCCTGCGCCACTATCCCATCGTCTTCTCGCGTCTCGCCGATGATGGTACCGACTATGTGCCGGTGGCGGTGTTCGGGCTCCGCGACGGCGAGAACCTGTTTGTGGATCGGACGGGGACATGGGAGGAAGGGGCCTACCGTCCCGCCTATGTGCGTGCCTACCCCTTCTATACCCTGGACCTGCCCCCGGCGGCGGCCGGTGTCGAGCCCCGCTCCCTGGTATGCGTGGACCCCGCCGGACTGGCTCCGACGGAGCCCCCTCTGGTGACGGAGGATGGCAAGCCCACGGCCCTCTGGCAGGACCGCTTGAACTT
>JAABTG010000074.1 GCA_011389995.1 Thiotrichales bacterium
CACAGGTTGTTCACCACCTGTCGCAGCTGGGATTCGTCCATGCGCACCATGATACGCTCCTCACCGTCCACGCGGAGCGCCAGGTCCCCCTCATTCAACCGGGGATCCAGCATCGCCTCCCTGATATAGGCCTCGCACCAGGCCCCGAGATCCAGCTCCATGGGTTCCAGTGGATGCTGGCGGCTCAATTGAGTGACGTTCTCGATGATGCCGTTAACCCGGCCGCAGTGGTCCTCGATGATATGGGCCAGCCGACGATCGCCGGCGCTGAGATCGGGGGATTCGCCCAGCAACTGGGCCGCATGGCTGATGGCCCCCAGGGGATTGCGGATCTCGTGGGCGATGCTGGCCGTGAGGCGCCCCAGGGAGGCCAGCTTGAGCTGTTGCGCCCGCTGGGTGACGGCGGAACTGTCCTCGAGGAAGATCAGCAGATTGCCCGAAGTGGCGTTGTCCAGGGCGGCGAAGGAGCTGATGACCGATACATCGGCATGCTCCGGCCGGACGATGGCGGAACTCGCCAGCTCACTGGTCCGCCACTGGTCGAGGCGGCTGGCCAGTTCCCTGGACAGCTGGGACACGGTGGCCCCCACCATTCCCTTGCCCACGCCCAGGAGCCGGCGCGCCGAATCGTTCACCAGCCTCACCCGGTCCTCGGCGTCCACGGCGACGATACCGCTCTGCATGCGGCGGATGATGTGCTCGTTCAGCAGGGACAGGTTGGCCAGGTCCAGGCCGCGCTGTCGGGCCAGGCGCTCGCTCTCCCGAATGCGGGCCGCCAGGGAATGGGCCAGATAGGCCGTGGCGAAGAAGGTGGCCCCCAGCATGCCCGACTGGGTATAAGAGGTGTCGAGGAAATACACCCAGGCGAACACCTCCTGCACCAGTACCGCCAGGGTGGCCAGGGCGGCGAACAGGAAGGCGGTCCGCCCTACCGTGAGGATGCTGCCCCCCGCGATGGCCACCACCAGCAGGGTACCCAGCCCGCTGCGCACGCCGCCGCTCGCCAGCATCAACAGGGTGATGGCCAGGATGTCCACGGTGACCTGCAGGAGTACCTGGAAATCGAAACCCGGCCATCTCATCCGCACCCCGAAGCCGGCCACCAGGCCGAATACCAGATAGACCGCGACGGTGGCCATGGCCAGCACCGGCAGCTGACGGCCGATGATGGTGGAGGTGTCCGTGGTGAGCAGCAGCCACCCCAGCAGACCGGCCAGGATGACGCGATAGAAGGAGAACAGACGCAGGGCGCGCCAGTTCTGCGACAACTCGCGTCGCGCAGCTTCTGCCGCCGGGCCCAGGCGGGGGGCCGCCGGCCTCACCGCCCCCTCCGTTCGCCAGGGCCTGCGGCAAACCCGGGGCGCCGGGGCCTGCCGCCGGGCGAGCCCCGGCCCGGCCCCAAGCGTCCCCGGGAGGGGCCCCCATGCCCGCCGTGCGGCGAGCCCGGCCACCCGGCCTGTTTGACGCGTCCCATCAGCCCCCCATAACATCAGTCAATTATTGATTGTATTACCATTCGGCCGCCGGGATGAATCTGCACGAGTATCAGTCCAAGGAGCTGTTCAAGACCTACGGCATCCCCTGCCCCGAGGGCCGCGTGGTGTCGTCCGCCGCCGATGCCGTGGCCCATGCCCTGGCGACCGACAGCTTCCACTGGGTGGTGAAGGCCCAGGTCCATGCCGGCGGACGGGGCAAGGCGGGGGGCGTGAGGCTGGTGCAGGATCGCGAGGGCCTGGAGCAGGCGGTGACCGGCCTGGTGGGCTCCCGTTTGTTCACCGGCCAAGGCGGTGCCGCCGGCCACCCCGTGAACCAGGTGCTGCTGGAACCCGTCACCGCCATCGCCCGGGAGCTCTACCTTAGCCTGCTGGTGGATCGGGAGGCGGAGTGCATCGCCATCGTCGCCTCGGCCGCCGGTGGTATGGATATCGAGGTCGTGGCCGCCGACACCCCCGAGCGCATCATCAAGGTGCTGGTGGACCCGGCAGTGGGTCTGCAACCCTACCAGTGCCGCCGGCTGGCCTTCGCCCTGGAGCTGGAGGCGGAGCAGGTGAAGCCCTTCATCGGCCTGCTCGGAGGCCTGTACCGCCTGTTCACGGAACGCGACCTCAGCCTGGTGGAGATCAATCCCCTGGTGGTGACCGCCCACGATCGGCTGCTGGCCCTGGATGCCAAGATCAATGTGGACGACAACGCGCTGGTCCGCCACTCCGACCTCGCCCGACAATACGACGACAGCCAGGAGGACCCCAAGGAGACCCGGGCCAAGGCCTTCGACCTCAACTACATCGCCCTGGACGGCAACATCGCCTGCATGGTCAACGGCGCCGGACTGGCCATGGCCACCATGGACCTCATCAAGCTCGAGGGCGGCGAACCGGCCAATTTCCTCGACGTCGGCGGTGGCACCACCGCCGAGCGGGTCACCGAGGCCTTCAAGATCATCCTTGCCGACGACAAGGTCGAGGCGGTCCTGGTGAACATCTTCGGCGGCATCGTGCGTTGCGACCTCATCGCCGAGGGCGTCATCAAAGCGGTGGAGGATACGGGCATCACCCTCCCGGTGGTGGTGCGCCTGGAGGGCACCAACGTGGAGCAGGGCCTCGCCATGCTCGCCGACAGCGGCCTCGACCTCATGGGGGCCGAGGACCTGGCGGACGCCGCCCGCCAGGTAGTGGGGGCCGTCGCCCGTTAGGGAAGGCCATGGCAATCGTGCCCACGGTAATCATCCCCACGGTAATCAGCCATTCCATCAGGAGCCGGGATGTCCATCCTCGTCGACCATAATACCCGGGTCATCTGCCAGGGCTTCACCGGCAGGCAGGGCACCTTCCATTCCGAGCAGGCCATCGCCTACGGCACCCGCATGGTGGGCGGGGTCACGCCCGGCAAGGGGGGCCAGACCCATCTGGGCCTGCCGGTGTTCAACACGGTGCACGACGCGGTGACGGCCACCGGCGCCGACGCCACCATGATCTACGTGCCCGCCCTCGCCGCCGCCGACGCCATCCTGGAGGCCGCCGACGCGGGTATCCGCATCATCGTCTGCATCACCGAGGGGATCCCGGTACAGGACATGCTGCGGGTCAAACGCGGCCTCGACCGCTACCCCGACGCCCACCTCATCGGCCCCAACTGCCCCGGCATCATCACCCCCGGGGCCAGCAAGATCGGCATCATGCCCGGCGCCATCCACCGCCCCGGGGTCATCGGCATCGTCTCCCGGTCCGGCACCCTCACCTACGAGGCGGTCCACCAGACCAGCCTGCTGGGCCTCGGCCAGAGCACTTGCATCGGCATCGGCGGCGACCCCGTCCATGGCCTCGATTTCATCGACTGCCTGCGTCTGTTCGAGGCCGACCCCGGCACCGAGGGCATCGTGCTGGTGGGGGAGATCGGCGGCGCCGCCGAGGAGACCGCCGCCGCCTTCGTGAAGGCCCACGTCAGCAAACCCGTGACCGCCTATATCGCCGGGGTCACGGCCCCTCCCGGGCGGCGCATGGGGCACGCCGGGGCCATCGTCTCCGGCGGCGCCGGCACCGCCGAGGCCAAGTTCGTGGCCCTGGAGGACGCCGGTGTGTGCACCGTGCGTTCACCGGCGGACATCGGGCGGCGCATGCAGGACTGCATGGCCGGCCGCCCCGCCTGACCCGGCCCGCGACACCCAGCCCGCCCCGAGACGCCACGATGGCCAGTACCCTTTCCATCGCCATGGCCCAGATCAACGTGCTGGTGGGCGACATCGCCGGCAACACCCGGCAGGTCATCAGCTGGTGCCAGCGGGCGCGGGACGAGCTCGGTGCCGAAGTGGTGGTGTTTCCCGAGCTTACCCTCACGGGCTATCCCCCCGAGGACCTGCTGTTGCGTTCGGAGCTCCATGACCGCGTCAGGGCCGCCGCCGAGGAGCTCAGGCAGTCCATACGGGGCATCACCGCCGTGGTGGGCCTGCCCCTGGCCGAGGACGGGCGGCTGTTCAATGCCTGCATGTGCCTGGGCGACGGCGAGGTCAAGGCCATCTACCGCAAACGCATCCTGCCCAACTACGGGGTATTCGACGAGGCCCGCTATTTCCAACCGGGAGAGGGGGCCGTGGTGGTGGAGCTCGGCGGCATCCCCTGCGGCCTCACCATCTGCGAGGACGTGTGGCAGGCGGGGCCCTGCCGGGAGGCGGCGGCGGCGGGCGCGCGCCTCATCCTCAACCTGAATGCCTCACCCTTCCATGCCGGCAAGCGGGAGGAACGCCATGCCATCGTCGCCGCCCGCGCCCGGGAGAACGGGCTGGGCGTCGTCTATACCAACCTCGTGGGCGGCCAGGACGAGCTCGTCTTCGACGGCCATTCCTTCGTCACCGACGGCCACGGCGAGGTGGTGTTCCAGGCCCCGGGCTGGCAGACGGGGCTCCACAGGGTGGAGGTGGCACCCGACGGTCGGCCCCTGCCCCCGCCGGAGGGGCCGGGGGACGGGCCCGTCCCCATCGAGGAGGACCTCTACAATGCCCTGGTGCTGGGGGTGCGCGACTACGTCACCAAGAACGGCTTCCACGGCGCGGTGGTGGGGCTGTCGGGCGGCATCGACTCCGCCCTCACCCTCGCCATCGCCGCCGATGCCCTGGGCGCGGACCAGGTGGACGCGGTGCTCATGCCCTCCCGCTACACCGCCGACATGAGCATCGCCGACGCCGTGGCCGAGGCCGAAAACCTGGGGGTTCACCACCGCATCATCCCCATCGACAAGCCCTTCCAGTGTTTCCTGGACACCCTGGCCCAGAGCCTCGCCGGCACCGCCCCCGACACCACGGAGGAGAACATCCAGGCCCGCTGCCGCGGCGTGCTGCTGATGGCCCTGTCCAACAAGTTCCGGCGCATGGTGCTGTCCACCGGCAACAAGAGCGAGATGGCGGTGGGCTACGCCACCCTCTACGGCGACATGGCCGGCGGCTTCGCGCCCCTGAAGGACGTGCCCAAGATGATGGTCTATCGCCTCGCCGGGTGGCGCAACCGTGACGGCGAGGTGATCCCCCGCCGGGTCCTCGAACGCCCCCCCTCCGCCGAGCTCGCCCCGGACCAGAAGGACGAAGACAGTCTGCCCCCCTACGCGGTGCTGGACGCCATCATCGAACTCTACGTGGAGCGGGACCTCGGCCGCGAGGACATCGTCGCCCGGGGCTACGACGGCGCCCTGGTGGACCGCATCATCGGCCTCATCATCGGCAACGAGTACAAGCGCCGCCAGGCGGCCCCCGGCATCCGCATCACCCCCCGCGCCTTCGGCCGCGACCGCCGCTACCCCATCACCTCGGGTTATCGTTGAAGTCCACCGGGTCGTCCTGATCCATCGGCGGGCGGCGAGACCCCAGGGAAGGGGAGTTTCCAATGGCAAGACCCGGCGGACCCTTACGCTGTCTCAGGTAAGGTCCCTTCTCCCCAAGGGGGAAGGACAGGATGAGGGGATACCGGGCCGGGACAAGGCTTTCAGCCTGGCTTCGCATCCCCTCACCCCGGCCCGCACGATCCTGCCGCCGTCCCAGCTAAGGTCCCTTCTCCCCAAGGGAGAAGGACAGGATGAGGGGATACCGGCCCGGGACAGGGCTTTTAGCCTGGCTTTGCTTCCCCTCACCCCGGCCCTGTATTCCGGGCATCCCTGCCCTCCACCCCTTCGGGGCCGCGCTATGCACGTTCCCATCCGCTCCCGGCGGATGGGGCCCCGGGAGAGAGGGGGAGCAATTGAAAGAGGTTTTTAACGGCACGGCACGGCCGCCCCTATCGCCGTTTCCGGTAAGGTCCCTTCTCCCCAGGGGAGAAGGACAGGATGAGGGGATACCGGCCCGGGACAGAATTTCCAGCCCGGCTTCGCATCCCCTCACCCCGGCCCTCTCCCAAAGGGAGAGGGGGAAATAGCGTGCCGGCGACACGCCTTTCAAGTTAAGAGTGCAGGCTACCTGGCGGCCAGCGTCGCCAGCTCGGGGTGGTCGGGGTAGTTGAGCTCCAGCACCCGCAGGGCGTCGCCCGCGAGGCCGTCGAGATCGAGTTGGCGGTAGGCGCGCACCATGACGATGAGGGCGTCGGGGGTGGCGGGGGTCTTGGGATAATTCTCGATGACGTACTTGCCGCGGTTGGCAGCGGCCACGTAGGCACCGCGGCGCATGTAGTAATCCGCCACGTGGAGCTCGTAGCGGGCGAGATTGTTCTTCAGGAACTGCATCCGCCTGGCGGCGTCGGCGGCGTATTTGCTGTCCGGGAAACGCCGGGTGAGCTCGGCGAAGTCATTGAAGGACTGCAACGCCGCCCCCGGGTCACGCTGGGAGTCGTCGGTGGGAAGATAACGCTCGACGAGGCCCTTGCCGCGGTTGAAGTTCACCAGCCCGCGCAGGTAGTAGGCGTAATCCACGTTGGGGTGCTGGGGATAGAGGCGGAAGAAGCGGTCTACGGCGGCCATCGCCGACTCCGGCTCATCGAATTTATAGTAGGCGTAGGCGATATCCAGCTGGGCCTGCTGGGCCAGGGGGCCGAAGGGATAGCGGGATTCGAGCTTCTCGTAATAGTCGATGGCCGTCTGATAATCGCCCTCGTTCAGATTGGCCTTCGCCTCCGAATAGAGGCGCTGGGCCGACCAATCCCTCGTCACGTCGATCTGGTCGGGCAGGAGGCCGCAGCCTGCAAGCAGCAGGGCCAGGGCGGCCACCCACACGAGGCGTGTCTTTGACATGGCGGCGGCGGGATGGATCACTGGTCCTGCCCCCTGGAGGCGGGACGGAGAATGCCGTCGTGACGGGCGAAACGGGATCTGTTCAGCATGTTTTTCCTGTAGTTTCTCGCCAGGATGGCGCCGGCGCGTCAAGCGGTGAGGCCACCCGCCGGACCATAGAAACTAAAGTATGCCACGTTGCCCATGGGAGGCGAAGCCGGAGCGCACATGAAAGAAGAAGAGATCGAACTGTCTATCCGGGAAGATCTGGGGGGTACCCGCCTGGACCACGCCCTGGCGGTGATGCTGCCGGACTACTCGCGGGCCCGCATTCAGGATTGGATCAGGAGCGGTCGCATCCACCTGGACCGGCACGCCTGCAGGCCACGGGATCGGGTAAGTGGCGGGGAGCATGTGGTGATACGGCCGGACTTCCCGCGAGACGAACGCTGGCAGGGCGAGGACATCCCCCTGGACATCGTCTTCGCCGACGATCACATCCTGGTCATCAACAAGCCCGCCGGTCTGGTGGTCCACCCGGCCCCCGGCAACCGCGAAGGCACCCTGGTGAACGCCCTCATTCACCACGACGAGGGGCTGGCGGCCATGCCGCGGGCGGGGGTGGTGCACCGCCTCGACAAGGACACCTCGGGGCTCATGGTGGTGGCACGCAGCCCCGGTGCCCACCTTTCCCTGGTGGACCAGTTGAAGAAGCGCACGGTGGGACGGGAATACCAGGCCGTCGCCGTGGGCGTGATGACGGCCGGCGGCACCGTCGATGCCCCCGTAGGGCGCCACCCCAGCCGCCGGGTGGCCATGGCGGTGGTGGCCCGCGGCCGCCCCGCCGTCACCCACTACCGTGTGGTGGCGCGCTTTCGTGCCCACAGCCACGTGCGGGTGCGGCTGGATACGGGCCGTACCCACCAGATCCGCGTGCACATGGCCCATATCGGCTACCCCCTGGTGGGAGACCCCCTGTATGGCAAACGCCTGCACATCCCCAAGGGCTGCTCGGCGGAGCTGGAGCAGGCCCTGCGGGGCTTCGGCCGCCAGGCCCTCCATGCCCGGCGCCTCTCCCTCGTCCACCCCGAGAGTCGCGAGGAGTTGATATGGGAGGCCCCGCCCCCCGCCGATTTCCGTCACCTGCTGGAGGCCCTGGCGCGGGACGGGGCGACCCCGGAACCATGACGGATACCGGCCGGCCGGGGTTGCACGCGTGTCAATGGCCGGCCCCCGACGGGGTGCGGGCCTGCTTCACCACCCGCCGGGGCGGG
This sequence comes from Thiotrichales bacterium, assembly GCA_011389995.1. Lineage (GTDB taxonomy): Bacteria > Pseudomonadota > Gammaproteobacteria > JAABTG01 > JAABTG01 > JAABTG01. The sequence continues at coordinate 7,956 of JAABTG010000074.1, forward strand.
GGCAGCCGTGGGCCGTTCCAGGGCTTCAACCTCGCCGCCCACGTCGGGGATGACCCCGCCGACGTGGCGGCCAACCGGTCCCTGTTGCGCCGGCGTCTGCCGGCCGAGCCCTGCTGGCTGGAACAGGTTCACGGCAGCCTCGTCGTACCGGCCGAGGGGGCCGCGGCGGCGCCTCCCGTCGCCGACGGCAGCTTCACCCGCCGGCGCCACGTCGTCTGTGGGGTACTCACCGCCGACTGCCTGCCGCTGTTGATGTGTGACGCCGCCGCTACCCAGGTGGCCGCCATCCACGCCGGCTGGCGGGGGCTGACGGCCGGGGTCATCGAGGCCGGTCTCGCCACCTTTGCCGCAGGGGACACGGTGCACGCCTGGATCGGCCCCGCCATCGGCGCCGCCGCCTACGAGATCGGCGAAGAGGTCCGTGAGGCCCTGGCGGCCCATCCCTCCGCCCCGGGGGCCGCCTTCGGCGCCGGCCGGGCCGGCCACTGGCACGCGGACCTGGCCATGCTGGCCCGGGCGCGTCTCGAATACGCCGGCGTGAGGTCCGTCAGTGGCGGGGAGTGGTGCACCGCCAGCGACCGGGCGCGTTTCTTTTCCTATCGCCGGGATGGCCCGACGGGCCGCCAGGCCAGCCTCATCTGGCTGGCCTGACGCCGGGCACCGGCCCCTCCCGACCAGAACCCGGGGCATCGACCCTGCCCCACGACCCGAGAGGAATATCCATGACGGACAAAGAGCCCCAGGGCGCCGCCTTCCGGCGCAGTGTGGACCATATGGTAGACCGGGCCCTCGAGCTGATGGGCGAGGAACTGGAACCCGGCACCCGGGAGGCCATCAAGACCTGTTCCTCGGTCATCCAGGTGCGCTTCCCCGTGCGCATCAAGGGACGGGTGCAGGTGTTCACGGGCTGGCGTGCGGTGCACAGCATCCATCGTCTGCCCGCCAAGGGGGGGATCCGTTACGCCAGTACCGTGGACCAGGACGAGGTGGAGGCCCTGGCCGCCCTGATGACCTACAAATGCGCCATCGTGGACGTCCCTTTCGGCGGCTCCAAGGGGGGCCTGCTCATCGAGCCCCTCAACTACGATCGCGAAGACCTGGAGCAAATCACCCGCCGCTTCGCCCGGGAGCTCATCCGCAAGGGCTTTCTCAGCCCCGCCACCAACGTGCCCGCCCCGGATATGGGCACCGGCCAGCGGGAGATGGCGTGGATCGCCGATACCTACAAGCACCTGGAGCCCGAGGACATCAACTACCTGGCCTGCGTGACCGGCAAGCCGGTGCACATGGGCGGCATCACCGGCCGTATCGAGGCCACCGGCCGCGGCGTCCAGTATGCCCTGCAGGAATTCTTCCGCCATCCCGAGGACGTGAGCAGGGCCGGTCTGGATGGCACCCTGGAGGGCAAGCGGATCATCGTCCAGGGCCTCGGCAACGTCGGCTACCATGCCGCCAGGTTCCTGTCGGAGGAGGACGGGGCGGTGATCGTGGGCATCATCGAGCGGGACGGGGCCATCACCAACGTCGACGGCCTGAACATCGAGGAGGTGCATCACTGGCTCAACGAACACAAGGGGGTCAAGGGTTTCCCGGGGGCATCCTTCCACTCCGACGGTGCCGCCATCCTGGCGGCCCCCTGCGACATCCTCATACCCGCCGCCCTGGAGGGCCAGATTACCGGGGACAACGCCACCAACATCCAGGCCAGGGTGATCGCCGAGGCCGCCAACGGCCCCGTCAGCTTCGCTGCCGACGACATCCTGCGCCGGCGCGGCGTCACCATCATCCCCGATGCCTACCTCAACGCCGGCGGCGTCACCGTCTCCTACTTCGAATGGGTACGCAACCTCTCCCACATGCGCTTCGGGCGCATGGAGCGGCGTTATGACGAGACCCGCGGCCGCCAGCTCCTGCAGGCCATGTCCGCCCTCACCGGTCGCGTCATCCCGGAATGGATGACCGAGTCCATTGTGCGCGGCGCCGACGAGCTGGACCTGGTGCGCTCCGGCCTCGACGACACCATGCGTCTGGCCTATCAGCAGATCAGCGAGCTGCGCACCACCCACCCGGACATCCACGACCTGCGTACCGCGGCCTACGTCATCGCCATCAAGAAGATCGCCCGCAGCTATATGGACGTGGGCCTGAACTGAGTTAAGGCTGATTATTGGCCATCCCTGGCCAAAATCAGCACGGCAGGCGAAAACGCGGTTTCCGCCCGCCTTCATTTTCTACGCCTTACGGCGTCGAAAATGGCGGGGCTTCCTGCCCCGCTCGGTAAACGCTGATTATTGGCCATCCCTGGCCAAAATCAGCGCGGCGGGCGAAAACGCGGTTTCCGCCCGCCTTCATTTTCTACGCCTTACGGCGTCGAAAATGGCGGGGCTTCCTGCCCCGCTCGGTAAACGCTGATTATTGGCCGTCCCTGGCCAAAATCAGCACGGCGGGCGAAAACGCGGTTTCCGCCCGCGCTGATTTTCCGGCGCTTTCCGTATGGGACCGGGTCACCCCCGGACCGCGCGGGCACCATGGCGGCTTGAAACTCGCCCGTGCCCCCCCATTTATTGAGGTAATCAAGCCTTTATTGCGGGAGACGACCCGATGCGGATGGACAAACTGACGACGAAATTCCAGATGGCCCTGGCGGACGCCCAGAGCCTGGCGGTGGGCCGCGACCACCAGTACATGGAGCCGGTGCACGTGCTGGCGGCCCTGCTGAGCCAGGAGGGCGGCTCGGTACGCCCCCTGCTCACCCAGACCGGTGCCAACGTAAACGCCCTGCGCAGCCAGCTCGGAGAGGCCCTCGACCGCCTGCCCCGGGTGGAGGGCGCCGGCGGCGAGGTGCACGTCTCCAACGACCTGTCACGGCTGCTCAATGTCACCGACAAGCTGGCCCAGCAGCGCAAGGACCAGTACATCTCGAGTGAGCTGTTCGTAATCGCCGCCGTCGACGACAAGGGCACCGTCGGCGAGCTGCTGCGGGCCAACGGCGCCACCCGGGAGTCCGTGGAGCGGGCGGTGGAGAACATCCGCGGCGGCCAGACCATGGACGACCCCAATGCCGAGGAACAGCGCCAGGCCCTGGAGAAATACACCATCGACCTCACGGAGCGGGCCGAACAGGGCAAGCTCGACCCGGTGATCGGGCGCGACGACGAGATCCGGCGCACCATCCAGGTGCTGCAGCGCCGCACCAAGAACAACCCCGTGCTCATCGGCGAGCCCGGCGTGGGCAAGACCGCCATCGTGGAGGGCCTGGCCCAGCGCATCATCAACGGTGAGGTGCCGGAAGGCCTGAAGAACAAGCGTGTGCTGGCCCTGGACATGGGCGCCCTCATCGCCGGTGCCAAGTTCCGCGGCGAGTTCGAGGAGCGCCTGAAGGCGGTGCTCAAGGACCTCGCGAAGCAGGAGGGCCAGATCATCCTGTTCATCGATGAGCTCCATACCATGGTGGGAGCCGGCAAGGCCGAGGGCTCCATGGATGCCGGCAACATGCTCAAGCCCGCCCTGGCCCGCGGCGAGCTGCACTGCGTGGGCGCCACCACCCTGGATGAATACCGCCAGCACGTGGAGAAGGACGCCGCCCTGGAACGGCGCTTCCAGAAGGTGCTGGTGGACGAGCCCGGCGTGGAGGATACCATCGCCATCCTGCGGGGCCTCAAGGAGCGCTACGAGGTCCACCACGGGGTGGACATCACGGATCCCGCCCTGGTGGCCGCCGCCGCCCTCTCCCATCGCTACATCACCGACCGCCAGATGCCGGACAAGGCCATCGATCTGGTGGACGAGGCGGCCAGCCGCATCCGCATGGAGATGGACTCCAAGCCCGAGGTGATGGATCGCCTGGAGCGCCGCCTGATCCAGCTCAAGATGGAACAGCAGGCCCTCGGTAATGAAAAAGACGAGGCCTCCCGCAAGCGCCTCACCACCCTGGAGGCGGAAATCGCCCAGGTGGAGCGGGAATACGCCGATTTGGAGGAGGTGTGGAAATCCGAGAAGGCCACCCTCCAAGGCTCCGCCCATCTCAAGGAGGAGCTGGAACGGGCGCGCCAGGAGATGGAGGCGGCGCGCCGCGCCGGCGACCTCGGGCGCATGTCGGAGCTGGCCTACGGCCGCATCCCTGAACTGGAGAGGCAGCTGGAGAGCGCCGGTCAGGCCGAGACCCAGAAGATGGAGCTGCTGCGCAACGCCGTCACCGAGGAGGAAATCGCCGAGGTGGTGTCCAAATGGACGGGGATCCCGGTGTCCAAGATGCTGGAAGGCGAGCGCGACAAACTGCTGCGCATGGAGGATGCCCTGCATGAGCGGGTAGTGGGCCAGGACGAGGCCGTGACCGCGGTGGCCGACGCCATCCGGCGGTCCCGGGCGGGGCTCGCGGACCCCAACCGCCCCAACGGCTCGTTCCTGTTCCTCGGCCCCACCGGCGTCGGCAAGACCGAGCTGTCCAAGACCCTGGCCACCTTCCTGTTCGACAGCGAGGACGCCATGGTGCGCATCGACATGTCGGAGTATATGGAGAAGCACTCGGTGGCCCGGCTCATCGGCGCCCCTCCCGGCTACGTGGGCTACGAGGAGGGTGGCCACCTCACGGAGGTGGTGCGGCGCCGGCCCTACGCGGTGATCCTGCTCGACGAGGTGGAGAAGGCCCACCCGGATGTCTTCAACGTGCTGCTGCAGGTGCTGGACGACGGCCGTCTCACGGACGGCCAGGGACGCACGGTGGATTTCCGCAACACGGTCATCGTCATGACCTCGAACCTGGGTTCCGAACGCATCCAGGAACTGGCGGGGGCCGAGAACTACGACCGCATGAAGGCGGAGCTGATGGAGATCATCGGCCGCCACTTCCGGCCGGAGTTCATCAACCGGGTGGACGACGTGGTGGTGTTCCATCCCCTGGAGCGGGAGGAGATCCGCGCCATCGCGGCCATCCAGGTGGAGCGGCTGCGGGAGCGGCTGCAGGGTCAGGACATGGACCTGGTCCTCGACGAAGGGGTGCTGGACCGCCTCGGCGAGGCCGGCTTCGACCCCGTCTACGGCGCCCGGCCCCTCAAGCGCGCCATCCAGCAGCGCCTGGAGAACCCCCTGGCCCAGGCCCTCCTCAAGGGCGAATTCAAGGCCGGCGAGACCATCCAGGTGTCCTGGGGAGAAGACGGACCCACCTTCGCCAGGGCGCGTTCCGCCGCCGCCTGACAGCCGTCCCGCCCCAAGGGGGAAAACCGGCCCCCCGGGGAGCCATCCCCGGGGGCCTTTTCATGCCTGTCGTGTCCACGGCGCGACAATGTGATGCTTTTCTCCAACGTCGCGCCCCAAGTGCCGGATTCGTTTGGCTATACTCCCTTAATCATCTAACATTGCCGGGACTGCAGTCATTTCCTCTCCCCCATCGAGGTAGCGTCACCCATGGCAGTAACCAACCCCAGCATGCACCTGAGTGGACTGGCCCGAAAGCTGGTGCTGGATGGCCTGTTGAGCGAGCAGGACGCCCAGAAGGCCCAGGCCGATGCCACCCAGGCCAAGACCACCCTGGTGAGCCATCTGGTGGCCCGGAATATCCTGTCGGCACGGGAGGTGGCCCATGCCGCGGCCCACGAGTTCGGCGTTCCCCTGCTGGATATCGACGCCCTCGACTATGACCCGGAAGTGGCGAAGCAGGTGGACGAGAAGATCATCCGCAAGCACCACTCCCTGCCCATATTCAAACGCGGCAACCGGCTGTTCGTGGCCATCTCCGACCCCACCAACGTGCAGGCCCTGGACGAGATCAAGTTCCATGTGAACATGTCCACCGAGGGGATCCTGGTGGAGGAGGACAAGCTCAGCCACGCCATCGAGCGCGCCCTCGAGGCCGCGGATGACGGGCTGGAGGACTTCGACACCGACGACGACTTCGACGACCTGGAAGGCCTCGAGGTGGGGGAGGAAGAGAAGCATGACGACGTCAACATCGAGATCGACGATGCCCCGGTGGTCAAGTTCGTCAACAAGATCCTGCTGGACTGCATGAAAAAGGGCGCCTCGGATATCCACATCGAGCCCTACGAGAAGTTCTGCCGCGTGCGCCTGCGTATCGACGGCGTGCTCCAGGAGGTGGCCAAGCCGCCCCTGTCCCTGGCCCAGAAGATCACCGCCCGCATCAAGGTGATGTCCCGCCTCGACGTCTCCGAGCGCCGGGTGCCCCAGGACGGCCGCATCAAGCTGCGGCTGTCCAAGAAGAAATCCATCGACTTCCGCGTCAGTACCTGCCCCACCCTGTACGGCGAGAAGACCGTGATGCGTCTCCTCGACTCCAGCATGAGCATCCCCCTGGAGGCCCTGGGTTACGAGGACTTCCAGCTCAAGCTGTTCCTCGAGAACCTCTACCGGCCCTACGGCATGTTCCTGGTCACGGGGCCCACCGGCAGCGGCAAGACGGTGTCCCTCTACAGCGGCATCAACCTGCTCAACAAGCCGGATGTCAACATCTCCACCGCCGAGGACCCGGTGGAGATCAACCTGCCGGGGGTCAACCAGGTCCAGGTGGACGAGAAGACGGGCATGACCTTCGAGAAGGCCCTCAAGGCCTTCCTGCGCCAGGACCCCGACATCATCCTGGTGGGTGAGATCCGCGACATCACCACCGGCAACATCGCCATCAAGGCGGCCCAGACCGGCCACATGGTAATGTCCACCCTGCACACCAACGACGCCCCCCAGACCCTCACCCGCATGGTGGATATGGGCGTCAAGCCCTTCGCCATCGCCACGGCGGTCAACATCATCACGGCCCAGCGCCTGGCACGTAAGCTCTGCGGCAACTGCAAGCGCCCCCTGGACGTCCCCAAGGAGGCCCTGCTCGCCGAAGGCTTCTCCGAACAGGACGTGGACGAGGGCATCACCTCCTACGAGGCCGTCGGCTGCGACAAGTGCACCGGCGGCTACAAGGGACGGGTGGGCATATATCAGGTGATGCCCGTATCCGAGGAGATGAAGCGCCTGGTGATGGAAGGCAAGAATTCCATGGACATCGGGGACCAGGCGCGGCGGGAGGGGATCCCCGACATCCGGCAGTCGGCGCGCAAGAAGTGCAGAGACGGGATCATCGATATCAAGGAGATGAACCGCGTCACCCAGGAATAGCCGGCGCCCCGTCCCCCAGGCCTGCGCCAGGGGTCGCGGCGGGCAGGTCGGGAGAGGGCGGCCGGGCGGCGCGATGGCGACGACGAACATCGCCCCCATGGCGCGGCCAAAGCGGGCGGGAAGCGAATGATTCCCGCGGGGCAGTACACCAGGCCGCCGGCGCGGCCCGGTTACAGATAGATTGAGACACATCCATGTATCAGCGGATGTCCCGACGGTTGTCGGACATCCCCATCGGGGGCATCAATGGCAGAGGCGGCGCTCAAACAGAACATGTTCCAGTGGGAGGGAACGGACCGATCGGGCAAGCGGGTCAAGGGCGAGATGTCGGGCGCCAGCGACGCCCTCGTCAAGGCCCAGCTACGTCGCCAGGGCATCAACCCCCTCAAGGTCAGGAAGAAAGCCAAATCCCTGTTCGGCGGCGGCGGCAGAAAGAAGATCACGCCCAAGGACATCGCCGTGTTCAGCCGCCAGCTGGCCACCATGATGTCCTCGGGCGTGCCCCTGGTGCAGTCCTTCGAGATCGTCGGAAGGGGCCACGAAAACCCCGCCATGCAGGATCTCATCCTCAGCATCAAGGCGGACGTGGAGGCCGGCAGCAATCTGGCCGATGCCCTGGGCCGGCATCCCCTGTACTTCGATGACCTGTACGTGAGTCTGGTGCGGGCCGGCGAGGCGGCGGGTATCCTCGAATCCCTGCTGCACAAGATCGCCACCTACAAAGAGAAGACCGAGGCCATCAAGGCCAAGATCAAGAAGGCCCTGACCTATCCCCTGGCGGTGATCGTGGTGGCCTTCGTGGTAACGGCCATCCTGATGATCTTCGTGATCCCCCAGTTCTCCGATCTGTTCCAGGGCTTCGGCGCGGATCTGCCCGCCATGACCCAGTTCGTCGTCAACCTGTCCGACGCCTTCGTGGCCTACTGGTACCTCATATTCGGCGGCGTCGGCGCGGCCATCTGGGCCTTCACCGAGGCCAAGAAACGCTCCAAGGCCTTCAACCATGGGCTGCAGCGCCTGGCCCTCAAGATGCCCATCTTCGGCGACATCATCCGCAAGGCCACCATCGCCCGTTTCGCCCGTACCCTCTCCACCATGTTCGCCGCCGGTGTACCGCTGGTGGAGGCCATGGATTCCGTGGCCGGTGCCTCCGGCAACATCGTCTACTACGAAGGCACCATGAAGATGCGCGACGATATCGCCACGGGTGTCCAGCTCCAGTCCTCCATGCGGGAAACCAACCTGTTTCCCAACATGATGGTGCAGATGGTGGCCATCGGCGAGGAGTCCGGTGCCCTCGACTCCATGCTCGCCAAGGTGGCCGACTTCTACGAGGAAGAGGTGGACAACGCCGTGGACAACATGAGCTCCCTCATGGAGCCTCTCGTGATGTCCATCCTCGGCGTGCTCATCGGCGGCATGGTGGTGGCCATGTACCTGCCCATCTTCAAGATGGGTTCCGTGGTGTAGGGCGACACCGGGCGGGGCCGCCACCCGCCCCGCTCGCCTGCCGCGCCACATCCCCATTACCGCACCCGCCATAGCCATGGAAGCCCTGCAATCTCTCGACCCCGCCGTCATCTTCGGCGTCGTGCTGGCCCTCGGACTGGTGGCGGGCAGCTTCCTCAACGTGGTTATCCACCGCCTGCCCCTGATGATGGAGCGGGAGTGGCGGCACCAGTGCCGTGATGTGGATGACGCGGACCCCGGGGATGCCCATGACACCGGCGAGGATACCTTCAACCTGATGGTGCCCCGCTCCCGCTGCCCCGCCTGCGGCCACCCCATCGGGGCCCTGGAGAACATCCCCCTTGTCAGCTACCTGTTCCTGCGGGGGCGTTGCCGCGCCTGCGGCACCGCCATTCCCCTGCGCTATCCCCTGGTGGAATTGCTGGGGGGCGTGCTCGCAGTGGCCGTACTGTTGCAGTTTGGCATCACCTGGGCCGCGGCTGCCGCCATCGTCCTCAGCTGGTCCCTGCTGGCCCTGACCTTCATCGATCTGGACACCATGCTGCTCCCCGACCAGATCACCCTGCCCTTGCTGTGGCTCGGCCTGCTGGTGAATCTCGACGGCACCTTCGCCACCCTGGGGGATGCGGTGGTGGGGGCGGTGGCGGGTTACGGCCTGCTGTGGCTGGTCTACCATGGCTTTCGTCTGATCACGGGCAAGGAGGGCATGGGCTATGGGGATTTCAAGCTCCTGGCCATGCTCGGGGCCTGGATGGGGTGGCAGGTGCTGCCCGTGATCATCCTGCTGTCCTCCGTGGTGGGGGCCCTGACGGGCATCGCCCTCATCGTGGTGGGCCGCCGCCAACGCAGCCAGCCCCTGCCTTTCGGTCCCTTTCTCGCCGCCGCCGGCTGGATTGCCCTGATGTGGGGCGAAGACATCATGGACGCCTACCTCGGCGGCGCCGCGCCGCCCCTCTACTGACGGGTGCCGACGGCCCCATGCCCCTGGGTCTGCGTATCGGACTGACGGGCGGCATCGCCGCCGGCAAGTCCACGGTGGGCGCCCGCTTCGCCGCCCTCGGGGTACCCGTAATCGATGCCGACGATGTGGCCCGGCAGGTGGTGGAACCCGGTACGCCGGGCCTCGCGGCCCTGGTACGGCGCATCGGCCCCGACATCCTGGACGATCACGGGGCCCTCGACCGCGGGAAGCTTCGGGAGCGCATATTCACGGACCGCCCCCTGCGTCGGGCGGTGGAAGGGGTCATCCATCCCCGGGTGGCAGAGGTGCTGACCCGGTGGACGGAGACCACGGACGCCCCCTACGGCGTGCTGGCGGTACCCCTGCTGTTCGAGAGCGGCATGGCGGCCATGGTGGACCGGGTGCTGGTGGTGGACGTGCCCGAGGACGTCCAGCTCAGGCGCATCATGGACCGCGACGGCTGGGACGAGGCAGCGGCCCGCGCGGCCGTCGCCAGTCAGCTGGATCGCCTGGAGCGCCGGGCCCGCGCCCACGACTGCATTGACAACCGCGGTACAGTGGAGGAACTGACGCAGGCCGTGGACGCCCTGCATCACCGCTACCTGAAGCTGGGGGGGGGCCATTTGCCTGCCCGCCATGAGTAGGCGAGAATCGGCGCACGCCAAAGCACCTCCGCCGCGCCCCCGTGAAGGAAGGCGGCGGGGACCGGCCCGGCAGCCGGCCGGGCGGGGCTGATTCGAGCCGGAACGGATTGAATCAGCGTTTGCCTGAGGAGGCGCTGAAGATTTCAGCCACTCTGAACATACCGGAACCGAACCCTTGGGAAACGCCTTGAGCATCTACGAGCAACCGCTGAATGAACGCGTTCGGGCGTTGTTACGCCTGGAGTTCCTGTTCGAGCAGGCGGATTACCTGATGTCGGGCAACAACGCCTGGGACAGCCGCGCCACCCTGAATACCCTCATCGAGCTGATGGCCCTGATGGGCCGGGCGGATCTGAAGACCGAGATCGTCAAGGAGCTGGAACGCCAGGGCGCCCTGCTGGAGCCCCTCTACGACAAGCAGGGGGTGGACAACGAGCGCCTGGACGACATCATGGGCTCCATCCGCCAGCTGCTGGTGGAATTGCGCTCGCCGGAGGGCGCCGCGGGCCAGGAGTTCCGCAACAACGAACTCATCGCCGCGGTCAAGCAGCGCGCCAGTATGCCGGCGGGGACCCTGAGCTTCGACATTCCCATGTATCAATACTGGCTGGAACGGGCCCCTGACGAGCGGCGGGCCGAGCTCGAGGCCTGGTTCCAGCCCTTCGAACCCGTCAAGCGGGGCGTCAACCTGTGTCTTACCCTCATCCGCCAGAGCTCCAACGGCCGCCGCGAGACGGCGGTGAACGGCTTCTTCCAGCAAAGCCTCGATGCCGGGGTGAGCTGCCAGATGGTACGGGTGCTGGTGGACAGCGCCGCCGGCTGCTTTCCCGAGGTCAGCGGCGGGCGTCATCGATTCACGGTGCGATTCATGGAGTTGCCGGTGAGTGCGGGGCGACCCGCCCAGGCCGGGCGCGATATCGATTTCGAACTGCAGTGCTGCGTCATATGACCACCCGCGTCAGTTGTCCCACCTGCGGCGAATCCGTGGAATGGTCGGAACGCTCCCCCTTCCGGCCCTTCTGCAGCGAACGCTGCAAGCTCATCGACCTGGGGGCCTGGGTCGACGAACAGCACCGCATCCCCGGCGAACCCGTGCCCCAGGACCCGCCGGACCATGATCACTGACACCCCCGTGGGCCGCCTGCTCCCCCTGCTGGCGGGTCTCCTCCTCGGCCCTCCCGCACTGCAGGCGCAGTGGCAGGCGGTGGACGTAGCGGATGGAAACGGCGCGGCCCCGCCCCTGGCGGTGGTGGGCAACCCCGCCGGTGATCGCTTCGAGGTCCGTCGCGAGGATGACGACACCATCACCGGGCACCTGGTGCTGCGGGAGGGCTTCGAGACCTTTCACCCCGACCACTGCCCGACCCTGGTGGTGGACATGAGCCCCGCCGTCGCCCTCGCGGCCCACAACGGGCCCTGTCTCATCGATGGGCATCGCGCCGGCTTCGTGTTCGGCACCATAACAGGCGAGCGCATCCCTTCGACGCAGCTGGTGCGGTTGATGGATGGCCAACAGGTGGTGTTCCGGTTCCACGTGGACGGCAGGGGCTACCGGGAGACCCGGTTCCCCCTGCGCAACTCCAAGAATGCCCTCACCGAGTTGCTCGGCACGGGGGTGGCGGTGGAAATCCGTTGACCCCTTGAAGGGGAACCGGGGAGGCGCAATATTCCTCTCTGGCCCGGGTTTTCCGTCCCCCGCCCACCCTGTGCCGGGCACTCGAACGCGACCCGTTGCCGGGGCCTCCGGGAGCCATCCCCCGGCGGCGTCATCAGGGTCCGGCGAAGGGGAGCCCGGGGGGGGCGTCGATCCGCCGACGCCGAACGGTCCGAATCCGCATTTCCATATCCGAAAGGTGACATCCCATGAGTGATT
>JAABTG010000075.1 GCA_011389995.1 Thiotrichales bacterium
AGGGCCCGGTCCTCGGGATGGGCCGTCACCAGCCCCTCCAGGCGCGCCTTGACCGCAAGGTCGTCGGCCCCCGCCCGTTTCATCGCCAACACCCCGTAGAGCCGTGCCGGGGGGATATCCGGATTGGCCGCCAGGGCCGCCTCGTAGTGGCGGCGCGCCGAGGGGTAATCACCGTCGCGGTAGGCCCGGTTGGCGAGGGCGAAATGGGCGCCGTAGTGGCCCGGGGCGGCGGCCAGGGCGGCACCATAGCGCGCCAGGGCGCCGGCCCCTTGCCCCGCCTCCTCCTGCAGCAGGCCATCGAGAAAGAGTGCCAGGCCATGGTCCGGCACCTGTTGGAGGGCGGTGGCCAGGGCGTCCCGGGCGGCCTGGGGCTCGCCGGCGAGGTAGAGGGTCCGGGCATGGCTGACCCGGGCATGGTGGTTGCCGGGTTCCAGGGCGAGGCCGCGGGCGAAGGCGGCGGCGGCGGCGGCGTAGTCACCGTCGCGGCTGGCCTCGAGGCCGTCGGCGAAGTGCCGGCGCGAGCCTTCCCCCAGGGCCTCCAGTTCCGTGACCAGGGGGTCGCGGGCCCGCGGCAGGACGTCCCCCCGGGCGGCCATGTGGCGCCGCGCGGCCTCGTCGTCGCCGGTCCCCCGCAGGGCCCGGGCCAGGGGATAGTGAGCGGCATCGGCCGCGGGTTCCAGCTCCAGCACCTCCCGCAGGCGGGGGATGGCCGCCCGGGGCCGGCGTTCCAGCAGGTCCACCTGGGCCAGTTGATAGAGGGCGCGGGCCCGCAGGCCGGGGCGCCCGGCCGCGCCCTCCAGGGCCGCCCGGGCCTCGTCGAGGCGCCCCAGGGCCAGCCAGGCCTCGCCCATGCGCAGCTCCAGGGGTCCGTAGTCGGGGTCCAGGTCCCGGGCCTCGCGAAAACGCTCCAGGGCCTCCCCGGCGCGGCCGCCGCCGGCGGCCAGCCAGGCGGCATAGTAGGCCCAGCGGAAACGGTCGGGGTCCAGGGCCCGGGCGCTGGCATAGGCGGCCTCGGCCGCCGTCTCCAGGCCATGGGCGTGGTAGAGGGCCCCGAGGCGTCCGTAGGCCTGGGCCAGCTCCGCCGCGGGCGTGGCACCGTCGGCCAGCAACCGCGCCACCATATCCCGTTGGCCGGCCATGGCCTCCCGGGCCGCCGGCTCGGCCCCCGACAGATCCGCCTCCGCCACCACCGTCACCCGGCCCGACCAGGGCTCGGGCACAGCCGACAGGGGGTCCCCCGCCGCCATGGGGGCCAGCATGAGCCCCATCAGCAGGCCCGCCAAACCACCCCCGGCGGCCCGCTGCCCCATAGACCGCCGGGTGGGCCCCGTCATGGGTCCACCGCGGCGGGGGCCGCTGCCTGGGGGGCCTCCAGACCCGGGGCACGCCGCACCACCAGCAGCCGATCCACCCCCGGCACCGCCACCGTCTGGCGGGCACCATCGGGCCAGGTCACCACCAGGGACTCCACCGTCGAGGCATCGCCGAGGCCGAAGGTCACGGGCAGTTCCACCTGGGACAGGTAGCTGCGGGTGGGCATCACCCGCCGGTACTGGGTGACGCCCTGGGCGGTCAGTTCGAGGCGGGCGCCCATGGCGTCGCGGTTGGGGGCCGCGCCCTCCAGCCTCAGCCGCAACCAGTGATGGCCGCGCTCCTGGTCGTTGCGAAACAGCCGGGCGGCGCGGCCGTTTTGGGTGATCACCACGTCGAGGTCGCCATCGCCATCGATGTCGGCGTAGGCGGCGCCCCGCCCCACCAGGGGCCGGTAGAGGTCGCCGGCGCCGGCGACGGGTTGGAAGCGGGCCGGGCAGCCGTCGCAGTTCCAGAACAGCTGGGCCGGCTGGGCATAGTGCTGGCTGGGCTGGACACGGTTGATCTCGTGCTCCAGATGGCCGTTGGCCTGGAGCAGGTCCAGGCGGCCGTCCAGATCGGCGTCGAAGAAGAACACCCCGAAGGTCAGGGCCAGGCGGGTGGCGGCCCCGAGGCCCTCCAGGGTGGCCTCGTCCGCGAAGGGCGCGCGGCCGTCGGCGGTGACGAACAGGGAGCTCATCTCGTTGGCGAAGTTGCCGATGGCGATACCCAGATCGGCATCGTTGCGGAAATGGGCCGCGTCGATGCCCATGGCCCCGGTGGAGCGGCCGTTGCGGTCGAAGGCCACGCCCTCGAAGGCCCCCACCTCCTCGAAGCGCCCGTCACCCTGGTTGTGATAGAGGAAGTTCTGCACCGTATCGTTGGCCACCACCAGGTCCAGGTAGCCGTCGCCGTCATAGTCCACGGGCACCACCCCCAGGGCCTTGCCCGCCGTGCTGCCGGCGGCGGGCCCGTCGCCGCCGATACCGGCGTCCCGGGACACGTCGGTGAAGGTACCGTCGCCATCGTTGCGGTAGAGGCGGCTGGGGGCGCCGCGAAAATGGTTGGGGGCGCCGTAGGCGCGCCCCAGGCCGGTGAGGCGGAAACCGATGGCCAGGTCGTCCTCCCGCGACCACTCCACGTAGTTGGCCACGAAGAGGTCGAGGTCGCCGTCGCCGTCGTAGTCGAAGAAGGCGGCGGCGGTACCCCAGTCCCTTTCGCCGCCGGCCACGCCGGCCGCCGCCGTCTCGTCCACGAAGCGCCCGCCCGTGTTCCTCAACAGCCGGTTGGGACCGAGGTTGGTGAGGTAGATATCCACCCGGCCGTCGCCATCGTAGTCCCCCACCGCCACCCCCATGCCGTAATCCCGGAAGGCGAGGCCCGCCGCCTCGGTGACGTCCGTGAAGTTGCCGTGGCCATCGTTGGCGTAGAGGGCATGACGGGCATCCATGGCGCCATCGCGGCCCGGCCAGGGGCGCGAATTGATGAACAGCAGGTCCTGGTCGCCGTCGTCGTCGTAGTCGAGAAAGGCCACGCCGCTGCCGATGGTCTCGGGCATCAGGCGCTCGCCATAGGCGCCGTTGACGTGGACGAAGTCGATGCCGGCCGCCGCCGTGATATCCGTGAAGGGGATGGCGGGGACGGCGGGGACGGCCGCGCTGACCGTGGCCGGGGGCGGCGCCGGCTGCATCTCCATCACCGGCTCCTCCACGGGTTCCCCACCCCCCAGCCCCAGGTAGACCGCGGCCGCGCCGGCCACCAGGAGGGCCGCCGCGAGGGTGATATAGAGGGCCCGCCGCACGCGGGCCTCGCCGGGGGTCAACGGGGTGTGGGTACGGCGTTTCACGGCGGGTTCCTCAGCCATCGTTCGGGGCGGCCATGGTCCTCGGCGCCATCCTCCCGGGCCAGCCGCGGCGGCGGCGCCAGGCCGTAGGCACCGGGGCGCTGGAGGTCATAGACGGCGCTCGCCTCGGCGGCGTGGTCCGCGGCGGCATTGCGGCCGCGATGGGCGGCCACCGCCCGCTCCACGGCCTCGTCATCGGGCCGGTAGCGATCATGGAGGTCTCGATGGCGGGCGGCCGCCGCGGGCGCGTCCAGGGCACTATGCACCAGGGCCAGGTTGTGATGGGCGCGGGCGTTTTCGGGGTCGATGGCCAGGGCCTGCTCCAGGCGGTCCCGGGCCCGCGCCAGGAGGGCCTCGCGCCCCTGGCGGGCCTCTGTACCCCGCTCCCGGCGGGCGCGCTCGTAGAGGGTGCGGCCCAGTTCGTTCAACAGCCGGTAGTCGCGGGAGAAATCGAAGCCCCGGGCCCGCGCCTCCCGGAAACGGGTATCCGCCAGGGCCTCGAGGAGGACGATGGCCTCGTCCAGCCGCCCCCTCTCCCGCTCCACCCGCGCCCCCAGCCAGGCCACCACCCAGGGCGGGACGTCGGCGGCCCCGGCCCGCTCCAGGGCCTTCGCGGCGTCATCCAGCCGCCCCTCCCGCAGGTACACCCGGGCCAGGTTGAGGGCCCCATGGCCGGGGGTCAGGTCCTCCACCTCGCCGAATGCCGCCGCGGCCTGGCGCAGGGACCGCCGGCCCTTGCGCAACAGCCCGATGCCGTAGTCGTTCCAGCGCTCCCACGCCGGTATGTCGCGGCCCTGGGCGGGCACCGTGGCGGGACCGCCGGCCACCGGCAGGGTCACGCCATCCGAGGCCATCACCGTCACCGGCAGCGGGTCCGCAGGGCCTTCCGCCGCCGCCACGTGGCCCATGAGCCGGCTGTCGAACTTACGGTAGTTGAGGCGGGCCTCGATGGTCACCGGCCCCGCGGTGTCCGGCGGGATCTCCAGGGCGTAGTGCACGGTGGCCGCGGCGCCGGGGGGGATCTGGTGGTCGTAGAGGGCCACGAAGATGTTATGGGCATCCCGGCGCTCGATGCGGTTGCCCTCGCGGTCGAGGAGGTAGGCGTTGACGAAGTAGGACCAGGGGTCCACCTCACCCCGGGCGTCCCGCTGGCCGCTGAGGCCGATGACCTCGTCGCCGCTTTTCACCGTGAGCTCCAGCCACAGCTCGTTGGAGTCGGCCGTGCCCTGGGTCAGGTGGTGGCCGATCTTCAGGGTCCGCACCACCACCTCCAGCAGGTAGCGTCCCCCGGGCCGCAACTCCGGCAGGTGGGGGCGCAGGGGGGCCGTCAGGGGGGCGTCGATATCGTCCCCCTCCCGCAGGCCGAACAGGTCCACCCGCGCCGCCTGGCGCAGAAACCGCCGCCGGGCCTCCATGACCTCCGGGGGATGTCCCAGCAGGGCGGGTATGGCGGTGTTGGCAGCCGCGAAGAGATGGCTGTGGACCGCGGGCCGGCCGTCGCCGGCGAAATCGCGGGCGGCCGGGTCGTCGGACGGCACCAGGGGCATGTGGCAGTGGGCGCAGTCGGGCACCGCGTGATCGGGGTAGTAGAAGCTGTCCACCCGGTGGCCCGACACCCCCGACAGCAGGAAGGAGTCGTAGTGGTTCTGGCCCCGCAGCCAGCGGTAGTCGTTCAGGGCCGCGGGCAGATGCACCTTGTGGCAGGCGGAGCAGAACTCGGCGCTGCGGTGCACGGGCTTGAGCAGGGTGGCCTTGTGGAAGGCCGGCTTGGCCTTGATGAGCTGGCGGTTCACCGCCTTCAGGAACGGGGTCTCGCTGGCGGCGAAGGGATAGTGCGGCGGCTCACCGATGTCGTAGGCGCCATTGCCCCGGGGGCTGGTGACGGCGGTGATGGCATGGCAGCCGAGGCAGCCGATGCCGGCATGGCCGCCGGGATCGGCGTCCGGGTCGTAGTCGGGGTCGTCGAAGCGGCCCGCGAACAGCGGCACCTGGTCATGGCAGGTGGCGCACAGGCGGGCGCCCTCGACGTCGCCGTCGCGGGCCATGAGTTCCCGGCGGGTGGTGTCCACCGCGAAACGGTAGACCGGGTTGTTGAAGGAACTCAGCCGATGCATGGAAAGGGCCGCCTGGTCCGCGATGTCGCCGTGGCATTCGGCGCACACCTCGTCCTGCATCAGCCCCGCGGCGGGTATGGGGACGCCGCCGGCCACCCGGGTCAGGGTCGGCTCGAGGCCCGTGCCGTCGGGGGCGGCGGGCGCCGGCCCGGACAGCTGGAAGACCGACAACCCGGCGGACAGCACCACGGCGGCCCCACCCCAGGCGGCCCCCACCCGCCAGCGCAGGGGCGGACCGGCCAGGCGATGGACCACGAACAGCCACACCACCGCCAGGGGCGCCAGCACGTGGACCCAGTAGGCGACGCCCCGCACCGTGGGGTCGTTGACCTCGAGAAAGCCGAAGCGGGTGAGCACCAGCCCCGACAGCAGCACCAGCCCGGCGACCGCGAACAGCACCCTGCCGGCCCGCGCCGCGTAGCGGTTGGGGAGGTGGCGGGCACGCCGGTAATGGCCCGCGGCGAAGACCAGGAAAACGGGGACAAGCACCAGCCCCAGGGCGAGGTGGGCGAGGAACATGGCGAGGTAGAAACCATCCTGGTAGGTCTCGCCGCGGACCCTCTCGAGCACCGTGATGGCGGCGAGGTAGAGGGAGTTGACCGCCAGCAGGCCGAACAGCAGAAACACCCCCCCCAACAGGCGCCCGAGGGGGCGGTCGACCGGAGGCATGAGGGTGTCCGTTGAGGTGGCGAGCATGGGCCGAACGAGTGATGGGTTCGGTACCAATCGTACAAAGTGTCGGATCAGGGAGAAATGATTTTACGCAGTAACACCCTTCTGGTGGAGCAGATGGACGCGGCAGGCCCGGGGCCGTGGGGCGCCCGTGGCTATTCGCTCATGACCCTGGGTGTCGCCGCTGCCCCCTCGGAGTCGCGCCAGAATCGCAGCCAACCGAGGCCGCCGGCGCGGCCCCGGGCCGCCACCCGGTCGAGCTTGTTCTTGAAGGCGATGAGCAGGGCCAGGCCCACGAAGGCCCCCGGGGGCAACACCGCCGGCAGGAAGCCGCGGTAGTCCGCCCACACCTGTACTTCGAGTCCCCTCGCCCAGGCCCCCAGGAGGATATCGGCGTCCCGCATCAGGGTGCCATGACCCACCAGTTCCCGCAGGGCGCCGAGGGCCACCAGCACCCCCAGGAAACCCAGCCCCATGGCGAAGCCATCCATGGCGGCATGGGCCACGGGGTTGCGGGAGGCGAAGGCCTCGGCGCGGCCGATGACCGCGCAGTTGGTGACGATGAGGGGCAGGAAGATGCCCAGGGCCAGGAACAGGGCCTCCATGTGGGCGCTCATGAGCAGCTCGATGGTGGTGACCACGCAGGCGATGATGAGCACGAACATGGGGATGCGCACCTCCTTGCGGATCCAGGGCCGCGCCGCGGACACGATGACGTTGGTGGTCACCAGGGTGGCCAGGGTGGCGAGGCCGAGGCCGAGGCCGTTGACCACGGTGGAGGTCACCGCCAGCAGAGGACACAGCCCGAGGAGGGCCACCAGGGCCTGGTTGTTGTGCCACAGGCCCTGCCGGATGAGTTCACCATGGGTGGTCGATGGGGTCACGAGGGCTCTCCTGTCGGATCCGCGGGGGGTGGTGGGTCGTGCCACAGCCGGTCGCGGTGGCGGTGGAAGAACATCAGGGCGCGGTGTACCGCCCCCACCACCGCCCGCGGCGTCACGGTGGCGCCGGTAAACTGGTCGAAGACGCCGCCGTCGCGCTTCACCTTCCAGTCGCCGTCGGGGGGGGCGCCCCGGGCGGTGCCGCGGAAGGACTCGATCCAGTCGCTGTGGCGAAGCTCGATGTCGTCCCCCAGGCCCGGCGTCTCCCGGTGGTGGAGCACCCGCACCCCCGAGATGACCCCGGCGGCGGTGATACCCACCATGAGCCGGATGGGCCCGCCATAGCCGTCCGGGGCCACCACCGTGAAGGCCACCGCCACGGGCCTGCCCTGGCGGCGCGCCCGGTAGACCTGCACCGGCCCCGGGATCCCCAGCAGGTCGGGGTCCCGGAAGACCCGGGCGTCCCCCACGGGGTCGTTGTCGTAGCCGTCGGCGGGCATCACGGCGGTGAGCTGGCGCAGCATGCGGGCGTACTCGTTGGCGGCGATGTAGGGGGCCGTATGGCTGTCGGTGACCGCCAGCAACAGGGTCCCCGCGAAGGCCGCCGCCGCCAGCACGCCGCCGGCCACCAGCGCCCCCCGGCGCTCACGATCCATCCCGCACCCGAGGGCGTCGGGCGCCGAAGATCCGCGGCCGCAGATAGGTATCCAGCAGGGGTACCGTCAGACCCATGAGGAGCACCGCGAAGGCCACGCCGTCGGGGTAGCCGCCCCAGGCGCGGATGGCGTAGATGAGCACGCCGATGCCGGCGCCGTAGACCAGCTTGCCGGAAGGAGTGGTGGCGGCGGTCACCGGGTCCGTGGCGATGAAGAAGGCCCCCAGCATGGTGGCTCCGCCCAGCAGATGGAACAGGGGGCCCGGGTAATGGTTCGGCCCCAGGAAGAAGGCGATGCCGGAGATCAGCGCCAGGCTCCCCACCACGGCCACGGGGATATGCCAGCTGATGACGCGCATAAGTACCAGCAGCACGCCGCCCCCCAGGAAGGCCAGATTCACCCACTCCCAGCCACGGCCCGCCAGGATACCGAACACGGGTGCGGCCCGGATCTCCGTCATGGCCTCCCCCAGCCCCACCCCGGTGCGCAGCCGGTCCAGGGGTGTGGCAGCCGTCATGGCGTCGAGCCCCCCTGTGCCGGCCCCGCCTAAGCTGTAGGCGATGGTGGCGGCGAGATCGGCCGGCGCCTGCTGCAGGGCCAGGGGCAGGGTCCAGGTGCTGAGTTCCAGGGGAAAGGCGATGAGCAACACCGCGTAACCCGCCATGGCGGGATTGAAGGGGTTGTAGCCGAGCCCTCCGTACAACTGTTTGGCCCCGACGATGGCGATGAAGCTGCCCAGCACCGGCAGCCACCAGGGGGCCAGGGGCGGCAGGCACAGGGCGAGCAGCACGGCCGTGACCACGGCACTGCCATCGGCCAGGAACGGACCCAGGGGACGGCGGCGGATGCGCAGCATCAACGCCTCGAAGCCCAGGGCGCTGGCCGTCGCCAGGGTGATGTTCACCAGCGGGCCCCAGCCGAACAGGACCGTGTACGCCAGGATGCCGGGGGCCAGGGCCACGAGCACCAGGGTCATGATGCGCCGCACCCGCTTGGCCGGCGGGATGAAGGGCGCGCCGCCTTGCGCGACATCGAGGCCCTGGCCCGCCCTCACGATGCGCCTCCCACGGCCCGCCGGGCTTCCCCGTCCTGGGGCGCCTGCTTCTCCCCTTCCGGCGCCTCGGCCTTGTCCGCCTTGGGCTTGCGGCGGGCCGCCTTGCGGGCCGCCTTGCGGGCCTCCTGCTCGCGCTTTTGCTGCTCGATGCGCGCGTTGCGGGCGTTGGTGCGGGCGCGGGACTCCTCGGCACTCCGTCGTTTGCGCTCCTGATCGGCGATCTCCGACTTGGCGAAGCGGTAGAAGTCCACCAGGGGGATGCGCGAGGGACAGACCACGGCGCAGCAGCCGCACTCGATGCAGTCGGCCAGGCCATAGGGCTCCAGCTTGTCGAAGGAGCGTCCCCGGGCGTGCCAGTAGAGTTGCTGGGGCAGGAGGTTGATGGGGCAGACCTCGGCGCAGGCCCCGCAACGGATGCAGGGCATGACGGGCTCTGAGCGCTCGGTCCTGACGGGCGTCACGAGAATGCAGTTGGTGGCCTTGACCACCATGGTGCGGTCCGACTCCAGGCGTCGCCCCATCATGGGACCGCCCATGATCAGCTCCACTTCCTCTGCGGTGGTGCCCCCGGCGGCCTCGATGAGGTCCGCCACGGGGGTGCCGAGGGCCACCTCGAAGTTTCCCGGGCGCCTGATGCCGGGGCCGGTGACGGTGACGACGCGCGAGGTCAGGGGCCGGCCTTCGCGGACGGCGGCGGCCACGGCCGCCGCCGTCCCCACGTTGATGCAGACCACCCCCACCTCGTAAGGCAGGCCGCCCCGCGGCACCTCGCGCCCGGTCAGGGTCCTCACCAGCTGCTTCTCGCCGCCGGCGGGAAAGCGGGTCGGCACTTCCACCACCTCCAGGGTCCCGGCGTCCTGGCGCCCCCCGGCGACGACGGCCTTCAGGGCCTCCCGCAACCGGGCGGCGGCCTGCGGCTTGTTATCCTCCACCGCCACCACGCAACGCCCCGCCTCCACCATGCCCATCAGCACCAGGCTGCCGTGGATCACGGCCTCGGGCCGCTCCCGCATCAGGGCGTCGTCGCAGGTGATGTAGGGCTCGCACTCCACGCCGTTGACCACCAGCGTGTCGATGGGCCGCGAGGGCTTCAACTTGGCCGCGGACGGAAATACCGCTCCCCCCAGCCCCACGATGCCGGCGGCCCGGATGCGCTCCCGCAGGGCCTCCATGTCCCCCGCCGCGGGCACCGGTCCGAGGGAAGGCGTCGCGTCCCCGGCCCTCCCGGGCTCGGCCTCGATGACCACGCAGGGCTCCATGATGCCCGCAGGATGGGGAATGGCGTGGTCGCTGATCTCCACCACCCGCCCGCTCACCGAGGCGTGGACCGCCGCGCTGACGAAGGCACTGGGCGCGGCCACCAGCTGCCCCCGGACCACACGGTCGCCGGCCTGGACCACGGGTTTGGCCGCTGCGCCGGCGTGCTGGCGCAGGGGCAGGTAGACGCGGGCGGGGGCGGCCAGGGGTGCGATGGCACCACCCGTGGACAGGTCCTTGGAGCCCGGCAGCCGCAGCCCGCCGGGAAAGCGCCACAGGCGTTTCATGCGACCCGCTCTCCCGCGGCCGTCAGGGGATACTGCCACTTCCAGTTCGCGGCCGTGGGCCTGACCTCTACCATGACGATGCAGTCGGGTACCGGGCACAGGGGCGGCAGGCACAGCTCGCAGCCGGTGCAGTGGGCCTCGATGATGGTGTGCTTCTGCTTGGGTGCGCCGACGATGGCATCCACCGGACACACCTGCAGGCACTTGGTGCAGCCGATGCAGGTGGACTCGTCCACCACCGCCACCATGGGCACGGGGTCCGACGCCTCGCCATCGCCGCCGGCCAGGGGCTTGGGCTCCTTGCCCAGCAGATCGGCCAGGGCGCGCATCCCGGTATCGCCGCCGGGCGGGCACTGGTTGATGTCGGCCTCCCCCGCCGCCAGGGCCTCGGCGTAGGGCCGGCAGCCGGGGAAACTGCACTGACCGCACTGGGTCTGGGGCAGTATGGCGTCTATCTGGTCCACCACCGGGTCCTTCTCCACGCGCAGGCGGATGGCGGCGACGCCGAGGCCGACACCGAAGAGCAGAGCGATGATGGTGAGCAGAACGACTTCCACGGCACTCTCCTCAAGCCATCCCGGCGAAGCCCATGAAGGCCACGGACATGAAGCCCGCGGTCACCAGGGCAATGGGCGCGCCCCGGAAAGAGGGCATCACGTCTCCCACATCGAGACGCTCGCGGATGGAGGCGAACAGCACCATCACGAGGGTGAAGCCCACGGCCCCGCCGAAACCGTAGAGGGCCGAGGCGATGAAGTCATGGTCCTGCTGGACGTTGAGCAGGGCCACACCCAGGACCGCGCAGTTGGTGGTGATGAGGGGCAGGAAGATCCCCAGCACCTTGTAGAGAAGCGGGCTGGTCTTGTGCAGGACCATCTCGGTGAACTGAACGATGACCGCGATGAGCAGTATGAAAGTGACTGTCTTGAGGTATTCCAGCCCCAGAGGCTTCAGCAGGTAGGTACTCGCCAGGTAGCTGCTCACCGAGGACAGGGTCAGCACGAAGGCGGTGGCCATACCCATGGCCAGGGCCGTATCCGCCTTCTTGGACACCCCCATGAAGGGGCACAGCCCGAGAAAACGCGACAGCACCAGATTGTTCACGAAGATGGTGCCGAACAGCAGGGTCAGGTACTCCGCCATTAACCCTCCCCGGGATGCGTGACGCGTGCCATGGTGGAGGCATCCCTCATCTCGCCAGGTACTGCAGCTTGTCCGGCACGTCGGCCCAGTCGTCGGCGTCGGCAAGAGGCTCACCGGCCTTGCTGATGCCCGGCCAGACCTTCGCAAGCTCGGCGTTGAGGGCGATGAAATCCCGTTGATCGGCCGGCACGTCGTCGGCCGCGAAGATGGCCTCCACGGGACATTCCGGCACGCACAGGGAACAGTCGATGCAGGTCTCGGGGTCGATGACCAGGAAATTCTCACCCTCCCTGAAGCAGTCGTCCACCGGACATACCTCGACGCAATCCGTGTACTTGCAGCGAATACAGCTGTCTCCCACTACGTAGGTCATGGCATCCTCCCCTCAGGCCGCTTCGATACGGCCGATGGCCCAGCGGGCCACCTTGCGCACATCGGGATCCACGTCCTGGCTGGCCGCCTCGAGGAACGGCAACCCGTCACGGGATGCGATCTCCCCGAGGGCGGCGGCGGCCTCCTTGCGGAGGTTGCTGATGTTGAACGAGAGCGCCTGGCCCAGCACCGCTACGGCGGCGGGATCCTTGAGCATCCCCAGGCTCGCCGCGGCCTTCACGCGCACCTGCCAATAGTCGTCGTTCATGGCCTCGATGAGGGCCGGCACCGCCGACGGCTCACCCACCTTGCCGGCGATGAACGCCGCCTCCTCGCGCACCTGCCAGTTGTCGTCCCCAAGGGCATGCACCACCGTATCCGCGGCCTGCTCCGTCTTACTGAAGATAAGCGAGCCCACGCCCACCCGGCGCACATTGGGATCGGCATCTTTGCGGGCCGCGTTCATGAGCGCCATCAACACCTCTTCCGTGCGCAGGTAGGCCAGCACCCCGACGGCCTCGCGCCTGACGCGGGGATCGGAATGCCCGAGGGCCGTGAGGGCCACCCCCTGGCTCTCCTTGAGGCGCAGGTCGCGTACGGCGCGCAGACAGGCGGCCTTGATGAAGGGATCCTCGTCCTCCAGGCGGACCAGGATGGCGGGCCCCGCGGCGGCGTCCTTATTCTCGGCCAGGCTCTCCGCCGCGGCCTCACGAACTCCCTCGTCGTCGTCACCGAGGGCCTCGAGCAGGGCCCCGATAACGGCGTCCCCCTGGAACTCGTTCAGCACCGAGGCGGCCTCCGCACGCACACTGTGATCGGCGTCCGAGAGCGCACTCACCGCCAGGCCGATGCCTGCCTCGTCCTCACCGGCATCGATCAGATCCATGATGGCCACCCGCCGCACTGCGGGGTCCGGGCTCGCATAGCGCGCCTGGATCTCCGTCATGTCGGGTGCCTCGTCGAAAGAAAGTGTCATAGCAGTTACCTCGTTCTTTAACGCAACAGATAGGGAATGCTCACCGTGATGGCATTGGTGGGGCAGTCCTTCTCGCAGGGCAGGCAGTACCAGCACTCGTCGTACTTCATGAAGGCCTTACCCTTGTCCTCGTCAATGAAAAGCACGTCCAGCGGACAGACGTCCACACAGACGGTGCAGCCCTTGTCGGCGATACACGCCTCTTCGTTCACTTCGACAGGAACGCTGTTGCTCAAGCTTGCCAATGGCATGGTGAATCTCCTCAGGAAGTGGCCTGACCGGAGCCTACCCGCAGCTGCTGGTAGGCCACCTTGTCTTCGTCGTCCAACTCGACCACGTAGGGGTCGATCTCGCGTTTGAAGTTGACGGGCATGCCGTCCTCGCCCTTCTTGGTCTGGACGTGGACGAACCAGTTCTCGTTGTCGATCTCCGGGTGATCCACGCGATGGTGATAGAGCCCCCAGCGACTCTCGGTGCGATACAGTGACGCCGCCGCCGCCATGTCGGCGCAATCGAGGATGAACTGCAGCTCGGCAGCCCGCATCAGCTCGTGGGGGTCGGCGGCGTACATGCGTCCCAGGTCGGCACGGATCTCGTCGAAGCGCTCCTTGCCGATCTCCATCTTGCGTGTGACCTTCGGGGGCTGGAGGTAGTCATTGACGAAGCGCCTGAGCTTGTACTCGATCTGGTGGGGCGGTATGCCGCTCTCGCGCTCGAGGGGGGCCAGCACCCGGGCGCGCTCGCGGGCAATCTCGGCCGCGTCGATCTCCGGCAGCTCGTTGTCGGCGCAGTAGGCGGCGGCGTCCTCACCCGCCAGGGCCCCATATACGAAGGCACCGAGCATGTAGTTGTGGGGCACCGAACCCACGTCGCCGGCGGCATAGAGGCCCGGCACCGTGGTGCGCGCGTGCTCGTCGGTCCAGATCCCCGAGGCGCTGTGACCGCTGCAGAAACCTATCTCGGAGATATGCATCTCCACCATCTTCTCCCGGTAGTTGGTGCTGCGGCTGTCGTGGAAGCGGCCACGGCTCGGGCGCTCGTTGGAGTGCAGGATGGTCTCGATCTCCTGCACCGTCTCCTCCGCCAGGTGGTCGAGCTTGAGGAAAACCGGCCCCTTCCCCCCCTCCAGCTCGCGGTGGAACTCCCACATCATCTGGCCGCTCCAGTAGTCGCACTCGATGAAGCGGTCGCCCGTGGCGTTGGCCGTGTAACCCCCCAGGGGGCCGGTCACGTAGGCGCAGGCGGGGCCGTTGTAGTCCTTGATCAACGGGTTGATCTGGTAGCACTCGAGACCCGAGAGTTCGGCCCCCGCGTGGTAGGCCATGCTGTAGCCGTCTCCCGCGTTGGTGGGATTCTCGTAGGTGCCGAAGAGGTAGCCCGATGCCGGCAGGCCGAGCCGGCCCGCCGCACCCGTGCACAGGATGATGGTCTTGGCGCGGATGACGGCGGTCTCGGCGGTCCGGCTGTTGAGCAGCATGGCGCCCGCGATGCGCCCGTCGGGGCCGTTGAAGAGGCGTGTCGCCATGTAGCGGTTGATCACCTGGATGCGGTGGCGGCGCAGCTGCCGGTAGAGGATCTTCTTCATGTGATGACCTTCCGGCATGGGCAGCACATAGGTGCCCATATGGTGCACCTTCTTGACGTTGTACTCGCCGGTCTCGTCCTTCTCGAACTTGACCCCCCACTCGTCCAGCTGATTGATCATGTCGTAGCTGCTCTGGGCATAGGCCATGACCGTTTTCTGGTTGACGATGCCGTCGTTGGCGACGGTGATCTCTTTCACGTACTGCTCCGGCGTGGCATGACCGGGGATGACGGCATTGTTCAGCCCGTCCATACCCATGCTGATGGCGCCACTGCGCTTGACGTTGGCCTTCTCCAGCACAGCCACCTTGAGGGCGGGGTTGGCCTGCTTGGCCTTGACCGCGGCCATGGGGCCGGCTGTGCCACCACCGATGACGAGGACATCCACCTCCATCGTCTCGGTCTCATCTTTGCTGTCTGTCATGGGAACCTCCTCAAAAGAAAAGCGTGCAGGTCGGGATGGGCGGAATGCTCAGCGCCTGACTGTCAGGTGATACTGGAATGACTCTCCCCGGTAGGAGAGGATCTCGAAAGCGACGCGGTTATCTTCCTCGTCGAACACGGCGCGCCGGATACTCAGAATCGGGCCCCCCTCCTCGCAACGCAGGAGCTTGATCTCTTCTTCACCGGCGATGGTGGCCTCGATGTGCAGGTCGGCGTGGGAGAGCTGGATGTCGAAACGGTCCTCCAGCATGGGGAAGACATCCTGGGACAGGTCCTCGCCCGCCAGGCGGTTGCCGATGGCGAGGGGGTAAAAGCTGTGGTCGATGGATATGGGCTCGCTGTTCAGGTGCCGGACCCGACGCAGCTCCATCACCCCTTCCGAGCGTCTGATGCCCAGCGCCTCCGCCACGTCCTGGGGTGGCCGTACCTCCTTCAGATCGATCACGCGGGTGGAGGTCTCGTAGCCCTGGGGCATCATCGATTCGCCGAAGCCCTGAAGCCGCTGCACATCCTGAACGGCCTTGGGCTTCGACACGAAGGTTCCCTTGCCCTGGACGCTGAAGACCAGACCTTCCCGGTGCAGGTCCCGCAGCGCCTGGCGCACCGTGATGCGGCTTACGCCAAAGACCTTCATGAGCTCGCTCTCCGAAGGCAGGCGCTCGTGGGGCTGGTAATCGCCGTCGATGATACGACCGGCAAGGGCGTGTTTGATCTGCTGGTACAGGGGCTGTGTGGAGTTGTTCTGTATCAGGCCGAGCATGGGGCTATCCGCATTCATTTGGGTTGTTGTCATAACATGTCATTACATGTTGGCCCGGCAACTTCCCCGGGCGCGTAAGAATTATCGAAGGGGTCTTGCCGCGGGCCCTTCAGGCGACGGAGCGCTGCTGGTCGAAGGCCCTCTTCGACTCCGTCCGGATGAGCTCCATGCAGCGCTGTTTGGTTCTGATGTAGACGTCGCTGGTGGTCATGGCCAGGCTGCGCGGGCGCTCGAGTTCCACGGGGAGGTCCGCAATCAGACGACCCGGGCTCGCGCTCATGATGACGACGCGATCGGCCAGGAACACCGCCTCGTCTATGTCATGGGTGACGAAGATGACGGTGATGCCGAACTCGCTCCATATCTGCAGCAGGTTCTCCTGCATCACCAACCGCGTCTGGGCGTCCAGGGCCCCGAATGGCTCGTCCATCAGCAGCACCTTGGGATAGTTGGCCAGGGCGCGGGCGATTCCCACGCGCTGCTTCATGCCCCCCGAGAGCACACCGGGATAGCGGTTCTCGTAACCGCTCAGGCCCACCATCTCCAGGAAGGAGCGGGCAGTGGCGCGGGCCTGGTCCTTGCCCAGGTTTGCCATCAGGGGGCCGAAGGCGACGTTGTCGCACACCGTCTTCCACGGGAACAGGGAGTGCTGCTGGAACACCATGCCGCGGTCCAGCCCCGGCTGTTCCACCTGCACACCGTCCACGGAGACGCAGCCCGCCGTTGGCCTGACGAAGCCCGCCACCGTATTCATCAGGGTGGACTTGCCGCAACCCGACGGCCCCAGCAGGCATAGAAACTCCCCGGGGCGTATCTCCAGAGTGGCATCGTCCACCGCCACGTTGCCGCCGAAATCCACGGTGACGCCCTCGATGGTGACCTGCCCCTTGTCCGCCTTCAGCTGGGTCGTGTGGGTCTTGCCCAGGGGCGGCAGCGTATTCGCTTCGCCGTCCCCTTCGGTCCCCATCCCCATGCCGGATTCAGCCGCTGCGTACTCGATCCCACTCATGTCTCGCTCTCCTGCCAGCGCAGGGCCGGCTTGGATGCCTGTTTGACCAGCCAGGTGGACAGCGTCCCCAGCCCGCCGATGATGAGCATGCCGATGACGATGCTCTCGTATTCCACCAGCGAGTAGGCGTTCCAGGTGAAGTAGCCGATGCCGTACTGGCCGCTGATGATCTCGCCTGCCAGCAGGGAGAACCACGCGACCCCCATGCCGATGGCGAGGCCCGACATGATGCTGGGCAGGGCGCCCGGCAGCACCACATGTCTCATGATGGCGATGCGACCCGCCCCGAGGGACTGGGCGGCCCGGATATAGACCCCGGAGGTCTGCTCGACGCCGTGCAGGGTGCTGAGCACGATGGGGAAGAAGGCACCGAGGGTGGTGATGTAGATGATGCTCGCCTCCTCCGTGGGCAGCATGAGAATGGCCATGGGGATCCATGCGACGGCAGGGATGGGCCGCAGGATCTCGATGTAGGGCATCATGATGTCGGAGAAGATGCGCGACCTGCCCATGATGATGCCGATGAAGATCCCGAGCACCGCTGCTATGCCGAAGCTGATGGCGATGCGTTCGAGGCTGACCAGGATGTGGCGGTAGAACTCGCTGGTGCCGAGGAGGAAGACGAGCTGGTCTCCCACCACCACGGGATTGGGGATGTTGGCGAAGTTGATGAGCATATCCACGTGATTCACGGAGAGGACGTGCCAGAGAATCACCGCGCCCACAATGGCCCCCAGCCGAACGCCGTAACGGTCCCAGGGCAACGTGCCGAGGTGGCCGAGGAATTTATCGAAGTGGGGAATGGTGTCGTCCTCCATCGCCTCCGCCAGTCGAATGGCGTCGCCGGGACCGGCCTCGGTGGACAGCTCCACCTCCCGCAGGCTGGTACGCGATGTCTCGGAGCCCTCCGCCTCGACGAGTCCCGCGGCCTCCCGCTCCGTCAGTGCTGCAGCGTTACTTTCCATACTCATGCACCTTTGACAGTTCTCTTAGGTTGCTGAAGGTGGACCACCGGTCGGGGCCCCGCGCGACCCGCTGCCGCGCTTCATCACCGTGCCCGGTCAACACCGCCTCTCGTGGATTGAGGCAACTTGTTATAACCAGACATAAACACTTGATATGAAGATTGCATATGGCGTGCCAGACGCCGGGCGAAGCCATAAATGACATATAACTCATTGATTCAATAACCTTCCCAACCCTGTTCTCGGCCCCCGTCCGAAGGGGGGCAAAGGCCTGGATTGCGCCCCCCTGGTGCACGGGGACCGTTATGGCACCAATAGCGACCCTCGGCCGGCGGCGGTATGGGACGGGAATCAATACAAGCGCCGCCTTGGGGTTCCCATGCCGCGGACGGGAGGCCTCCCGGTTGGTGGCGGGCGCCCACCCTCCGGCCCCCATGGCAGGCAAAAAAAAGTGGTGGGCCGCCAAAGCGGGCCACCACCCAAACACTCCCCCACGAGTGTCTCAGTGCCGCCCCCGGCCAACCGTGGCCGGGGGCGGCGTACTCTCCGACTTATGTCCTTACAACACGTCGGCAAACGCCACCAGAATGCCGTCGGTGGAAAAGGCCTCGGCGTCGCCCTTCTTCATGAAGGTGACCAGCTCGCCCTCCGGCGTCTTGACGTAGAAAGCCACATGGCCGAACAGCTTGAGGCCGGTGGCCTTGTCGTAGACATAGGAGGCGTTGACCTTCTTGCCGGCCTCCTCCGCCGCCGCCAGGGCCTCGGTCATGGCCTTCACGCTGCCGAAGGTCTTGATACCTTCGTCCGCCAGCCACAGTTCCGCGGCAGGCACCGTCGGGTGGGTGATGTTGGACGTCACCACGGAGCGCTTCAGGGACTCGTAGTCGATGCCCCGGGCCTCATAGGCCGCCTCCACGAAGGTGTGGTCGATCCACTTTTCGAAGGTCAGGGGCGGCACGTTCTTCTCCTCGACCAGCAGGTTGTGGTCGTACTTCAGGGCCTCGACCCACTGGGGCTTGATGGAACCCTCGAAGGTGGAGATACCGCCGTTGGAGAAGTAGAGGTAGAGCACTTCCTTTTCCACACCCGTCCACTCGGACACCTTGGTGGCGGCCAGCATGGGGTCAGCGTGGATCCAGTCCTGGGCCTCCAGACTGGCGTTCACGTAGGCCTGCACGATCTCCGGGTACTTGTCGGCGAAGGACTTGGCCACCACCGTTCCATGGAAGGTGGGAATGCCCGCCTCGCTGCCGTCATAGATCTTGCGGCCGGTACCGCGGAACTCCATGACCTCCGACCATGGGCAGAAATCGGCATGGGCGTCGATCTTGCCCTGGGCGATGTTGGTCACGCCCACCGGCGGGCTCTGGTTCTTGAGCTGAACCTTGTCTATGAGGTCGTGGTCCCGCAACACCTTCAGGGTCATGCCCCAGGCCGCACTGCCCACCGGCGTGGAGATGGACTTGCCGGCGAGTTGCTCCAGGGCGAAGACGTCGGAGTCCACGGGAACCACGATGCCGTTACCCGTGCCCTTGAGGTTATAGCCCGTCACGAGGATGAAGCGGCTCTCGTCCCGCCCCGTCTTCTCGAACTTGGCGCCGTTGACGATCAGCGGGTAGTCACCCATGACGCCGAACGCGAGCTTGCCGGCCAGCATCTGATTGGTGATGGGAGGCCCGGACGTATAGTCCTTGTAGACAATCTCGTAATCCACACCGGCGTATTTGCCGTCCTTGGGCAGGTGCTTCTCGAGCAGTTCGAGCTTCTCGAGAACGATTCCACCAGGCACGGTGTTGGTCACCGTGCTCTGATGACCAATGCCGATGGTGATGGTCTCGGCCAGGGCCGTGAAGGGTATGGCTGTGAGTGCCACACCTCCCACGATTAAGGGCGTCAATCTATGCATAGTTCGTGCTCCCAGGTTCCGGTCAGATAAAGTTGAAAAGAAATGTCGCAATCCTCCGCCACGTCATTCAGGGAGTTCTGATCCCCGTTCTCGTCCCACGTCAGGAGGGTGCTCGACGACTTGTCATGGCCTGTTATGACTACTGTGGGTCGTCGAGATAGTTAGAAGCACTATGCGTGCCATGGCTGCCGTCGGAGGGCCTATGTCCATGTATTCGCGAGCGAATCGCTCGGTCTCGTGGAGCGGGGCCGGTTACCCCGGGCGCTTCATCGTGCCTGTAAATGGTGCGCCGGCGGGGGCGGCGCACTAAGCCCGGGAGCACGAAAACGCCATCGGCGGGGAATATCTAGTACAAGTCCCGCAGGTCCCATCCCCCCTGCCTGGAGGTCATCCCTCGGCCATTTACACCGTGGACTTAACGCGCCGCTCCCCGTGTACTAACCTCGTCGCCAGACCCGACCATTGAGGAACAGCGATGATGCAGGAATCGAAGCTTAAGGAGATGATCACCCAGGCCCGCCAGTATCGCAGGCAGCTCGTCGAGCTGCGCACCAAGATGTCCCTCATAGAGGATCAACTCGAGG
>JAABTG010000076.1 GCA_011389995.1 Thiotrichales bacterium
TGTTTTTCGAGATGGATGAATGTCCCTTCTGTCATCGCATGAAGCAGACGGTGTTGAACCAGCCCGGGGTCCAGGACTGGTATCGGGAAAATTTCCTTATCTTCGCGGTGGACGTGGAAGGTGATACGGAGATAACGGATTTCGAAGGCAACGTTATGCGCTCCAAGGATTTTGCCGAGAAGAAGAACCGTGTCAGGGCCACCCCGGTATTCGCCTTTTACGATCTGGATGGCAACCGGGTGGTGCGCTATACCGGGGCCACCAATGGCGTTGACGAGTTCCTCTGGCTCGGCGAGTTCGTGGCCGGTGGGCACTACGAGGAGACCAATTTCGTCCGTTACAAGCGCCAGAAGAGACACCAGAGCGAGTAAGGCGACACCATGCATCTTCAACGCCTCGGCAGTGGGCTATGGCTGGCCTTGGTGATTGTTTCCTCTTCGGCATCCGCGCAAGAGCCCGTCTCTTCGCGGCTACCCCAACCCCTGACTCTGGCCCACGCCCTGGCCCTGGCGGATGAACCCCATCCCGACGTGCTGGATTCACGTGCGCGCCTGGCGCTGGCCCGGGCCGAGCATGACGGGGTGGATGCCGACGATGACGCCACGGCGGTGTTGTCCGCCACCCTGGCGTGGGCGGACGAGGACCGCTTCGGTGAGTCGGAGGATCATGGCGTAGGGGTGGCCGTGCGCAAGCGCCTGTATGATTTCGGTTACTCCGCTGCCCGCAGCGAGGGCGCCGCCGCGGGGGTTCGGGGCTCCGAGAGCCGGTTGCTGGATGCCCGCCAGCAGCGGCGCATTGCCATACTGGAGGCCTATTTCGATGTCATCCTGGCCGACCTGGCCTTTGCGAGGGACAACGAGGCCATGGCCCTGGAGTTCGTACGCTTCGATCGGCTGGAGGACCGGCATGAGCTGAAGCAGGCATCGGACCTCGAGCTGTTCGAGGCCGAGGCGACATACCAGGAGTTTCGCCGGGCGGTGATGCGCAGCCGGGCCGCGCAGCGGACCACCCGGGTGCGACTGGCCGAATTGCTCAATCGCCCCCATGCCCCGCCGTCGGATGTCGCCCGTCCCGCTGACCTGGCCACCAGCGGGCGGGACCCGGTGGACGTGAAGTCCCTGCAAGCCATTGCCGCGGAGCACAACCCGCGGCTCGTGGCCTTGCGGGCTGAACTGGATGCCGCCGCCAAGGCCATCGAGGCGGCCCGGGTGGCTAACGGACCGGTGGTGCGTGCCGAGCTGGATACCGGGGCCCAGAGCCGGTCCCGGCGGTCGAGTGCCAACGATTGGCGGGCGGGCATCGTGGTGGATGTGCCGCTGTATGAGGGTGGCCGTGCCCGGGCCCGTATCGCCCGGGCCGAGGCCGATCATGACCGGGTAAAGGCCGAGTTGGCCCGCCAGGCCATTGCGGTGCGCCGGGCGGTGGTGGACCTGTGGGTGACGCTGGACGTACTGCGGCGGGAGCGTGAGGTGGATGCCGTACGCCGCGACTTTGCCGAATTGAATCTCGACCGCAGCCGCACCCTGTACCAGATGGAGGCCATCTCCGATCTGGGAGATTCCATGGTGATGACCTCCGAGGCCCGGCTGCAGATGGCCCGTACGGAGTTTGATATCGCCCTGGCCTGGGCCCGGCTCGACGCCCTCACGGGCAAGGCGCCGGAAGAAATGGTCAGCAATCTCCTGGGTGAACCCTGAGGCGTTCGGTGTTTCCGTGAAAGGAGCTCGGTAATGAGTCACAACATCATTCTCTGGGGCCTGCTGCTGGTGTCCCTCGGTGCCCGGGGGCTGGAGGCCACGGGCCGGGTGGTCTGGGGCCAGGAGACGACCCTCAGTACGGCGGTCTCCGGCATGGTGGTGGCCGTGCCGGTGGCCGTGGGTGACAGGGTGGAGGAGGGGGCGGTGTTGGTGCGTCTGGATCAACGTGCCTTCAATGCCCGGCTCGCGGCCGCCGGCACCCATGTGGAGCGGGCCCGCCAGGCCTTCGAGGAGGCGGGACGCGAACTCGAGCGCACCGAAGAGCTCTATGACCGCACCCTGCTGGCTGATCACGATCTCCAGCTGGCCCGCATCGCCCATGGGGCGGCCGAGGCCGAGTTGAGAACGGCCGAGGCGCGGCATGTGGAACGGCGTCTCGACCTCGAGTACAGCGTGGTGAGGGCGCCCTTCGCGGGCAGGGTGGTGGAGCGCCATATCCATCCCGGGATGGCGGTGGTGAATACCCACGTGGCCATACCCCTGGTGACCCTGGCATCCTTGCATCCTCATACGGTGGAGGCCACCGTATCCGGCGAATGGGTGACGGCCGTGGCGCCGGGACGAGAGGTTTCGCTGGTCATGGGCGAGGAGCACCGCGAAGGTCGGGTGGTGTCCCTGGTGCCCGAGCCATCCCCGCGAGGCCCCGCCGTCCCGCAATACGTTTTACGGGTGACCCTGGAGGGCAAGGGGTCCCCGGAGTCCTATGCGGGCCAGGTGGTCCGCATCCTGGCACCTTAGATGGAGGGCAGGCGACCATGAGCGCAGCCGAACGGGTGAGCCGGCGTTGCCGGGTCACGGGACGCGTACAGGGGGTCTGGTTTCGGGCCTCCACCCGGGACAAGGCCCTCGAATTGGGCCTCGAGGGCGAGGCCCGCAACCTGCCGGACGGCGCCGTTGAGGTGGTGGTGACGGGGCCGCAGGAGGGGGTGGACGCCATGTGCCGGTGGTTGTGGCAGGGGCCGCCCGAGGCGAAGGTCGAAAGGGTGGAATGCGAGGAGGCGGCCGTGGCCGGCCATCGCGGTTTCTCGACGGCCTGATCCCCTGCCCGGGATTTTTCCCTTGTGGGCTGCCTCTTCGCCGGCTACTGCTTATACCAGTGCCGCTTCAGGGCAGCGAACACCAGGCGGGGATAGACGGGACGGCCCAGGCTGCCATTGTAGCGGGCCAGGGCCCGCGCCAGGTGGCCATCCTCCATGTCCAGGTAGTAACGCAGGATGGTGCACCCCATGCGCAGATTGGTCTCGATGACGAACAGGTTGTCCTCGGGATGGCCTATCTCATCGAGCCAGAAGGGCATGATCTGCATGAGCCCGCGGGCGCCTGCGCGGGATATGGCGAAGCGGTCGAAACGACTCTCCACGTGGATCACGGCGAGCACCAGCTCCGGGGGCAGCGCCGCGCGGCTGGCTTCCCGATGGACCCCCTCGAGAATGGACAGGCGCTCCTCCACGTCCGGCACGTAGGGGGCCAGGCGCCGGGACATATCCAGCAGCCACACCTGGGCGTCGAAGCGGTCGCCGAAACTGGTGGCGTCTTCGACGGCCTCCTTGAGCCGGGCCGCCAGCACGGGGTCCGGGTGACCCTGAGGGGCCGCGGCGGCCAGGGTGGCCCCCCAGAACAACAGCGCAAACACCAGCCGTTGCCTCATGGCGATGGGGGCCACTGACTTGGCCATCCCTCTAAAGGATGCCGGCGAGCCTGTCCTTGATGAATGCCACACAGCCTTCCAGGGGGACGCGCAGGGAGTCCTCATCGGTGCGACCCTTGTACTCGATTTCGCCTTCGTCCAGGGCGCGCTCGCCGAGCACCAGGCGATGGGGAATGCCCACCAGTTCCATGTCCGCGAACATGACCCCGGGACGGGCGCCGCGATCGTCCAGCAGCACGGCCACGCCCGCGGCCAGCAATTCCCCGTAGAGGGCCTCCACCGCCCCGCGCAGGCGTTGGGACTTGTGCATGTTCATGGGCAGCAGGGCGACGGTAAAGGGCGCAATGGCGGCCGGCCAGATGATGCCGCGGTCGTCGTGGTTCTGTTCGATGGCGGCGGCCACGATGCGGGATACGCCGATGCCGTAGCAGCCCATGGTGAGTACCCGGTCCTTGCCGTTTTCATCCAGCACCGAGCAGCCCATGGCGGCGCTGTACTTGTCTCCCAGCTGGAAGATGTGCCCCACCTCGATGCCCCGCAGGATATGCAGGCTGCCCCTGCCGTCGGGGCTGGGGTCACCCGCCTGCACGTTGCGCAGGTCGGCCTCCCGCGGCAGGGGCAGGTCCCGCTCCCAGTTGAGGCCGAAGTAGTGCTTGCCCTCGATGTTGGCACCGGCCGTGAAGTCCGCCACCGCCGCCACCGCCCGATCGGCGATGCATGGCATGGGCAGGTTCAGGGGACCGAGGGACCCCGCGCCGGCCCCTACGGCCTGCCGGATCTCCGCCTCGGTGGCCATGCGCAGGGGCACGGCCACCTCGGGCAGCTTCTCCGCCTTGACGCCGTTCAATTCGTGGTCTCCGCGCACCAGCAGGGCCACCAGGGGACCATCCACCTCATCCGATGCCGCCACCACCAGGGTCTTGACGGTACGATCCGCGGGGATATCGTAGCCTTCCACCAGGGCCTGGATGGTCTTGCAGTCGGGGGTGTCCACCAACCGCAGCTCCTGGGTCGGTGCGGGACGCCCCGCCGTCGGTGCCAGGGCCTCCGCGAGCTCCACGTTGGCGGCGTAGTCCCCGGCATCGCTGAAGGCGATGGCGTCCTCCCCCGAGTCGGCGAGGACATGGAACTCGTGGGAGGCCGCACCGCCGATGGCCCCCGTATCCGCCTTCACCGCCCGAAACTCCAGTCCACAGCGGCGGAATATGCCCTCGTAGGCGTCGTACATACCCTCGTAGGTGCGCTGCAGGGAGGCCTGGTCGAGGTGGAAGGAATAGGCGTCCTTCATGAGGAATTCCCGCGCCCTCATGACGCCGAAGCGCGGCCGGATCTCGTCGCGGAACTTGGTCTGGATCTGGTAGAAATTCACCGGCAGCTGTTTGTAGCTGCGGAGCTCGTCGCGGGCGAGGGCGGTGATCACCTCCTCGTGGGTGGGGCCGAAGCAGAACTCCCGCTGGTGGCGGTCCTTAAGGCGCAGCAACTCGGGTCCGTACTGGTCCCAGCGCCCGGACTCCTGCCACAACTCCGCCGGCTGAACCGCCGGCATCATCAGTTCCTGGGCGCCACTGGCATCCATCTCCTCCCGCACGATGGCCTCCACGCGGCGCAGGACCCGGAGCCCCAGGGGCAGCCAGTTGTAGAGTCCGGCGGCCACCTTGCGGATCATGCCGGCCCGCAGCATCAACTGGTGGCTGATCACCTCGGCGTCGGAAGGGACCTCTTTGACGGTGGCGAGCAGAAACTCCGTAGTGCGCATGGCAACTCCTGGGGGGTCGGTGATGTCGGGGACGGGGGGACTCCACCCGCTTACGGCCCCATTATATGGCCCCGGCGTCTTATGCTCGACAAAAAGAAAAACCCGGCCGGAGCCGGGTCGGACTTCATGGGCCGGGGCGTGGGCCACTGATGGGGCATCGGCCGTGGCCCCCCTGAGCTGCCTATCCCATCACCCCGCGCACGGGACAGCCTGCAGCCGCCCGGCCACCGGCCGGACGGGCGAGGCGCATCCGGGCCCCCGGATCGAATCAGCCGGGGATCGAATCAGCCGGGGATCGAATCAGCAGGTCTTCAGCGAACCCCGTACAGGACGTCGCGGTCCAGATGGTATTCCGCGGTATTCTGCGGGTTGGCAGGCTCGGCCTTGTAGAGGATATCGCGGTCGATGTGATAGGCGGGCTGCTTGGCCGTGTCACGCTCGGTGTAGAGGAGATCCCGATCCACCTGGTATTCCTCGGTAGCGGCGGTCGCCGGCACGGGCTGACCATAGAGGATATCCCGGTGAAGCCGGTATTCATCAGCGGCGACGGTGGTGGCCATGAGCAGGGTGCCTGCGAGGGCACCGTAGAGCAGGGTGGATGATTTCATATCTGTAACCTCCAATCGATTTAGTATTTAACTGTATTAGAAAATACTAAAATAATATGAGGATTACAAGATGACCCTCCGTCGGCAGCCGGCCAGGGCGTGACCGCGGTCACGGTCACTGGCCGTACCCTCAGAAAGTGGCGCCTTTCCAGCCCCACATATGCCGCGGCGCATTGGCAAACTCGATATAGACCCGCTCGGCGGGTACCTGAAGGCGTTCAGTCATCAACTGGCAGAGATGTTCCGAAAGCCCCGCCGTTGCGGCCTCGTCCAGGCCTATACTCTTCAATTCCAGGTACGCGAGGGGGGCATCGGAGGCGGCAAATATCATGGAAACATCCGGCTCCACGGCCACCATGACGTAGCGTTCAGGCTTGCCCAGGATGTCGGCCACGAGCCGCGAGGCCGCCACCAGCAGTTCTGTGCGTCGGCCGTCATCGACGTGCCGGTTTGTCTGTATCTTCAGATAAGGCACGTTCAGGGCCTCCATATCTTCTTAATTGCAGAACTTTTCCACATTCGCCCGCGCCCGCTCGCGACGGGCGGCGAGTTCCTCGTCTTTCAGCTCCACCTCGTTACCATCGGCATCACGTTCCACGACACGGTCCGGCATGGCCTCCAGGGTCTTGAGATTCTGGCGCGCAATGGTGCAGTTGGCCTCATTGACCTGGCGCCGGGCCGCCTGCTGGTCGCTACCCAGGGCGGGCCTGTCACCCGTCGAGGTGGCGTTTTCATCCCGGGCGCGGGGCGGCACCGCTTCATCCCCTTCCGCCACCCCATCCTCGGCCTCCCCCGGGGCCGGGGTCTTTTGCAGGACCAGTTCCTCGGCCGGCTGATCCCGTGGCGGCGCGGCCCCGTAGTTCACGTTACCGTCGGCATCCACCCACTTGTAGGCCTTGTCACCGGCACCCACCACGGGTTGTGTGAGGCAGGCCAGGGCAAAGACCGCGGCGGACAGCATTTTCAGACGTGACATGGGTTTTCTCCGATGGCTGTAACCAGGGCTGAAGTGCCAGGATTGGACGGCGTGGCGAGCGCCGGGAAGAGCGGTATTCCCTCACTGATTGCTAACGGCAATCCATGGGATTATTTTAGCCTGCTTCACCTTGACCTGACATTGGAACATAAGTACCGTCTAAATCTTTTTTATATTGTGCCGGTCATAGGACCGGTTTTTTCGGCTGCGACGGAGAAACAGGCGTGGAATTGACCGGCTCTCAGATAATCGTCCAATTCCTCAAGGACGAGGGCGTGGAGTTCCTCTTCGGCTACCCCGGAGGGGCGGTCCTGCACATCTATGATGAGCTTCATAAGCAAAACGATGTAAAACATATTCTGGTGCGCCACGAGCAGGGGGCAACCCATGCGGCCGACGGTTATGCCCGGGCCACCGGCAAGCCGGGGGTCGTGCTGGTGACCTCGGGGCCGGGCGCCACCAATGCCGTGACGGGTATCGCCACCGCCCACATGGACTCCGTTCCCATGGTGATCCTCACCGGCCAGGTGCCCACGCCCTGGATCGGCAGCGATGCCTTCCAGGAGGCCGACACCGTGGGCATCACCCGCCCGTGCGTGAAACACAACTTTCTGGTGAAGGACATCCGTGACCTCGCACTCACCTTGAAAAAGGCCTTCTACGTCGCCACCACGGGCCGGCCGGGTCCGGTGGTGGTGGATATTCCCAAGGATGTCACCGATCCCAACGTCCGTATCCCCTACGAATACCCGCGGCAGGTGGCCATGCGCTCCTATAACCCGGTGGTTAAGGGGCATCCGGGCCAGATCAAGCGTGCCGTGGATCTCATCCTCAGCGCCCGTCGCCCGGTGATCTACACCGGCGGTGGCGTGGTGCTCGGTAATGGCTCGGAGGCCCTCACCCGGCTGGTGCGCCACCTCAAGTATCCCATCACCCAGACCCTCATGGGTCTCGGCTCCTATCCGGCCACCGATCCGCTGTTCCTGGGCATGCTGGGCATGCACGGGACCTATGAGGCCAACATGGCGATGCACGAGTGCGATGTGCTCATCGCCATCGGTGCGCGCTTCGATGACCGGGTGACGGGCAAGCTGGACACCTTCTGCCCCACGGCCAAGATCGTCCACGTGGATATCGACCCCGCCTCCATCTCCAAAAACGTGCCGGTGGACGTCCCCATCGTCGGGGACGTGGTCAGCGTGATGCAGGAGATGTTGCGGTTGCTGGAGGCCAGCGGCGGCGCGCCGGACCCGGACGCCCTCGGTGCCTGGTGGTCCCATATCGAGGAATGGCGCAGCCACCATTGCCTGGAGTTCGACCGCGATTCCCGGGTCATCAAGCCCCAGGCGGTCATTGAGGCCCTGTACCGGGTCACCAAGGGACAGGCCATCGTCACCTCGGACGTGGGCCAGCATCAGATGTGGGCGGCGCAGTTCTATAAGTTCGACCAGCCGCGGCGCTGGCTGAACTCCGGGGGCCTCGGCACCATGGGTTTCGGGTTGCCGGCGGCCATGGGGGCCAAGCTGGCCTTCCCGGACACCACCGTGGCGTGCGTCACCGGCGAAGGCAGTATCCAGATGTGTCTCCAGGAGCTGTCCACCTGCAAGCAGTACGGCTTGCCGGTGAAGATCGTCAATCTCAACAACCGCTACCTCGGCATGGTGCGGCAATGGCAGGAGTTCTTCTACGACAACCGCTATTCCCACTCCTACATGGATGCCCTCCCCGACTTCAAGAAGCTGTCCGAGGCTTACGGCCACGTGGGCATGCTCATCGACAAGCCCGAGGACGTGGAGCCGGCCCTGGAAGAGGCCATGGCCAGTGACCAACTGGTATTCATGGATTTCATCACCGACCCCACCGAGAACGTCTATCCCATGATCGAGGCGGGAAAGGGTCACCATGAGATGACCCTGCCGCCCCACATGTCGCCGGAACGGGAGCTGGCCTGACCATGCGTCATATTATTTCGATCCTGATGGAGAACGAGGCGGGGGCCCTGTCGCGGGTGGCGGGCCTGTTCTCCGCCCGGGGTTACAACATCGAGTCTCTCACCGTGGCACCCACCGAGGATGCCTCCATGTCCCGCATGACCCTGGTTACCAGCGGCAGTGACACCGTCATAGAGCAGATCACCAAGCAGCTGAACAAGCTGGTGGACGTGGTCAAGCTCATCGAATTGTCCACGGGGCCCCACATCGAGCGCGAGATGATGCTCATCAAGCTGGAGGCCCGGGGCGCCGATCGCGAGGAGTTCAAGCGCCTTTCCGACATCTACGGCGGCCGTGTCATCGACGTCACCGACGCCACCTATGTCATCGAACTCACCGGGCGGGGCGACAAGCTCGATGCCTTCATCGCCACCGTGGACGAGACCAAGATCATCGAAGTGGTGCGCACGGGTTCCTCGGGCGTTGCCCGGGGCGCCCGCACATTGAGGCTGTAGCCGGGGGCACCAGGCGACGCCGGTACCAACACCATCAAAAAATTTACCTTCAGGGGATAAAAATGCAGGTCTATTACGATAAAGACGCCGATCTCTCCATCATCCAGGGCAAACGGGTTGCCATCGTGGGTTACGGCTCCCAGGGCCATGCCCATGCCAACAATCTCAAGGATTCCGGCGTCGATGTGGTGGTGGGGCTACGCGACGGCTCGGCCTCGGCCAGGAAGGCGGCGGCATCGGGGTTGACGGTGCAGCCGGTGGCGGAGGCGGTCAAGGGCGCCGACGTGGTGATGATCCTGGTGCCCGACGAACTCCAGGGCGGCCTCTATCGCGAGCAGATCGAGCCCAATATCGGCCAGGGTGTGGCCCTGGCCTTCGCCCATGGTTTCAACATCCACTTCGGTCAGATCCAGCCCCGCCCCGACCTGGACGTCATCATGATCGCCCCCAAGGGTCCGGGCCATCTGGTACGCTCCACCTACGTGGCGGGCGGCGGCGTGCCTTCCCTCATCGCCGTCTACCAGGACGCCAGCGGCCGCGCCAAGGACCTGGCCCTGTCCTATGCCTCGGCCAACGGCGGGGCGCGGGCGGGTGTCATCGAGACCAACTTCCGTGAGGAGACCGAGACCGACCTGTTCGGCGAACAGGCGGTGCTGTGTGGCGGCATGACGGCGCTGGTGTCGGCCGGTTTCGAGACCCTGGTGGAGGCCGGTTATGCCCCCGAGATGGCGTACTTCGAGTGCCTCCATGAGCTCAAGCTCATCGTCGATCTGATGTACGAGGGCGGCATCGCCAACATGCGTTATTCCATCTCCAACACCGCGGAGTATGGCGACGTGACCCGCGGACCGCGGCTGGTAAACGACGATACCCGGGCCGAGATGCGGCGCATCCTGAAGGAGATCCAGACCGGCCAGTTCGCCAAGGAATGGATCCTGGAGAACCAGTCCGGCGCTTCCCACTTCAAGGCCCTGCGACGTCTCGGTGAGGAACATCCCATCGAGGAGGTGGGCGGTCGCCTGCGGGGTATGATGCCCTGGATCAAGGCCAATCAGCTGGTGGACAAGGAGAAGAACTGACGGCGCCGGTGGCGACGGCAGCGGCGGGTGACGGGTGCCTGTGGATGCCGTGCCTTTACTGAGTGCTGTGCCGGCCGCGGCCGGCATGGCACAGCGAGGTATGTATGATCCCCGAGGAGGCTGAACCAGAAGAATCTTCAGAGCCGGAAGCCGGGCGCCAGCGGCGTCGCGGCATCTACCTGTTGCCCAACCTGTTCACCACCGGGGCGCTGTTTGCCGGTTTCTACGCCATCGTGGCGGCCATGGGGGAACGCTTCGAGGCCGCTGCGGTGGCCATCTTCGTGGCCATGGTGCTGGACGGCATGGACGGCCGCATCGCCCGCATGACCAATACCCAGAGCGCCTTCGGTGCCGAGTACGACAGCCTCGCCGACATGGTGTCCTTCGGCCTCGCGCCGGCCCTGGTGGTCTACGAGTGGTCTCTGGCCAGCCTCGGCAAGATGGGATGGCTGGCCGCCTTCCTCTACACCGCAGCCGCGGCCCTGCGCCTGGCCCGCTTCAATACCCAGGTGGCGGTGGTGGACAAGCGCTATTTTCAGGGCCTGGCGAGTCCCGCGGCGGCCGCCATCATCGCCGGCCTGGTGTGGTTCGGCGCGGATACCGGGGCGGACGGCGCCTCTCTCAACCTGCCCGTCCTGGCCCTGACGACGGCCATTGCCCTGCTCATGGTGAGCAATTTCCGCTACCACAGCTTCAAGGGCTTCGATCTGCGGGGAAAGGTACCCTTTATCACCGTGCTCGTGATGGTGTTCGTGCTGGTCTTCGTATCCAGCTATCCCCCGCAGATCCTCTTTCTCGGGTTCTTTGCCTACGCCGTATCGGGGCCGTTGCTGACCCTGGTGGAATTGCGCCGCCGTCGGGGCCGCCGCCGCGGCGGAGAGACGCGGGACGGGGATGAATAGTCCGGCGAGGCTTGGCAAGCCGTGGGCGTAGTGTTTAAGATAGACTCAATTCAGCCATACCATCGTGGGTCACCGCACCGCCATCATGACGTACGCCCTCGCCAATCCAGGACGTCTCACCCTCCCCCAGGGTGGTTCTGCGTGCGTGTTCCTCGCCGCCCGCCCGGGGCTGCGGCGACTGCCCTGAGGGGCGCCTACTCCAACCTCCCGGTCCGGCTCCGGACCACCCAAGCATGATTTTAATACCCGCCGGACGCGTAGTGGCGGCCGGCCCGTGGGCCGAGGAACACCACAATGAACGATAGATTGATCATATTCGACACCACCCTGCGCGACGGCGAACAGAGCCCCGGCGCCTCCATGACGCGGGATGAGAAGGTCCGCATCGCCCGCGCCCTCGAGCGCCTTCGGGTCGACGTCATCGAGGCCGGATTCCCCATCTCCAGCATCGGCGATTTCGAGGCCGTCAAGGCGGTGGCCGGCGCCATCAAGGACAGCACGGTGTGCGGGCTCGCCCGTGCCGTCCCCA
The DNA here is from genome assembly GCA_011389995.1 of Thiotrichales bacterium. Taxonomy (GTDB): domain Bacteria; phylum Pseudomonadota; class Gammaproteobacteria; order JAABTG01; family JAABTG01; genus JAABTG01. Next base: position 11,702 of record JAABTG010000076.1, read on the forward strand.
AGGACATCGAGCGGGCGGCCGAGGCCCTGAAGGAGGCCGTGTCGCCCCGCATCCATACCTTCATCGCCACCTCCGCCATCCACATGGAAAAGAAGCTCGGCATGAGTCCGCATCAGGTGTTGGAACAGGCGGTGGCGGCGGTCAGGCTGGCCCGCAACCATACCGACAACGTCGAGTTCTCCCCGGAGGATGCCGGGCGCTCCGAGCTCGACTTTCTGTGTCGCGTCATCGAAGCGGTGATCGATGCCGGTGCGCGCACCATCAACATCCCCGATACGGTGGGCTACTCGGTGCCGGAACAATTCGGCGGGCTCATCCGCGATCTCATCGAGCGGGTGCCCAATGCCGACAAGGCGGTGTTCTCCGTGCACTGCCACAACGACCTCGGCCTCGCCGTGTCCAATTCCCTGTCGGCGGTTCTGAACGGCGCCCGTCAGGTGGAATGCACCATCAACGGTCTCGGCGAACGCGCCGGCAACGCGGCCCTCGAGGAGGTGGTGATGACGGTACGCACCCGCCAGGACATCTTTCCCGTGGATGTGCGGCTGGATACCACGCAGATCGTCACCTGCTCGCGTCTGGTGTCCAACATCACCGGCTTCGCGGTGCAGCCCAACAAGGCCATTGTGGGCGCCAACGCCTTCGCCCACGAGTCGGGGATCCACCAGGACGGCGTGCTCAAGAGTCGTGAGACCTACGAGATCATGCGGGCCCAGGACGTGGGCTGGAAAGAGAACCGCATGGTGTTGGGCAAGCTCTCGGGACGCAACGCCTTCCGCTCGCGACTGGGGGAGCTCGGCATCAGTTTCGCCAGTGAGGAAGAACTCAACGCGGCCTTCAGCCGTTTCAAGGACCTGGCGGACAAGAAGCACGAGATCTACGACGAGGACCTCCAGGCGCTGGTGACCGACGCCGCCATGAAAGCAGAAAACGAGCGCTACCAGCTCGTCGCCCTCAGGGTGTGCTCGGAGACCGGCGAGGTGCCCGAGGCCACGGTGACCCTGGTGATGGACGGCCAGGAACATGGCGCCACATCCAAAGGCAGCGGCCCCGTGGACGCCGCCTATCGCGCCATCGAATCCCTGGTCCACAGCAACGCCGATCTCCAGCTCTATTCGGTGAACAACATCACCAGTGGCACCGATGCCCAGGGCGAGGTGACGGTGCGGCTGGAAAAGGGCGGGCGCATCGTCAACGGCCAGGGGGCGGACACGGACATCGTGGTGGCATCGGCCAAGGCTTACATCAACGGGCTTAACAAGATGATGCTGCTCGTGGAACGCACCCACCCCCAGGTCTGATCATGGACGGGAGGCGGGTCGCCTACCTGCAGGCCATGGGACTGGACGTATGGCTGGAGCGCGGGGCACCCGTGCCCGCGTGGCCGGAGGCCACACCATCCACTGCCGGCGGCGTGATGGCCCTCGACTGGGCGGGGCTGGAGGCCCGGGTGCGGGGGTGTCGCGATTGCGAGCTTCATCGCACCCGTACCCAAACGGTGTTCGGCGTGGGCAATCGTCGGGCCCGCTGGATGATCGTGGGTGAGGCCCCCGGTGCCGAGGAGGACCGCCAGGGGGAGCCGTTCGTGGGCCGGGCCGGGCGGCTCCTCGATGCCATGCTGCGGGCCATCGGCCTGACGCGGGAAGAGGTATATATCGCCAATATCCTGAAATGCCGTCCGCCCGACAACCGCGATCCCCGACCGGCGGAGGTGGGCCATTGTCAGGATTATCTGCGCCGTCAGGTGGACCTCATCAGCCCGGCGGTGATCCTTGCGGTGGGGCGGGTGGCGGCCCAGAATCTCCTCGAGACCGACACCACCATCGGGCGCCTGCGGGGCGCCGTACACCGCCTGCCGGGCACCGACTTACCGGTGGTGGTGACCTATCACCCCGCCTACCTGCTGCGCGCTCCCGCGGAGAAGGGCCGGGCATGGGCGGATCTGAAGCTGGCCTGCCGTACCGCGCAGGACAACGCAGGATGAATATGTCGTGAGTGCCGTCCTGGAGTCGCCGCGCGTGAACTTCCGCCCCATGGCGGCGGACGACCTCGACGAGGTCATGGCCATCGAGCGCGCCGCCTACCGCTTTCCATGGGGCCGCGGCATCTTCGAGGACTGCCTGCGGGTGGGCTATATCGCGTGGGTGATGCATCGCGAGGAGACCCTCACGGGCTACGGGGTGATGTCGGTGGCCGCGGGGGAGTCCCATGTCCTCAATCTGTGTGTGCGCCCCGAGTGTCAGGGCCGCGGCTATGGGGGCATGCTGCTGGAGCACCTCCTGCGCATGGCCGCCCGCTTCCGTGCCGAGGTGGTCCTGCTGGAGGTGCGTCCCAGTAACCGGGCCGCCGTGAGGCTTTATCTGAGCAAGGGTTTCTCCGAGGTGGGGGTGCGCAGGAAATACTACCCCGGCGACAAGGGCCGCGAGGATGCCCTCATCCTGGCCCGCGATCTGCTGGTGGATCAGGAGGCCTCGCGGTCGGGCCAGTAGTGGGCTTCCAGGGCCCGGGACAGTCTCGCCACCTCCCTGGCATGGTGATCGAGGGCCGCTTCCAGGCCTCTCTGGTCACCGGCCTCGGCCAACGCCTGGAGCTGGCGCGATGAACGTTCCAGGGCGCCTGCCCCGCACTGCAGGGCACCACCCGCCATGCGATGGGCCAACTCGCCCAGCTGGGCCAGTTCCCCCCGCTGGAGGGCGTCCCGCAGCGCGTCCAGGTGGCTGCCCAGCTCCTTGTGGAGCATTCTCCGCAACTCATCCACCAGGCCGTGCCGGCCGCCGGCGATGCCCAGGGCCGCGGCGTCGCACAACACCTCCGTCGCGTCTTCGGGGTCCGCCCGCGAGCGTTCGAGTTGCATGGGCAGCCAGCGGTCCAGCAGCGCCGTCAGGGCCTGCTCACTGATGGGCTTGTTCAGTACGTCATCCATGCCGGCCGCCAGGAAGCGCTCGCGGCTGTCCATCACCACATCGGCGGTGACCGCCACCACCGGCGTGTAGCGTCCGCCGTGGCGCAGGGCCCTGAAGCGTGCGGTGGCGGTGGGCCCATCCATCACCGGCATGTGGACGTCCATGAGGATGAGATCGAAGTCCTGCGCCACCGCGCGGTCCACGGCGGCGCGCCCGTCGGCCACCGTTTCCACCTCGGCGCCCAGGGCCCGCAGCAAGGTGGCGGCCAGACGGCGGCTGATCTCGTTATCCTCGGCCACCAGCACCCGGGCCCCCGGGAAGCGTTTGCGTCCCAGTTCATTCTGGGGCGGGTCCCACACCAGGTCGTCGTCCCGCGGCGAGTTGAGCAGGCGGTCGAGGGCATCCTCCAGCTTGCGCAGGCGTACCGGCTTGCCCAGCAGGGCACTGACACCCCGTGTGGCGAGATGGTTGCGCAGGTCCCTGGACAGGGGGGCGCAGGACACGATGACCCGCGCCGAACGACAGTCATGGAGGGATTCGCACACCGCATCCACGGTGGTCTCGTCGGAGACGCCGGCGGGCAGGCTGGCGAAGATCACATCGTAGCCCCGGTCCGGGAGATGGGCCGGGCGGTGGTCCATGATGGGGACCTCGTGGACCTCGAGGCCGAGGGTCTCGAGCATTTCGTGGAGCATCAGGCGCACCGCCGGGTGTTGCTCGTAGAGCAGGGCCCGGCTGCCCTCGAAAGGCCCGGTGGAAGACCCGCCGCCATGGTCCGCCGCGGCCTCGCAGCGAATGGTGAAGGTCATGGTGGTGCCTTCACCGGGAACACTGGACAGGGTCATCTCGCCGCCGAGGCGTTCCACCAGGCGCCGGGATATCACCAGGCCCAGGCCGGTACCGCCGTAGCGCCGGGACAGGGAGGGATCGGCCTGGGTGAAGGTCTGGAACAGCCGGGCCTGTTGCTCCTCGGAGAGTCCGATGCCGGTGTCATGCACCATGAACCTGAGGCCGAGGCCGCGGACATTCTCATCCCGCATGACCCGCACGTTGATGCTGCCCGAGGCGGTGAATTTGACCGCGTTGGAGACCAGGTTGAGCAGGATCTGGCGCAGCCGGGTGGGATCGGAGCGGACGATGCCCGGCACGTTCATGTGGATGTGGTAGGCCAGCTCCAGGCCTTTCTCGGTGGCGGCGGGGGCCACCACGTCCATGACTTCCTCCAGGCAGTCCCGCAGCACCAGATCGAGGATCTCCACCTCCATCTTGCCGGCCTCTATCTTGGAAAAATCCAGGATGTCGTTGACGATGCGCAGCAGGGTGGTGGCCGATTCCTGGATGGTCCGGGCATAGTCACCCTGGGTGGAGTCAAGCTGGGTCTTCTGCAGCAGGTTGATGTAACCCACCACGCCGTTCAGGGGGGTGCGGATCTCGTGGCTCATGTTGGCCAGGAAATCCGACTTCACCCGGCTCGCCGACTGGGCCTCCTTCTTGGCGATGGTGAGTTCGGCGTTTTGAATCTCCAGGGCGTCCAGGGTCTCCCTGAGTTCCCGGGTGGCGTCCTCCACCTGTTGCTGCATCTCGTCTCTGGAAGAGTTCAGGGCCTCTCCCATCATGTTCAGGCATTCACCGAGGCGCTCGAGTTCCCGGGGCGCATCCACCGGGGCTATGCGGGCATCGAGATTGCCCCGTTCGAACTCGTTGGCCATACGGGCCAGTTGCGCCACCGGCCGGCTGACCCCCGCCGACATGAGCCAGCCGAGAATGCCGCTCAGGAACAGCAGGGCGCCGGAGATCACCACGCCGCTGAGTACCACCAGGCTCTTGCGGCGCTGGTTCTCCTCCAGGGACAGTTCCACCACCACGTAGCCCAGGGCCGACAACTCCTCGTCCGTGGTCGGGTCGATGCTGATGAACTGTTCCAGATCCTCGATTACCACCTGGGAAGGGCGGATGGGTGCCCGGAACAGCAGGGATACCCCGTCCTCCGACGTCTGCATGGAGATCTCATCGTCGGTGAAGGCCGCGGCTGAATGGGGACGCATGGACGGGCCGCCATGGGACAACAGGCGGTGGTTGTTGTCGTAGATGGAGACCGAACGCACCTGATCTTCCTCCAGGGCCGCGTTGGCCAGGGTGAACAGGATATTGCGGTTGCCCGAGAACACGCCGTATTCGCTGGCCGGGGCCAGCTGGCGCGCGATGGCGGTACCCCGCTCCCGCAGGGATTCGTCGAGATCGGCGATGCGGGTGTGAGAGTAGTAGAGCACCAGGGCCACCGAGACGATGGCGGCGGGCACCAAAGCGAGGAAGAGGATCTGCTGGCGCAGGGTCCAGCCCTTCATCGCAGGGGCTCCCTATCCGTCTCCTGCTGGCTCAGGATGGCCCGCAGCTCGTTGGCCGGCAGCAGGTGGATACCCAGGGAGTTGGCCACGGTGGGGTTCACCGCCACGTCGTAGTAGCGCGGAAAGGCCGGGGCCGGCAGCTCGGGCCGGGGTGACGGCGAGCGGGCCAGTTCGGCGAGGAGCTCGGCGAGTTGAGCACCGACGTGGGCGGGTGTGGAATCCAGGGCGGTGATGGCGCCCGCCCTGACGTAGGCCTGAGACAATCCGATAAGGGGTACCCGGTGGCGATAGGTGGTGAGTAGTATGCCCTTCATGGTCCGCGGGTTGTAGACCAGGGGATCGGGCAGTGCAAGTATGGCATCGCTGCGCACCAGGGTGCGTTTGAGGGCAGGCATCACCTCGCCGGGAGCGTTCACCATCTGGACGTCGAGGCGCGCGGTGTGGGCGAGGGCCCGCCGCAGGTCGTGTACGTAGGGGGCCGACGCCGGGCCGACGACGATGCCGATGCGCCGGATCATGGGCAGGCTGGCCCGTAGCAGACGCAACCGCCGGGTGAAGGGCTGATCGCGGAAGATGGCGGTGGTGTTGACGGAGCGCCCGCGCTGGGCTGCCAGGGCATCGTACCGGGCCCGGCTGATCAAGGCATAAATGAGGGGCGTGGTGGCGGGCAGGTTCTGGGTCGCGGCCGCCGCGGCGCGGCCGCCGACGGCGATGACAACGGGATAGTCTTGCGCACTCGCCCGCGCCAGCTCCCGGGGCAGCCCGTCCACGTCCGTGACCCGCATGACGACATTGTCCACCGCGGCCTCCTCGAGGCCGCGTTTGACGCTCTTCAGCAGCTGTGCGTGGGGGGCGTGGGTGGGGTCCGCCAGCAGCAGGGCAATGATCTCCCGGGCCGGGGCGGGAGACGGGGCCGCGGTGGCGTTCATGGTGGCTGCCAGCAGCATCCCTGCGACAACGCGCGCCAGCATGGCGGGCATGGCGGCGGGGCACGCCGTCACGGGCGGTCTCGGAGCGCCGTGATGGCGGCGGCGGAACATGGGGTGGAAGGGCGTCATCAACAGTAGGCTTGCGGATCCTCGGAACCGGCATTTATTCAGATCATAGGGACTCTGATAATGTAGTCCATTGGAACCCCCACGGACCGTTCATCGCCATGGCCTTTGTCACCATCGAAGATTTCGTCGGCAATACCCCCCTGGTGCGCCTCCAGCGGCTGCCGACCAACGACGCCTGCGAGGTATGGGCCAAGCTCGAGGGTAACAATCCGGCCGGGTCGGTGAAGGATCGGCCGGCCCTGAGTATGATAAAAAGAGCAGAGGAGCGGGGTGACATCAAGCCCGGCGACACCCTCATCGAGGCCACCAGCGGCAATACCGGCATCGCCCTGGCCATGGCCGCGGCCATCAAGGGCTATCACCTGCTGCTCATCATGCCGGAGCATATGAGCCGTGAGCGCCAGGGTATCATGCGGGCCTACGGTGCCGAGCTGATGTTGACGCCCCGGGACGGCAGCATGGAGGCGGCCATCGACCTGGCCCGCAAACTGGAGGCCGAGGGCCGGGGCACGGTACTCGACCAGTTCTCCAATCCCGACAACCCGCGCGCCCACTACGAAGGCACGGGCCCCGAGATCTGGCGGGATACGGACGGACGCATCACCCACTTCATCAGCTCCATGGGGACCACCGGCACCATCATGGGCACCTCGCGCTATCTCAAGGAACAAAACCCCGCGGTCCAGATCGTGGGTGTGCAGCCCGTCGCGGGCGCCAGCATCCCGGGTATCCGCCGCTGGCCGGAGGCCTATCTGCCGCGCATCTATGAGGCCCGGCGGGTGGACCGTATCATCGATGTCACCCAGGCCGAGGCCGAGAATACGGCGCGGGCCCTGGCCGCCAGGGAAGGCATCTTCGCCGGCGTATCTTCCGGCGGTGCCGTGGCGGCGGCCCTGAAGCTCGGTGCCGAACTGAAGGAAGGCGTTTTGGTGTGCATCATCTGCGATCGCGGGGATCGCTATCTGTCCACCGGCGTCTATCCCTGACGCCGGTATTCACCGGAGCAGACCGTGTCCAGGAAGCGTCCATTGCCCCGGGAGCCCGTGGCCGCGCGGGTCGACTCTCTGGACCACGATGGCCGGGGGGTGGCCCGGGTGGCGGACAAGGTGGTGTTCATCGATGGCGCCCTGCCCGGTGAGGAGGTGATGTTCAGCTATCTCAACCGGCGCTCCCGCTACGACGAGGGTCGCGTGGTGGAGGTGTTGAGCCCATCCCCGGAGCGTCAGCAGCCCCGTTGTCCCCACGCCGGGACCTGCGGCGGTTGCAGCCTCCAGCATCTCGGGGCCGGGGCCCAGCTCGACCACAAGCAGGCACACCTCCTGGCGGCCCTCACCCATGCCACCGGTGGGCCGCCGGTCACCACCCTGGCACCCCTTACGGGGCCGTTGTGGGGCTACCGCCGCAAGGCCCGGCTGGGGGCCCGCTACGTGGTGAAGAAGGGGCGCCTGCTGGTGGGCTTTCGCGAGAAGCGCAGCGGTTTCGTGGCCGATCTGTCCCGCTGCGAGGTGCTGGACCCGCGGGTCGGCCTGCGTCTCGAGGCCCTGAGGGATACCCTTGCCGCGCTCTCGGTGGTGCGGGCGGTGCCCCAGGTGGAGGTGGCCGTGGGCGACGATCGAGTGGTCCTGGTGATACGCCACCTGGAGCCCCTGTCGGCGGCGGACAGGGAGCATCTCCGACGGTTCGCGGCGACCCACGGCTGCCAG
>JAABTG010000077.1 GCA_011389995.1 Thiotrichales bacterium
CATGCTCATCGCCCGCCAGGAACTCGCCATCATCTGGCAGGGGCTGACGCCGGCGGAACGCGAGTTGCTGCATCTGTGGGCGGTGGAGGGTCATACCGCCCGGGAGGTGGCCGACCAACTGGGGGAGCCCCGGGGCACGGTACTGTGCCGCATCCATCGCCTGCGCCGGCGCCTGGAGGCCGAGCGTCAGCGCCGCGCCGGCGATGCGGGGGCGGTGGCATGAGGCGCGCATCCGGGGCGGTGGGGCTGAAGGAGGCGGTGCGCGAGCATCAGAACCGGCAGCATCTGTCGCCGCAGCAGCTGGAACAGTTGCTGGCCATGCAGGGCGTGGCCTTGGAGCGCCGCCGGACCCCGCGCCGGGGGCTCATGTCTGCGGTGGCGGGCGTGGTCCTGGCCTTCGCCGTGGGGTGGCTCGCCGTCTGGAGTCAGCTGCCGCCCGGGCCGCCCGTCACCGAACTCATTGCCGACGAGGTGGCCCGCAACCATCTGAAGCGGGAGCCCATGGAGGTGACGACCGGCGACCTGCCGGCCCTGCGCAGCTACTTCCGTCAGCTGGATTTCCGCCCCGTTGATAGCGACTTGCTGGCTGCCGCGGACACCCGCCTGGTGGGGGGGCGCTATTGCTCCCTCCAGGGCCACATCGCCGCCCAGTTGCACTTCATGACCGCCGCTGGCGACCCGGGCACCCTCTATCAGGCCCGCTACGATCCCGAGGTCTTCGGCGTCCTGCCACGGCCCGCTCGGGGGGAGGCCCCGGCCACTGTGGAGGCCCGGGGCGTTGCGGTGACCATCTGGGTGGAGCGGGGGGTGGTGTTCGCCATGGCGGGCGCGGGGCCCTGAAAGGCGGCGTCGCCGGCCGGACGCCGTCCATCGATGCAGCGGCGGCCAGCCGCAACGGCGCCGTCGGTCCCTCATCGCCACCCGGCCCTAACGGACATGGCGCGAGGCCACCCCCGAAGGATGAAAGGTGCGCCATGTCCGTCCCTCACCCCGGCCCTCTCCCAGGGGGAGAGGGAGTCCAAAGGTGTCGCTGCGCGACTTTCACGTTAACCCCGGTGTGGCCGTGACTTCATTCGGCCACGCGAAAGGTGGTGGTGCGGCTGAAGCGGCCGCCGTAGGGATCGGAGACTCGCACCTCCACGGTATGGAGGCCGCCCGGCAGCCCGCCCGGCAGTCTGGCCCGCCACAGGTGCCGGGACAGGCCGGGTGCGGGCAGGGGCTTGCCCCGGGGTGGATGGTGCCGGCTCCAGGTGGTGAACATGCGATGGCTGTAGATGGGGTCGGGTTGAGGCTCCAGATGCTTCATGGCGCGCCACGGTCCATCGTCCACGCGCCACTCCACCACCGTGCGCTCCTCGCCGTTGTAGACATTGGCGTAGACATAGCCGGGCCACCAGCCGCTGGGCGGGATCACCCGGGGCACGAAGAGGGCCATCTGCTCGCCGGCCGGGCGCCCGGTGGCCTTGTAGCGCAGGCCGTAGTCCGTGTCCTCGAGGGTGAGCAGGGCATAGCCCTTGGGAGTGCCGTCCCGCATCGGGCTGACGGGGACACCGTCGGCGTCGGGCGGGCCCTGCCACCAGCTCCCCGATGTGGTGCCGACGTTGTAGTGGTGGTGGGGCGTGGGGTGGGGCCAGCCCTGGCGGTGGTCGTAGAAGAAGTGGTTCTGGGTATGGGTGTGGGCGGACAGGGACAGGGTGTGGGGGTGGTCCGCCAGGAGGGTGAACAGGCGCTCGCGGTCGGCAACCCGGAAGGTATCGCCGAAGTCCTCCAGGGGGATATGCATGGCGAGCACGACGCGCTCGTCCGTCGGCACGTGGGCGAGGTAGTTCTCCAGGAACAGGAACTGGTCCTCTCGCAGGCCCCCCATGTATTTCCGTGGCCCGGCGTAGGGATAGATGACATCGTCGAGGACGATGAAATGGGTGTGCCCCACCTGGAAGGCGTAGGTGGCGGGCCCGAAGGTGGCCTCGAAGGTGTCATCGGCCGTCTCGTCTTCCGCTGCATCGAAGTCCATGTCGTGGTTGCCGTACACGTACCAGGCCGGCACGCCCACCCGGGCCACCGCCGCGCTGACGGCCTCGAACAGGGAGAGGTCGTCCCCCACGATGTCTCCCAGCACGATGACGGCGGTGATGTCCGGGCTGGCGGCCAGCTCGGCGATGGTGCTGCGGGCGAAATGGTCCACCTCGGCCTGGTTGTAGGGCTGGGGGTCGCCCAGGAGCAGGATGCGATGGGGGCCGTTGCCATCGGCGGGATGGAGGGGAAACTCGAGGCGCTCCGGCAACGGCCCGGTGGGTGCCACGCCGCCGTACTCGAGGGGGGGCGATCCCGCCGGGTTGTGGATGTAATGGAAACGGGCCCGGTTGTACTCGTCCACCGGCACCCGCCAGCCCCGGGGCTGGATGACGAATATCGTGGTCGCGTCGCCGATGGGCAACTCGAAGCCGCCGAAGGGGCCGGTGGCGACCACGTCGGTGCCATTGGAAACCAGGACCCGCGGGATGCCCCCCTCGCCGTCGTCAAACCTGGCGTTGTGGTTGGCGTCGTGGAAGACCACGCCGGAGACGCTGGCGGCCATGGCGGCGCCGGCGGCGGTGTAGCACAGGAACAGCAGGGCGAGGTGGGTTCTCATGGGGTCGAGGTCCTCATGGGCAAGATGGTGTCCGCGGCGAGTCTGACAGCCTTTTTTTTCCCCTTCGTGACCGGGGCGTGATGGCGGCGACGAACGTCTGCCCTCTGTTGGGGCTACCCAGCACCCCTCAGGACGGGGCGCCCACCACCAGCCGGTCGCCGGCGTCCATGTGGTGGGGCGGGCCCTCCAGGTCCCCCTGTCGGGCATCTCCGGTACCCGGCACGCGGGTGCCCGCGGCGTCGAACAGGGCGCCGAAGCAGGGCTCGCCGAAGCCGCCACTCCAGCCGTCCGGGGTGCCGGGGGCCGTGGCGGGCAGATGATACACCTTGCAGCCGCGCACGGATTCGAAGGGATGGAATACCGCGACCCCGGCGTGCCCCCGGTAGATCCACAGGGGGCGGCCCCGCCATCGCACCTCGCGCACGGTATCGGGAGCGAGGTCCGCCAGGGGGATGGTCATCATCCCCTTCCCGGGCCCGTCGGCGTCGCGGGTCGGGGCGAGGGTGTCCCCCAGGAAGCCGGCGAGGGGCACCATCAAAGCCAGGACGCCGCCGAGGGCGAGGAGCTTGAGGGCCCGGGCGAGTTGGCGGCGGCGGGACAGGGTGGGGTCAGCCGCCGCCGATGCGTGCGGCCAGTTCGCGGGCGTTGCGCACACAATCGTTGAGGGCGATGCCGCGGTAGGCGTTGGCATTGAGATGCAGGCCCGGGTGGCGGTCGAGCTTCTTGAACACGCCGTCCACCACCGCCAGGTGGCCCACCTTGTAGTTGGGTATGCCGCGGTCCCAGCGCTTCACGAAGGTGACGTCCGGCGGCGTGGACACCCCCATGGTCTCGCGCACGCCGCGCAAAGCGGTGTCCACCAGGGCGTCCTTGTCCTGGAGGGCGAGCTCGGGGTTGCGCTGGCCGCCGATCATCACCCGCATGGCCTTGCAGCCGGGAGGGGCGCGGTCGGGGAACACCGAACTGTCCCACAACACCCCCAGCACCTGGCGCCGGGACGCGGCGGTGGTGAGGAGGCCGAAGCCGTCCAGGGGGTGGTCCAGGTGACGGTAGCCCAGGCCCACCACCGCCACCGGCGAATACTCGATGGCATCGATCTGCATGGCGAGGTGGCTGTCCAGTTCCCGCAGCAGCCTGGCGGTGGTGTGGGCGGGCGTGCTGAGGACCACCTGATCGCAGGTGGTCGCGCCGGCGGCGGTGTGGACGGCATAGCCGCCATCCTCTTTAACCACCCGGGTGACCGGCGTACCCAGGTGGTGGTCGCCGGGGATGCGGGTCATGAGGTGATCGATGAAGGTGCCGACACCACCGGTGAAGCTCATGAGCTTGCCGCCGGGACCGGTCTGTTTCTTCTTCTTGCGGAGCATGCCGCGGAACAGGCCGCCGTAGCTGCGCTCCAGGTCCACCACCAGGGGGAAGGCGGCGTTCACGGAGATCTGCTCGGGAGTGGAGGCGTAGATGCCGGCGGTCATGGCGTTGAGAAAGACGTCGGTGAATTCCGCCCCCAGACGGCGGTCGCCGAAGGACTTGAGGGTCTCGTCGTCCCTGTCCCGGCGGGGTGCCACGAACACCTCCGCCGCGGTGCGCAGCTTGCCCCGCCACGATAGCAGGGGGGTGGTGAGGAAGGCCGGCGGGGTCTCGGGCAGACGGTGCAGGCGGTCCGTATAGATGTAACGGATGCGGGCGGCGTCATTGCTCTCCATGAGCAGGTCCTCGCCACCGGCGTCCTTCACCAGGTCCAGGGTGTCGGGCTTGCTGGTGAGAAAGCCGTTGCCGCCGTGCTCGAACAGGAAGCCCTCCACATCCACCGTACCCATGGTGCCGCCGGCCTGGTCCTCGGCCTCGTAGAGGGTGAGCCGCCAGTCCGGGTGCTGGCGGTGGAGATAGAAGGCGGTGGCGAGTCCACTGATGCCGGCTCCGATGATGGCTATGTGCATGGCGATGGTCGTTTGGGCTGGAGGTTGAATTTAAGGGCTTGGGGCGGCGCTGTCGAATCCGTGTCATCTTCCTCGTCGGGCGTGGGGGCCGGACGTGAGGCAATGCTTCGGCAACGGCGTCATCCGGGGCCGGCGAGGGGTCTCAGGGGGCGCTGCGCACCAAGGTCTGCTGGAGCACCAGGGCCTTGTCGCTGGCACGGTTGCGGATGTGGCGCTGCTCCTCCAGGGCCGTCACGGCGGCCCGTTCCCAGTCCCGGCACTGGTCCGCGGCGAGCAGGGCCTGCAGGGGTTCCATGGTGAAGGAGGGGGTCAGGGCGGCCGCATCGAACAACCTCTGCAGCAACGCCGCGGCGGGCCCGCGGGCATCGAAGTGGACGGTGTCGCCGCCCAGGGCCCTGTTGAGTTCGAGGGCGAGCTGGGGGATGGGGAGGGCCCGCCGGCCACGCACCTCGGCCGTCAGGCCGGTGGCCTGCTCGGCCCCGGGCTGGGGTGGGAAACCCGCCGCCTCCGGTTGCGCCACCAGGCAGTAGGCGGCGCCGTTGTGCATCACCAGCCCGATCTCCATGGGAAAGCCGTCCTGGCCGCTGTCCGATGACTCGACATGGATGACGTTGGGGCTGTTCACGGCAGGTGCGTTCGCCGGGGATGGGTCGGGATCACGGACGGCCTCACAAAAGATGGTCTTACAGCCAGTACATGCAGCCGTGTTCGAAGCGGTGCGCCAGCAGTGGATGGGTAGGATAGACGCGTATGCGGTAATGCTCCAGTCCATGCAGCAGCAGGGCGTCATCGCCGGCACACAGGTCGCAGGAGAAACGGACCGCGGTGCCCGTCACGGCGCCGGCGACGAGCCTGAACTCATGCCGGGGAATGAAGGTGCCGAAGGCGTCTTCCCGACCCATGAGGCACTCCACCGCCACCCGGTCAGGCGCCAGGCCATTCAACTCCACATCCACCTCCAGAACCAGCCGATCCCGGGTGGTGATGGCGGCGGGGGGTGCCTCGGCGAGGCGCGCGGAGACACCGGGCCAGGCGGCGCATACCCGGGCCTTCCAGCGGGCCAGCTGGCGGGCCCCGTCATTGTCGCGGTCCGCGCCCGCCAGACGCCGTCCGTGGGCGGCGGCCGGGGCGTAGTAGTGTTCCAGGTAGTCCAGGGCCATGCGCTGGGAGTTGAAACGCGGAATGGTGGTCTTCATGGCCGCCTTGCTCATGCCCACCCAGTCGTTGGCTCCGCCGTCGCTGCCACGCTCGCCGTCTCCGCGGCGCTCGTAGTAGATGGGCAGCACCTGATGCTCGAGGATGTCCAGCAACTCGGCGGCCTCCTGGTCATCTCGGGTGGTGCCTTGGAGTTCGGGATGGGGTGTGATGGCCCAGCCGTTGCTGCCGTCATAGGCCTCGCCCCACCAGCCATCCAGCACGCTCAGATTGATGACGCCATTGATGGCTGCCTTCATGCCGGAGGTGCCGCAGGCCTCCTTGGGATACTCCGGCACGTTGAGCCACAGGTCCACGCCGGGAAGCAGCCGGCGGGCCATGGAGAAATTGTAGTCCTCCAGCAGGATCACCTTGCCGAGGAACTCCGGCAGCATGCTGATGCGGTGGATCTCCCGGATGAGGGCCTGCCCCGGCTCGTCATGGGGGTGGGCCTTGCCGGCGAAGATGAACATCATCGGCCGGGCGGGGTCGTTCACCATGCGGGCCAGCCGGTCGAGGTCGCGAAACGGCAGGGTGGCACGCTTGTAGGTGGCGAAGCGGCGGGCGAAGCCCACCACCAGGGTGTTGAGATGGGCGGGGGACAGGGCCTCCTCCAGCCGTTTGGCCACCGCCTCGGAACAGCCCGCCCGGCGGTACTGAATGGCGACGCGGCGCCGGCAGTCCTTCAGCATGTCCGCCTTGAGGATCTGGTGGACACTGCGGTAGACATGGTTGGGCACCGAATCCACGAAGCGGGCCCAGAAGGCCTCGTCGGTGAGGCGCGCGCGCCAGCCGCCGTCCAGGTACATGTCGAACAGCGACATCCACGGCATGCCGAGGAAGGTGCTGACATCCACCCCATTGGTGACATAGCCCACGGGGTTCTCGGCCACGGGGACCTGGGGCCACAGGAAGCGGGCGGTCTCGGCGGCCACGTCGCCATGGATGCGGCTGACGCCGTTGTGGAAGCGCGAACCCCGCAGGGCCAGCGCAGTCATGTTGAAACCCCGGGGGTTGTCGGGATAGGCGCCGAGGGCCAGCACCTTCGAGACATCGACCCCGAGGTCGGTGAGAAAGCCGCCGAGATGATGGCTCACGAGGTCGTGGTCGAAGATGTCGTGCCCGGCCGGCACCGGGGTATGGGTGGTGAACACTGTGTCCGCCGCCACCCTTTCCACGGCGCTGGGGAAATCCAGCCCTGCGGCCATCTGTTCCCGGCAGCGCTCCAGGATCTGAAAGGCCGAATGACCCTCGTTGATGTGCCACACGCTGGGCTTCAGTCCGAGTCGGCGCAGGGCCCTTACGCCGCCCATGCCGAGGGCGATCTCCTGGCGTATGCGGTTGGCCCGATCGCCGCCGTAGAGCTGGGAGGTGATGCCGCGGTCGTCGGCGTGGTTCTCGGGCAGGTCGCTGTCCAGCAGGTAGAGACGAATGTGTCCCGCCTTGGCGAGCCACACCTGGAGGACCACCTCGCGCCCGGCGATGGATACCGCCACCCGCAGGGGCTCGCCCGCGGCGTCCCGGGCCGGGCTGACGGGCAAGTCGTCGGGGTCGCGATGGATGTATTCCGCCTGCTGGTGGCCGTCACAGCCGAGGCGCTGGGTGAAGTAGCCCTGATGATAGAGGAGCCCCACGCCGACGAAGGGCAGCCGCAGGTGGCTCATGGCCTTGCAGTAGTCGGCCGCCAGGATCCCCAGGCCGCCAGCATAGATGGGAATGCTCTGGTGGAAGCCGAATTCGGCCGAGAAGTAGGCCACCAGATCGTCGTCCCGGGGCAGGTGGTCCTCGTAGGCCTGGCGGGGATGCTCCTGGAGATAGGTGTCGTAGGAGGACACGGCGCGCCCGAACTCCGCCAGAAACATGGGATCCGTGGCCGCGGCGTCCAGTTTGGCCTGGGGCACCCGCCGCAGAAACAACTTGGGATTGTGGGCACACGCGGTCCAGCACTCGGGGTCCAGATGCCGGAACAGGCCACGCACGCTGCGATCCCATGAGTAGTAGAGGTCGTTGGCCAACTCGGTCAGACGCGCCAGGCGCGGCGGAATGATGGGTTGGATCTCGATGGTGAAGCGTGTACCTGTCATGGGGGTGGTGGTGCCTCGTGGCTGTGGGGTTCCTCAGGCGCCGGCCCGGTCGCGTTCCCGCGCCGGAGTCATCTGTCGGAGCAAACTGCAACCATCGCTCCAAGCATAATCCGGGTGCGTGGTGATTTGCCATCCTGGCTGGTGGGTCGTCCCGGAGCGCCGTGCCCGTGGCGTCGCGGGCAGCCATGACGGGGGCGGGCGAAAGGGCATCGTGGCCCTGTCTTCGGGCCTGTCACGGGCCTGCAAAGGACCGGAGCTTATCATCCCCCAGGTGCCGGTCTGGGTGATCCGTCCGGTGCCGGTGCCGGGGCCGGCCGCAGGCACCCCCGATGCTGCCCCGGCCTTCCCATGCAACGTCCGAGGGAGAACACCATGGCTGATGGAGGACGCCCCCGGCTGACGAGCCGGCCCACACCCGCAAGGGCTGGAACGCATCCCGACCCCGCCCGTCGCCGCGTCATGCGCGGTATGGTGGTGCTCGTTCCGATGGTGGTGCCCGCCATAATGGGGGCCGTGGTGCTGTTGGTGCTGCGCTGATGGGGCGGGCCGCCCTGGCGGCTGCGGTAGGCGGGGGGAAAAGATAAAGGGCCGCGCAAGCGGCCCTCTGGCGTCGGCTCGTCGGGGCCCGACGGCAGGAACCCGCGTCGCGGGTTCCTCAGGGGTATCAGTAGATGAGAGAAAAGACCAGCAATACCATCAGCACCATGATGACGGGTGACGCCTCACCGATGGCACGAAAAAACGCCCGTTTGGCGTGTTCGTGCTCGAACGCCTCCTGGCTCTGAACGGCCGTGGATGGAGCGGAAGACGGGTCGAACTCGCCATCGAGACGATGCCTGGCATGTCCGAGGGTAGCGAATGTCTGCATGGGTGTGGATCCTCCCCTGTGTGCCTACGGGGGCGATATTACGCCCCTCACGGGACACTTCCGTGACCAAGTTCACTGAACGTCTTCAATAGTCGGGGGTAAGGGCCGGCGTCTGGGACAGGGTTCTCAGATGGTGCCGCGGCGGTGGCGTTGCGGGTACCATCCGGGGCTCATGATTCCCCGGGACATCCCGTGCTGCGCATCTTCCATGGTAACCGACTCGAACCCCTGACGGCCCGCCTGGCGGCGGCCCTGGTGTGCCCCGTGGGGGGCGTCCTCGAACCCCAACGGGTGGTGTTGCAGAACCCGGGCATGGGGCAGTGGCTGGCCCAGCAGCTGGCCCTGGCCCATGGCATCAGCGCCAATACGGAGTTTCCCCTGCCCGC
The DNA here is from genome assembly GCA_011389995.1 of Thiotrichales bacterium. Classification (GTDB taxonomy): domain Bacteria; phylum Pseudomonadota; class Gammaproteobacteria; order JAABTG01; family JAABTG01; genus JAABTG01. Next base: position 9,102 of record JAABTG010000077.1, read on the forward strand.
CACCTTCATGTGGGAGGTGCTGTCGACCCAGCTGCCGGACGTGCCGGCGGAGAACCACTATCACCGGGACGTCCTCGCCTGGCGTGCCATGGCCGCGCTGCCGGGCCTGTTCGGGGATCCCGCCTTCGCCGAGGTCGCCCGCTATGTGGCGATGGACGACGACGGGCGCAGACTGCACCGCTTGAGCGGACGCTGCGCCGGTCTCTTCGACCAGTACCTTGTATATCGGCCGGAGTGGATCAACGCCTGGGACCGCGGCGAGCAGGGCCACTGGCAGGCGCGGCTGTGGCGCGCCATCTCACCCCCCGGCCCCCCCCGCCACTGGGCGGCCCTGGTAACGGAATTCGTCGGCCGCTGCACCGCGGGCACCCTGGTGGCATCGGCCCTGCCGGAGCGGGTGTCGGTATTCGGCCTGTCGGCCCTCGCTCCCGCCTATCTGGAGGCCCTGAAAGGCATCGCCGGCGTGGTGCAGGTGGACCTCTACCTCCTGAATCCCAGCCAGGCCTATTGGGGAGATATCGCCTCGGACCGTGAACTGGCCCGGCACCGGGACCGCTGGCGCCGGGCCGGGCAGTCCGACGTCAGCGCCTATTACGATGTGGGTCACCCCCTGCTGGCCTCCCTGGGTGCCCAGGGACGGGAGTTTTTCGAACAGATCCAGGAACTGGGGTGCCAGGAAGAAGAGCTGTTCGAGGATCCGGGGGCGGACACTCGCCTGCATCGGTTGCAGCAGGATATCCTCGTGTTGCGGGACCGGCGGATGCAAGGGATGGAGCCGGCGGCCCTCGCGGCGGCCGATGCCTCCCTGCAGGTCCACGGTTGTCACAGCGACCTGCGGGAGGTGCAGGTGCTTCAGGATCGCCTGCTGGAGCTGTTCGAGACCCTGCCCGGCCTGCTGCCCGGGGACGTCATGGTGATGGCACCGGACATGGGCCGCTACGCGCCCCATGTGGCCGCGGTGTTCGGTACCGCCCCGCCGCGCCGCGCCATTCCCTTCTCCCTGGCCCATCAGGGGCTGGCGGCCGAGGACCCCCATGCCCAGGGTGTGCTCGCCTTGTTGGCCCTGCCCCAGGGACGGCTGGAGGCCTCCACCGTCCTGGGACTGCTGGACCTTCCGGCCCTTGGCCGGCGCTTCGGCCTCGGCGCCGAGGACCTGGCGGATATCCACCAGTGGGTGGAGGACAGTGGCATCCGCTGGGGTCTCGACGAGGCCGACCGTGAGGCGGCCGGCCTGGCGACCTCCGGACGCAACACCTGGCGCTTCGGCCTGCGTCGCCTGTTGCTGGGTTATGCCCTGCCCGACGGCGCCGGGGCCTTCGAGGAGGTGTTGCCCCTGGCCGGAGTGGAGGGGGGCGGCGCGGCCCGGGTCGGCGGGCTGGCGGCCCTGGTGGAGACCGTGGCGCGGTGGCGCGAGCGCCTCGCGAGGCCGGCCTCCCTGACAGCATGGCGGGAGCGTGTGAACCAGCTGCTGGCGGACTTCTTCGCCCCGGTGGACGAGGAGATGGAGGTCTTCCAGGTCCTCCATCGGCTGTTCGACGACCTGGTGCGGGAGGCGGGGCAGGCCATCCCCGCGCCCGTCCTGACCCCGGAGGTGTTCCGGGATACGGTGGCGGCGCGCCTCGACGAGGTGGAGGCGGGACAGGGCTTCCTGACGGGGCCGGTCACCTTCTGTGACCTGGTGCCCATGCGCAGCATCCCCTTCCGGGTGGTCTGCGTGTTGGGCATGAATGAAGGCGAGTTCCCCCGCATCCAACGGCCGGCGGGTTTCGATCTGATGGCGGCGGCGCCCCGACGGGGCGATCGTTCGCGCCGCAACGACGACCGCTTCCTGTTCCTGGAGGCCCTGTTGAGCGCGCGGGATGTCTTCTACATCAGCTATCAGAGCCGCGACATCCGGGACAACAGCGAACGCGTGCCGTCGGTGGTGGTGAGCGATGTCATGGAATACGTCGCGGGTGCCGAGCCCCAGGCCGCTCCTGGGCTGCCGTGCCAGCATCCTCTGCAGCCCTTCAGCCATCGTTACTTCGATGGCGCCGGCGGCCTGTTCAGCTACGCCGAGCAGTGGCGTCCGGGTGCCGGCGCGGCACCGGTGCCTTTCGCCGCCGACCCCCTGCCGGAACCGGCGGCCGAGTGGCGCAACGTGGACCTCAGGGCCGTCATGGATTTCTTCGCCAACCCCGCCCGCTATCTGCTGCGCCACCGCCTCGGTGTCCACTACCGCGAGGCCGGGGCCACGGTGGCCGACAGCGAGCCCTTCACCCTCGACGGTCTGGAGCGCTATCGAGTGCGCCAGGAGGTGCTGGCGGCGGGGCCGCAGGCGGTGGATGACGGCGGGGCGGTGAGGGGGTGGCTGGAGGCCACGGGCGCGGCCCCCCACGGCGCCTTCGCCGCCCTGGAGGTGGAGGCCCTGCTGGCCCCCGTGGCGCCTATGGCGGCCGAGCTGGCCGTACTCACCCGGGAGCCCGCCGAGGCCGTGGAGGTGGATCTCGTTCTCGGCGACTTTCATCTGACAGGGTGGCTCGAGGACGTGCGCCCCGGCGGCCTGGTGCGCAGCCGGCCCGCCCGCCTGCGCCCAAAGGACCGCCTGGCCCTGTGGATGGAGCACCTGGCCCTGGGGGCCGTGGCACCGTCCGGGGTCGCCCTCCACAGCCGCCTGCTGATGCTGGACGCCCGCTTCTCCCTGGCCGCGGTGGACCGGCCGCGGCTCCTGCTGGAGCAGCTGCTGGAGCTCTACTGGCGGGGCCTGGCGGCGCCCCTGCCCTTTTTCGTCGAGTGCTCCTGGGCCTACGCCGAGGCCCGGTTGCGGGACAAGGGACAGGAACGGGCGCTGCGGGCCGCCACCGCCCGCTGGCAGGACGGCTTCGCCCATAGCGGTGAGGGCGGCGACCCCTATATCAGCACCGCCTGGCGGGGGCGGGAGCCCTTCGCCGAACCCTTCGGGGAGATCGCCCTGACGGTGTTCGGTCCCGTGCTGGATCACGGGGAGGAGGGTTAGGCCGTGGCATCGGAGAATGGCGTGCTGGACCCCCTGAGCCTGCCTCTGGAAGGCACCCGGCTGATCGAGGCCAGTGCCGGCACCGGCAAGACCTATACCCTGTCCCTGCTGTATCTGCGCTGCGTGGTGGAACGGGGCCTGAGTGTGGATCGCATCCTCGTGGTGACCTTCACCAAGGCCGCCACCGAGGAGTTGCGCGCCCGCATACGCGCCCGCCTGGCGGGGGCGGCGCGGTGGCTGGAGACGGGCCGGGGAGGTGACGAGACCCTGGAGCGCCTGCTCACCCGGGCCGGGGACGCCGGCACCGTCCTGGGGCGCCTGCGGGATGCCCTGCTGCGTCTCGACGAGGCGGCCATCCATACCATCCATGGCTTCTGCGCCCAGATGCTCCAGGACAATGCCTTCGAGAGCGGCGCCCTGTTCGATACCGAGTTGCAGGGCGACGAATCGGAGCTGCGGCTGCGGGTGACGGAGGACTTCTGGCGCCGTCGATTCTATGGCGCGTCACCCCTGGTGGCAGGTTGGGCCCACGCCCGCTGGGGCGCCCCCGAGCATCTGCTCAAGGCCCTGCGGCCCCTGCTGCTGCGGCCCGACATCCGCCTGGTGCCGGCGGTGGACGAGGCCGCCGTGGCAGAGGGTGTGGCGCGGATGGAGGAGGCATTCGCCGCTGCGGCGCGCCTGTGGACGGACCATGGCCCGGCGGTGGCGGAGTTGCTGCGTAACCATCCCCACCTGTCCCGGGCCGAGAAGACCTACCGGGCCGACGTGCTGGAGGCGGCCCTGGCGGGCCTGGAGACGTGGCTGAGGGGCGCGCCCTCGGCCACCCTGCCGCGGCAACTGGCGCGCTTCACCGCCGAGGCGGTGGTGGCAGGCACGAAGAAAAGCGGACAGCCCCCCACCCATCCCTTCTTCGATGCCTTCTCAGAACTGGCCGCGGCGGTGGCGGCACTGGACCGCGCCCTGGAGACCCACCTGCTGGAGGCGGCCTACGAGTTCCTCGGCCGGCACATGGCCCGCCTCAAGGCCCGGGAGGGCGTGTTCTCCTACGACGACCTGCTGGCACGTCTCGCCGCGGCCCTGGAGGGCGATGGCGGTGACGCCCTGGCGGCACGCATCCGCGGCCGCTTCCCGATGGCCATGGTGGACGAGTTCCAGGACACCGATCCCCTGCAGTACGCCATCTTCCGCCGTATCCACGGCGCGGGGGAGGGGGTGGGACTCTTTTATATCGGCGATCCCAAGCAGGCCATCTACGGTTTCCGCGGCGCCGACGTGTTCACCTACATGGCGGCGCGGCGCGCCACCGCCCCCGAACGGCGCTCCACCCTCGACACCAACTGGCGTTCCGCGGCGCGGCTGGTGCGGGCGGTCAACCATGTCTTCGAGCGGGCAAAATCGCCTTTCATCTATGACGCGGACATCCCCTTCCACGGCGTCAAGGCGGGCGGACGCGCCGATGGCGAGCCCCTGTTGCTGGATGGTGCGCCCCTGGTGCCCCTGCAGTTTCGCTTCGCCCGGCGGACCGCCGACAACTGCAACAGGAGCAGCGGGGCGTTGCGCAGCGACTGGGCCGAGGGGGCGGTGCCGGCCGCCGTCGCCGCAGAGGTGGCGCGCCTGTTGAGCCGGGGCACCGCCGGCCGCCTGCGCCTGGGTGACCGCAACCTGGCGGCGGGCGACATGGCGGTACTGGTGCGCAACCACCGCGATGCCCATGCCGTGCATCAGGCCCTGGCCACGGTGGGGGTGGGGGGCGTGGTGATGAGCCGCGAGAGCGTGTTCGCCTCGGACGAGGCGTGGGAACTCGCACGGCTGCTGGAGGCGGTGGCCCGTCCCGGCGACGCCCGGCGGCTGCGGTCCGCCCTCAGTCTCGACATGATGGGTGGCAGCGGGGCCGGTCTGGCCGCCCTGGATACCGACGAGACGGCCCTCGATGGGGTGCTCGGGGCCTTCCGCGAGGCCCACCGGCGATGGCTGGAGCAGGGCTTCATGGTGATGTTCATGGCGCTGCTGGAGGCCCAGGCGGTGCCACGGCGGCTGCTGGCCCGGGAGGGTGGCGAGCGCAGCCTCACCAACCTGTTGCAGCTGGGGGAACTGCTCCAGCGGGCGAGCCTCGAGCATCACACCATGGAATCCCTGCTGCGCTGGTTCGCGGCCCGGCGCCAGGAGCCGGACGCCGCCGCCGAGGACCAGCAGCTGCGACTGGAGAGCGACGAGAACCTGGTGCAGATCGTCACCATCCATCGCAGCAAGGGCCTGGAATACCCCGTGGTGCTGTTGCCCTACATGTGGCGCAGCATGCCCCAGAAGGCGCAGCCGCCGCTGGCCTTCCACGACGGCACCACCCAATGCTTCGACCTCGGCAGCGATGACCTGGAGGCCCATCACGCCCTGGCGGAAAAGGAGCGCCTGGCGGAGGACCTGCGCCTGCTGTACGTGGCCCTGACCCGTGCCCGCCACCTGTGCATACCCTTCTGGGGTTATCTGAGCGGCGCCCCGGCCTCGGCCATGGCCCACCTGCTCCACGGCCCCGGGGCCATGGCCGGCATGACCGACGAGACCATCCTGGCGCAATTGATGGACCTGGCCGCCGGCGCGCCGGAGTGTATCGCGGTGGCCGACCTGGACACCGCTCCCGCTGCGGCCATGGTCGTTCCGCGGGCCCCGGCCAGTGGTGCGGCACGGGTCTTTACCGGCACCATCGACCGCCGCTGGCGTATCCACAGCTACTCGGGTCTGGTGGGCCAGCAGGCCGGCGGTCACCATGTGCGCCTGGGAGAACTGGATGTATCCGAGGAGGGGACCGCCGTCTCGCGCCACCGCAGCATCCTCGACTTTCCCCGCGGTGCCCGTGCCGGCACCTTCTTCCACGAGCTGCTGGAGCACCTGGACTTTCCCGCTGCCCGCGGCGCGGCGCTGGAGGAGCAGGTGGAACGCCGGCTGCTACGTCACGGTTTCGAGACCCAATGGACGGCGGTGGTGGCGCGGGCCATGGAGGGGGTGCTGGACACTCCCCTGACGCCGGCGGGCGACCTGCGGCTGCGGGATATAAGGCGCGCCGCCCGCCTGGACGAGATGGCCTTCCACTTTCCCCTGGCGGGGGCCGATGCGGGGCGGCTGGGGGCGTTGCTGGCGGATACCCCCGGGGCGCTGGACACCGGCCCCGCACTGCACGGCCTCATGAAGGGCTACGTGGACCTGGTATTCGAGCATGACGGCCGCTATTACGTGGTGGACTATAAATCGAATCATCTGGGCCACGACCCCGCGGCCTATGCCAGCGCACGCCTCGACGCGGTGATGGCCGCCCACCGCTACGACATGCAGTACCGCATCTATACCCTGGCGCTGCATCGCTACCTGGCCCTGCGAAGACCGGACTATGACTACGGGCGCCACTTCGGCGGCGTGTTCTACCTGTTCCTGCGGGGTATGTCGCCCGCCACCGGTCCCGCCAGCGGAGTCTGGTTCCATCGTCCCGGGGAGGAACGGGTGGCGGCCCTGGACCAGGCGGTGGCGGGCCCATGACCCTGGACGCCGTGATGCAGGCCGCGGTGGCCGAGGGCCGTCTGCGCCACCTGGACCTGGCCTTCGGGCGGCTGATGGCGGAACTCGCCCGGGTCCCCGGCGACGAATTGCTGGCGGCGGCCTGCCTGGTGAGCCGGCGGGCCGGGGAGGGCGATGTATGCCTGGAGCTCGGGGCCGTGGCGGGGCGCAAGGTGGTGGACACGGCAGCCGGCCCCCTGGTCTGTCCGCCCCTGTCCCGCTGGCTGGAGTGTCTGGAGCGCAGTGGCGTGGTGGGGCGCCCGGGGGACCCTCATCCCCTGCTGCTGGATGGCGCCAGCCGGCTCTACCTGGCCCGCTACTGGTACTACGAACACGAGGTGGCGCGCCAGCTCACGGCCCGCTGCGGTATCCGGACGGCCCCCTTCGACGATGCCCGGCTGGCGGATACGGTGGCGCGCCTGTTCCCCGTTGCCGAAGAGTCTGCCGACTGGCAGCAGGTGGCGGCGGTGTTGGCCTGCCTCACTCCCCTGGCGGTGATCTCCGGCGGCCCTGGTACCGGCAAGACCCATACCGTGGCGCGTATGCTGGCCCTGATGCAGCGCAGTGCCGTCAGCGGTCCCTTGCGCATCGGCCTCGCCGCGCCCACCGGCAAGGCGGCGGCGCGCCTGGGAGATGCCATCGGGGAGGCCCGCGGCGGGCTGCCGGTGGAGGATGCCGTGAGGGCCGCCATTCCCGACGGGGCGAGTACGTTGCACCGGCTCATCGGCCTCCAGAACGGGGCCGGGGCCCGCCATCATCGGGACAATCCCCTGCACCTCGACGTGCTGGTGGTGGACGAGGCCTCCATGGTGGACCTGCCCCTCATGTACCGGGTGCTCGACGCCCTGCCCGCGGCGGCGCGGTTGGTGTTGCTGGGGGACCGGGACCAGCTGGCCTCGGTGGAGGCCGGCCATGTCATGGGTGACCTGTGCCAGGGCCGCCGCGGCGATGCCTACGGCCCGCAGATGGCGGCCCTGGTGGCCCGCCTCACGGGCCTGGAGTTGCCCCGCGGCGGTGCCGGCTTCGCCGACCAGGTGGTGCTGCTGCGCCGCAGTTACCGCTTCGCCGCCGCCAGCGGCATCGGCCGCCTGGCCGCGGCCGTCAACGGCGGCGACGCCCCGGGGGCCGTGGCGGTGCTGGCGGAGGGCGGGGCAGGGGAGGCGGCGTGGCCGCGCCTCGACGCCGAGGGGCGGTGGCGCTGGCTGGCGGCGTTCGCCGCCCGCCATTTCGGCGACCTGGCGGCCGCCGCCCCGGAACAGGCCCTGGAGCGGTTGGCGCGGGCGCGGGTGCTGGCCGCCCTGCGGGAGGGGCCGTGGGGGGTGACGGAGCTCAATCGCCGGCTGGCGGCGCCCCTGCGGGGAGGACGGCCGCGGCCCGACGACCCGTGGTTCCCGGGGCGGCCGGTGATGGTGACCCGCAACGATTACGACCTCGGCCTGTACAACGGCGACCTCGGCATCACCCTGGCCGGCGAGGGCGGCCTGCGGGTGTGGTTCCGCCACGCCGATGGTGGCCTGCGGGCCCTGGCGCCGGCGCGGCTGCCGGCGGTGGAAACGGCCCTGGCCATCACCGTGCACAAGAGCCAGGGCTCCGAGTTCGACGAGGTGTGCCTGGTGCTGCCGGAGCAGCCGAGCCCCGTGGTGAGCCGGGAACTCATCTACACCGGCATCACCCGGGCGCGCCGCGGCTTTACCCTGCTGGCGGGTGGCGAGGCCCTGCAACGCGGCATCGAAGGACGGGTGGAGCGCACGTCGGGGCTGCGGGAGCGGTTGTGGGGCGACGGGCCGTAAAGGGCGCACGGCGGGGGCGGTGTCCTCCCGGGGTTCGCCGCGGGACGGGACACCGGGAGCCAGGGCCTGTACAACGACCTCCCGGCGTCGCCGTCGTCCGTTGCCCCCGGTACGGGAGGGCGTCGCCGTCCAGGGTCCCGCCTCCATGCCCGCCGGGGAGAAACCCCAAGGGGGCGCTGTGGTTTGCGCCGCGCCAATGGTCTAGAAAGCGGCCCTGGAATGTCTTTCACGGCCTCGGGGGCCGTGGGTGAGGGGCCCGCCGCGGGCTCGGGAACTGATCAATGGGGAGACCATGCCTATGGCGTCGATGGCAAACGAACACCTGAACCGGCTGCGCGCCGGGCTGGAGAACCACCCCGTCTACGGGGCGGTGGCGGACATCGGGGACCTGCGGGTCTTCATGGCCCATCATGTGTATTCGGTGTGGGACTTCATGTCTCTCATCAAGACCCTGCAGCAGGAGGTGGCCCCGGTGCGCGTGCCCTGGGTGCCGCCCCGGCATCCGGAGCTGGCCTTCTTCATCAATCAGCTGGTGCTCGAAGAGGAATCCGACCAGTTGCCCGAGGGCATGCTGCCGGACGGCCTGCGGGCCGCCAGCCACTTCACCCTGTATTGCCATGCCATGGAGGAGATCGGTGCCGACAGCTCGGGAGTGCGGGATTTCGTCGCCCGGGCGGCGGCCGGGGGAGCGGAGCCGGCCCTGGCCCAGGCACGGGTGCCGGCGCCCTCGAAGGCCTTCACCACCACCACCTTCGACATCATCCGCGACGCCGGCCCCCACGGCGTGGCGGCGGCCCTGGCCTTCGGCCGCGAGCAGGTGATACCGGGCATGTTCCGCGGTTTCCTTGCCGCCATGGGGGTGGGGGAAGACGAGGCGCCCGTCTTCCATTTCTACCTCAACCGCCATATCCATCTGGATGAGGATTTTCACGGCCCCCTGTCCCTGCGCCTGGTGGACGCCCTGGTGGGGGACGATGCGGCCCGGCGGGCCGAGGCGGACGAGGTGGCGGTACGCGTCCTGGAGGCCCGCATCGCGTTCTGGGACGGGGTACAGGCCGCCATCGAGGCGCGCAACACCACCTCCGCCTGAGGGCGGCGGCGGACGGGCCGGGAAGGTGGCAGGACGCGTGCGGGGTGCCCTCCCCCGGGGGGTCTTTCCGGGTTGACTTATGCACACGGATCCATTTAGGGGGGGTGACGGCGCTATGGGAGCGTCCCTGATCCCATGCACCCTCGCCCCTCGTACCTTAAGTCACTGAAAACTGGTGGCTGTACAAGATTTCACCAATCTGACAGGAAAGGCGCCGCCGTCCCGTTTTTATGGCGTTGAACCCAATCTGTTCACAGAGTTTTCCACAGGATGTGTGGGCAAGCCGGGAATCCGTCAAAAGGACAATGACTTAGCTCTTATAACGGCGAAAGTCTGTGAGGAAATCGTCCCATTTGGGATCTCCTCGGACGGCCCGGTCCCCGGCGGCGAGCCGCCCTCGGCGGTGAGCTCCAATTGTCGGAATTTCTTACTCAAATCTGTGACCCGGCGGGCACCGGTGGGGGCTCCCGTCGGGTTTCTCCCTGGAAATTGTGATGGCCGGCACCAATGGGCCGTGATGGGCTTCCGGAGCTCTCATCCATTCCCCGGGGCGTGTCGGGAAGGTTTACGAAGCAGACACGGTTTGTTTTGTAACTTGTTGATAAATATATAATATTAATTTGGCCCTTTATTTGCACGTCTCTGGTTGAGATTAAATACAAACCAGTGAGCAGGCAAATGCGCGAGAGCAATAGAAATCTGGGATTGGTGGCGGCTGTCGCCTTGTTTTCCTCCCAGGCGGGGGCGTTGCCCGTGGTCACGGTGGCCGACGATTACATCGGCTCCGACGACCATGGCTACGGCGACGTCATCGGTGACGCCAACGTCTTCGGTATCGAGAAGGCCACCTTCAACCAGCGGGGCAACATGCTGTTGGTGGAGATCTTCACCGCCTTCGCCGGCCAGACCCATGGCGATGGCACGGGCCCCTTCCCGGGCTATACCAAGAACGACCGCGGCATCGGCTACGGCGACCTGTTCCTCGCCCCCGCCTGGGCCCCTGAAGGTGGGGCGCCCTATACGAACGACAATCACCTCACCGGCACCGTCTGGACCCATGGCTTCGCCCTGGACGACAACTGGTCGGACACCAGCGGCGGCGACGGGACC